>PLSP01000116.1 GCA_003165195.1 Candidatus Bathyarchaeota archaeon | reverse complement strand
TGCTTTGGAGGATGACTCGTGGAACACGTGTTAAGACTTGAGGGGGTTGGTCTGATAAACAAATCTAATTTGCCTACAAATATTTCACTTTGGCGAAGAATCTTCAACAAGTTTATGACCATATTAGTGATAGCTGCAGTAGTTCTGGCAATAATTCCGTTGTTGCTCATACTTGGAGACGTTTTCATACGAGGGGTACCAGCCCTTAGCTTAGGTTTCCTGACAAAATTGCCAACTGCAGCAAATGTTCCAGGCGGTGGAATAGCCAATGCAATAGTTGGAAGTTTCACGATGGTGGGTATAGCCTCTCTTATCTCGGTACCAATTGGCATTGGAGCAGGCATCTTTTTTTCCGAATGGTCTTCATCTAAGATTTCAACGGTTTCAAGTTTTATGAATGATGTTCTAACTGGGTTTCCCTCGATTGTGTTAGGACTGTTCGTTTTCGTAATAATTGTACTTCCAACGAAACAATTCTCTGCATTTGCGGCTGGAGTCGCGCTCAGTTTTGTAATGCTTCCAATAATCGCAAGGACAACAAGTGAATCTCTTAAGCTTGTTCCAATGACTTTAAGGGAAGCCTCAATGGCTCTTGGGGTCTCTAGATGGAAAACTGTGTTCAAAATCGCTATCGGCACAGGGAAAACCGGGCTCATAACGGGCATATTATTGGCCGTGGCACGGGCAACCGGAGAGACAGCCCCAATATTATTAACAGCGTCTACAAGCATTTACTTTGCCAAAAGCATATTCCAGCCTACCGCTTCATTAACAATTCTCATATATAATTACGGTACTTCAGCGTCTCAAATTTGGCAAACTGCGGCGTGGGGTGCGGCGTTAGTGCTTATATTAATAATGCTTGCGCTAAATCTTGTGGTCAAATATGTTTTTGGAAGGAATCTGGGGCAAGTAAGGACGGAGTAGAACAATGATAACAATAGAAAATTTAATACATAACTCAAAGCAGAGGTTAATTTAGATGAGCAACATTGAAAACATAAATTTGCCTGCTAAGCTAGAAACAAAAGACTTGAAGGCCAGGTACGGTAAGGTACAGGCCCTCAAGGGAATCAGCATGAAGTTCCCTGAAAACCGAGTTACTGCCGTTATGGGCCCCTCTGGATGTGGTAAAAGCACACTTATCCGGTGTTTGAATAGAATTCACGAGTTGACCCCTGGCACTAAAATTGAAGGGGAAGTGATTTTGGATGGCGTCAACATTTATTCTCCAAAGATTGATCCGGTGGCTATTCGTAGAAGAATCGGCATGGTTTTCCAGAAAGCAAATCCGTTCCCAACAATGTCAATTTTCGATAATGCAGTAGCTGGCTTGAAACTCAACGGTGTAAGAGATAAAAAGAAGCTTGATGCCTTAGCGGAAAAAAGTCTTCGGATGTCTTTCTTGTGGGACGAAGTCAAAAATGACTTAAAGAAGCCAGGAACCGCTTTGTCAGGTGGTCAACAGCAACGACTATGCATTGCGAGGGCTTTGGCGGTGGAGCCGGAGATAATTCTAATGGATGAGCCTTGTTCTGCACTTGATCCTATTGCAACGTCTAAAGTGGAGGAATCAATTGTTGCTCTCAAAAAAGAGTTTACCGTTATTATCGTTACCCATAACCTCCAACAGGCAGCACGTATTTCAGATTATACTGCTTTCATGTACCTTGGGCAACTGGTTGAATTCGGTGATACAACATCTGTTTTTGAGAATCCGCGGAGTGAATTAACAGAAAAATACATAACGGGAAAGTTCGGTTAAGTAATTTATTATGCACAGATTATTAGATAATGGCTTGGAAGAATTAACCGTAATGGTTTACAAGATGGGCGGCGTAGCTGAAAAAGCAATTGCGATTGCAGTCAGCGGATACATAGACGGAAAAGACGTCACAAAAGATGTCCATGATCTTTCTGAAATTCTTGTAAACAGAACCGTGGAGGTTGAGGACAAAGCCTTCGGTTTAATAGCAAAGTATCAGCCAGTTGCTTCGGACCTGCGGATCATAAACTCCTACATGAAAGTTGCCTATGATTTTGAACGCTACGGTAGATACTCTTGGGACATATCATACATCACCTCACGTTTTAACGGAAAAAACATGAAATGCGACGACTGGATATTTGATTACATCGGAAAAATGGCTGAAAAAGTTCTGCAGATGGTAACCATAAGCATCAATTCATTGAAGAGTCTAGATCCTGAACTTGTAAAAAACATGACTAAAACAGAGGATGAGGTTGACAAGGCCTACTTTGATTATCTTGGCAAACTTGTGGAGCAGGCAGGTGTAACCAACGAGTGTACTATTTCAAGCGTGCTGGTTGTGCGGTATCTTGAGCGCATTGCAGATCATGCTATACATATCATGGAAGCCGTAGTTTACATTTCAACCGGCGAAAAAGTTAAACTGAGATAAGACCCATAACTAAACTTTTTCCATTTTAATAAAACTATTTTTTGGGTTAAAAAAATAGAAGGTTTCAGGTTATCCTAAGACTGATTCCACGTTTAAGTTTAGGACAACTTCTGAAATGTCGCTTGCGTATTCTGCAGTTCTCCTGACGCTTTCGATTAGTAATCGAAGGTTTACCATTTCTTCAGTTTTTATGTTCCTTGAGCATAGAACTGTTTCTTTTTCTAATTTATGTACATGGTTGAGTTTTTCGATCACGGTTTCCGCCAAATCAAAGTCACGTCGGAATAATGCATCCATGGAGTTCTCAAACATAGAGTTAGCTAAAGTGCTTAACTCCTCTATCTTCACTGAAAGCTCCTCGTTCACTGGTTCTTTGAGCAATAGTGTGTTTTCAGCCATTTTGGTTGCGTGGTCTGCGGTTCTTTCAACAGCCTTCGCTATTAGCCTGTAGCCTAAACAATCTCTTTGGTTGTTTAATCCGATTTCCTTGACGACTCTTGGGTTTGTAACGGCAAGTTTGAGAAGCCTCACGACGTATAAGCCGAATCTATTTACTTCACGGTCAGTTTCAATTACTGATTTTGCTGTTTGATAATCCAGTTTTCTTAAAGCCGCTATGGCTTCTTTATGCATTGATGAGGCTATTATTGACATTCTACTTAAGGCGTTTTGGACAGTAAGTTCAGGATAATTAAGGAGCACTTGAAGGGTCAAATCGGTAGGGGTGTCAATCACGATTTCAGTACCAACCAAATAATGCCTAGCGAAATTTTTAAGGTGGTTTCGCGTTTTCGAAGACAAGGCTTTTTGCCCCTGCACTCGAATGTGTAGAATGTTGTAGCCGTCTAGATAAGCGGAGATTGCTGTTCTCATGATTGCGTCAGGGTTGTCGCTGTTTGAGGCCTTGATAAAAGCCTCGTCCTGCTTTTCTTTTTTTACGAATTTTGAAGGGGCGATAGAAAGTGAGCCGTCATCTTCTTGGCGGACTACCATTGAGCTTCCCCTTTTGAGTTCATTTCTGATTGCCCAGTCTTTGGGCAGAGAGAGGATAAATGTAGATCCCCCAGTTACTTGGAGCTTTCGTTGCTCTTCGTTTTGTTTTTCGACTTCTTTAGTCAAAATAGACGCCACGTTGTTTTATCATAACTCATTATATTAGGTATATCTATATAAAATATAGAAACTACGAAGTTGTTCTATATAAAAAATATTCCTCTACGTGATCAAAGTAAAGCTAGGACAATCTCTATTCTATCAAATACACGAAAATATTGGCAGTAGCGACCAGTAATTATCGAGTCACACTATAAAATATGTGATTTAGCGATTTGATCTAAATATTTTCCTGCTTTTCGTAACATGCTTTTTTGGCAGGCTATGGAGCAAACTTCAAAAGCATCTTCCGAGCAGAGATGTGACAAATGATTCCGTTTCTAACCGTCAATTGGCAAAGCCCAGAAGCCGATTATTGCCTCAGCGAACGCGATGCTGACGTGTTGGCGCTGATTGAAAAGGAAAGCTTAGCCGTATTCACTTTCGACGGGTTAAAACGGAGAATTGGGCTACATCCTGAAACTCTTAGCCGCATACTATCACGTCTAGAAGAAGAGGGCATTATCAAAAAAGAGGCTGGGGGCTACAAAGTTAACCCAAAGATAATCAGCCTCAAACTTAACAATCAACAGCCAGAAGAGCCTACAACGCCGCTTATCCAAACCTTCCTTCCCTCAGATCTTATGACAAACCAGCTGATTCAATCGCTTAAAGGCAAATGGTTCGGCGTGCTCCGCTGGCTTGGCATATCAGAAACCAACCAAGGCGTCACTTTGAAGTGGGTCACAGAAGATGGTGGAATTCAAATCGCAGCAAACATTCAAGGCTCAGCATTAAACATAGAGGCTAAATTCTTGACAAACAACAACTTGAATTTGGCGTTGAAAGCATCGTATCAGCTGATGAGCAACATCGGCAAACTTTGCCAGACGTCACATGCAGCAAGAGCGCAAAACGTTGCTTTCTACGGTGAGTCACCTTTCATGATGCCCGCATAAGCCAAGCCACCTTTCATCCCCTCAAATTTTTGCGAGGTCAGTAGGCTAGTGACTAGGTTTAGGTGTTACTTAGTCAACAAATACCTTTTTGATGTTTACTCTTTTGGTGAAAAACAAAATGAGTCAATTAACTAACCCGTTAGAAGTACTCAAATCACTCTCAGATGCAACAAGCATGCTAGTCAAAACAGTCTCGCAATCTGTCGTCAGCGTTAAAGCACAGATGTCACACGGTACAGGGGTTGTCATTAGCAAAGACGGCTTCATCGTTACCTGCAACCATGTTCTCCAGGGATGTGGCACAGTCAAAATAGGTCAGGGAGAGAAGACTTTCAACGCAAAAATCGTGGGCACCGATCCATACAGCGATTTAGCCTTGATTAAGGCGGAGAGCGGAGAATTTACACCCATAGAGCTGGGTGATTCAGAAAAGCTAAGCGTAGGCCAATATGTTTTGGCACTTGCTAACCCATTTAACAGAAACCAGCCAACCGCAACAAGCGGCATGGTAACCAGCGTAAACAGCACAATTCGGGGATGGCGCGGAATGACATCTATGGAAAACATCATAGCCACCGACGCGCAGCTTAACCCCGGCTTTAGCGGCGGACCACTCATTGATGTTGACGGCAAAATCATCGGCATAAACACAGCATATGTGTGGCAACGAGGTATCGCAATCCCAATAAACAAAGTCAAAGCAGTCGCTGACAGGCTCATGACTGGGCGAACAGCAGAAAGAGGCTATCTTGGGATAATCGCCAACACTGTCGCTATCCCAGAGGAAATCGCTGAACAAATAGGCCTAGAGCAAGAAACAGGCGTTATGATTTTCAGCGTAGAAGCTGGATCACCCGCACGCAAAGCAGGCTTAGCCATGGGCGACGTACTCGTGAAATTCAACGGCAAACCCGTCACCAACTTCTATGACCTACCACGACTGCTTGCAGAAGACGTAATTGACAAAGAAACCAAAATAACAATAATCCGGCGAGAAAACCTAATCGAAACAACAATAGTCCCAACTGTTCACGGAGGCGAAGAAGACTGATAAACAAAATCCCGCTTGAACTTGAACCGCCATCACCCATGCCTTCCCCACCGTTAAGACGCAGACCATCCCTTCTACCGCAATTTGGCGCAGACTGTCAAGCACCCTCTGTTTCCTTGCCCTTAGAATTTGACTAGGGCAAGAAGTTACTTTTTCTTTTTTTATATTTGCTTATAAGTTGATTCTGGCTATTCCATATTAAGGGTAGTTTGTATGCAGGCAGGGTTAGCTTTTGCAGTAGGAATTTTGGTTGTCATTGCGGTGTTTCTCTTTTTAGCTGCATTTTTAGGAGCAACCTATTTTGGACTCGCCGTTCAGGGTGAAGTTATTCTTGCGGTAACCATTGTCGTTGTCGCTTTGATTATTGCGCTTATATTTTATGCAGGGGTAAAAGCGCAATTTAAGAAAGTGAAAACCGGCAAAGAAGCCTTAATCGGATCCACAGGAATAGCAACCAGCGACCTCAAACCCACCGGGGAAGTCAGAGTTATGGGTGAGTTTTGGCAAGCCACCGTCAAAGACGCAGCTATACCTGCGGGGCAGGCAATTGTGGTTGTGGGTATGGACGGCTTGTTTCTTGTTGTGCAGCCGATTGAGCAAAAAGCTTAACTCTCCAAAGTGTCCCAATAGCTATTGAAGGGTGAAATGTAATGTCGTTAAATATTTTAGCTCCTGTTATTGGATTTATAGCGTTAATTGTTGTTATATTCGTGTTAAGCGGTATCCGTGTTCTCAGAGAATGGGAGCGAATGCCTGTTTTAAGGCTGGGTCGATATATGGGTTTGAAGGGTCCCGGCCTCATTTACCTCGTCCCTCTAATTGACCGAGCACCACTAAAAATATCGACGCGGCTGGACACCATCCAGTTCCGCACCGAGTCCACCCTCACAAAAGACAACGTTCCAGTAAACGTTGATTCAGTACTGTACATGAAGCCTGTGGATTTGGAGAAAGCAGTATTGCAAGTGGAAAACTATTATCAAGCAACCCAGTTGGCGTCACAAACAACCCTGCGGGAAGTTATCGGCAAAGTAAGCCTCAACGAGTTGCTCGCAGAACGAGAAAAAGTTGGAGCACGACTACGAGAAATCATTGACGAAAAAACTGAGTCCTGGGGCATCAAAGTCACAGCCGTTGAAGTACGAGATGTCATCATCCCTGCGAACCTCCAAGATGCTATGAGCCGCCAAGCGCAGGCAGAGCGGGAACGCATGGCAAGAGTAACCTTAGCCACCGCCGAGTTTGAAGCTTCAGCAAAAATGATTGAAGCCGCGAAAATGTATGAATCAAGTCCCGAAGGTCTAAGACTCAGATGGATGAACATTCTCTACGAATNNACTTAACTGCGGCGCAAATGGAACAAGCAAAGAAGAAACCTATCGTAAGGTCACAGCAGCAGCCACCACAGCCCGAACAACAACCAGAATAAGCTTCTTTTCTTTTTTGTTTTGTTCAATTAGGTCTTGACCATTAATTTTTTTGGTTTTGTGGCTTTTTATTTGCTCGACTGTTGTTGGAAACGAAATTCTATTAAGTTAATCCACCCTTAAACGGCTGAATACTATGATCGTAACTAACTGCGTGTTTTGCCAGATAATCAAGAAAGAGGCCAAAGCCAGCGTGGTCTACGAGGACGACCAGGTGATGGCTTTCCTCAGCAATCACCCTGTTAACGTAGGACATACACTTGTGGTGCCAAAGAAGCATTATGTAAATATTTTCGATATTCCAGAGCAAGAAGCGACTCACCTTTTCACAGTTGTTAAAAGAGTAGCATCAGCAGTTAGGCCTGCGACAGCAACTGAAGGCATAAGAATAGTGCAGAACAACGGCGCAGACGCTGGACAAGTCGTTTTCCACCTCCACGTTCATATAATTC
>PLSP01000152.1 GCA_003165195.1 Candidatus Bathyarchaeota archaeon | reverse complement strand
CCAGACGTCTCAGTTATATCGGACAGCACAAATACTGTGGTCGCAACCATACCCACACAGTATGAACAAGGTGCAGGCGTAGCTTACGGCGTAGCTTATGATCTTGCAAAAGCCGAAATATTCGTGACCCATTCAGGCGTCAACACTGTCACGGTAATATCAGATAGCACCAACACTATAATTGCAAACATATCCGTAGGACTCACTCCTGAAGAATTAGCTTACGATTCTCGCACTGGACAACTGTTTGTAGCCAACACAGTTGACGGCACGGTATCAGTAATATCAGACAGCACTAACCAAGTCGTCTCAACCGTTACCGTTGGAAACGGCCCCTTTGGCGTAGCTTATGATCCAAGCAAAAGCGAGGTATTCGTGACCAATGCTGCCGATAGCACAGTCTCAGTAATATCTGATTCCTCAAGTACATCTACCCCAACAGCAACAGCGTCCTCCACCCCAACGACAACACCTGAGTTCGGCAGTGCAGCGCTCGTTTCAGTTGCAGCAGCAATGGCAATTGTGACTTTAAGTGCGGTTGTTATCAGCAGGAAAAAAGTTGAGATGACACAGAAAGCAAAATAGACAAAACAACCAGAAAATCGACATTCCAGGAATTCTCTTTTCTTTTTTGTTTTTTTAGAGAAGTGTACGCGCTATTTTTGCAAAAAAGGAAAAAGCGGGTGACGCCCCAAAACGTCGATGCCCAAATCCCAGCGTTCACCACAACTATTTTCGGTGCCAAAGTGGCGGCTAAATGGGTGATTTTGGGTTCATAAAAGTCGAAGAGGGGAATAATTAGTGCTTCTTTAACTTGCAAAGTTTATTTTGCGTAAATGATTTTTTTATGGTTTGCCGTGAATTCTTCCAAAGATTTGTCAATGTCAAAATATGCTTCTGTTGAGGGTTCAAATGAAGAATTGAAGTGACAATTATTGCAAAAGAAAATTATTATTTTCTCATATGTTTTCCGATGAATGGATAATTTTTGCTTGCCACATTCAGGACATACAAAAAATTCGTTAGCAGTAAACAAAACGAAACTCTTCTGTTTATCTTTAATGCAGACTGAAGATAAAAGCTTTCATATCTAAATCGGATAAATCAAGCCTGCTCCATTGTAGCACACAAAACGTTATTTTCTATGTGTTTCTGAGTTGAAGAAAATCGGCTAATATTAAATAGATAGAACGTGGATTTGAATATTAGTCAACAATCTTTTTGGAAGGAAGCTTTTTGTTGTCAGATGATGAGTTAAGAACAAAAGCTAAGCTGAGAGCCTTAGCAAAACTAGGTTTTTATATCCACTTTAGCGTCTACGTGGGCGTAAACGTATTGCTGTTTTTTGTTTGGTGGTTTACTCGTGGAGATACTTCTGTTCCTAATGCTTCTTTTCCGTGGTTCATTTTTCCGTTGGTCGGCTGGGGGATAGGGGTTTTAGCTCATTATTTGGCGGTTTTCCACCGGACAGGTGTTACAGACAGAATGGTAGAGCAAGAGTACAGAAAACTCAAAGCAGAACAAGGACAACCTTAACCTCATAAACTAATTCCCAGTTCTTTTTTAATCACGAAACCTTGACTAAAACCAGTCAATGGTTGGGGCTCATTATTTCTTATTTTTAAATATCAGTTTACCGTCCTTCTCGTCGACAACAATTATCGAGTCTTTCTCGACTTTTTCTTCTAGAATCATTTTTGACAATTCGTTCAACAAGTTTTTTTGAATTACGCGTCTTATAGGTCTCGCACCGAACTGGGGGTCAAAACCGATGGTGGCAATAAAGTCAATGGCTTTTTTTGTGATTGTTAGTTTGATGCTGCTCTTTTCAAGCGTCTTCTGGACACTTTTTAGTTGAAGTTCTACTATTCTCTGCACTTCTTCCCGCGTCAAGGGTTGAAACATGATTATCTCGTCGATGCGATTTAGGAATTCTGGTTTAATGCTTTTTTTCAGCAAATCAAAGACGTGTGTTCGTGTTTGATTTAAGATTTCTTCACGGTTTTGATCATTTATTTTTTCCAGGTTATCTTGAATTATGTGAGAACCAATGTTTGAGGTCATTATGATTATGGTGTTTTTGAAATCCGCTGTCCGACCTTTATTATCTGTCAATCTACCATCGTCAAGTACCTGAAGCAGAATATTGAAAACGTCCGGGTGTGCCTTTTCAATTTCGTCGAGAAGCACGACAGAATATGGTTTTCTCCTAATGGCTTCAGTTAGCTGTCCACTTTCCTCATAACCTACGTATCCAGGAGGTGCACCGATGAGTCTTGAAACCGTATGCCGCTCCTGGTATTCGGACATGTCAATTCTAACCATGTTGTTTTCGTTATTGAATAGGCATTCAGCTAAGGCTTTTGCTAACTCGGTTTTTCCAACGCCCGTGGTTCCTAGAAAGATAAAAGATCCGATTGGTCGTTTGGGGTCCTGCAAACCTGCTCGGTTTCTCCTGATAGCATCCGATACTGCGCTGATTGCCTCTTCCTGCCCGACAACCCGCATGTGAAGTTCAGTTTCTATATTGAGCAATTTCTGTTTTTCACTCTGAAGCATTCGATTAACCGGAATACCTGTCCAGCGAGAAACCACTTCAGCAATCTCTTCAGCATCAACTTCTTCATTAATCATGGCTGAATTTTTCTGCAATCCTGACAGTTTTTTCTCTAAAGTTTCAATTGTTTTTTCTGCTTCGGGGATTCTGCCGTAACGAATTTCTGCGACTTTTCCAAGTTCACCAATTCGATTTGCTCTTTCATCTTCAAATTTAAGCTGCTCGATTTCATTCTTTTTTACCTGAATCTGATCAACCAGGTCTTTTTCAGACTGCCACTTAGCTCTCAACTGATTGCGTTCTTCACTTAGGTTCCCGATTTCTTCGTTAAGCGATTTGAGTTTCACTTCATCTTTCTCTCGTTTTATGGCTTCGCGTTCAATCTCTAACTGGCGAATCTTCCTGTCTATTGTCTCAAGTTCTTCAGGGGCGGAGTTTATTTCAAGTCTGAGTTTCGATGCTGCCTCATCAATCAAGTCGATTGCTTTGTCTGGAAGGAAACGGTCGGAAATGTATTTCTGTGAAAGTTCAACGGCGGCAATTATTGCTTCATCTTTAATCCTGACATGATGGTATGTTTCATAACGCTCTTTTAGTCCACGGAGGATGGAAATAGCATTCAATGTATCTGGTTCATTGACCATGACTGGTTGGAACCGTCTTTCAAGAGCTTTGTCTTTTTCAAAATATTTCTGATACTCATTAAGAGTGGTGGCGCCGATGGCACGTAATTCTCCCTTAGCTAATGCGGGTTTTAGAATGTTAGCAGCATCCAATGCTCCCTCACTGGCACCTGCACCGACGAGTGTATGAATCTCATCAATGAACAGTACGATTTCGCCTTCAGCTGAAACAACTTCCTTTACGACGCTTTTCAATCGTTCCTCAAATTCCCCCTTATATTTGGCTCCGGCGATAAGAGAACCCATGTCAAGTGAAAAAATTTGTTTTGATTTCAGATTTTCAGGTACATCTCCGTCGATTATGCGGCGAGCAAGTCCCTCTACGATTGCGGTTTTGCCAACACCTGGCTCCCCGATTAGAATTGGGTTGTTTTTTGTTCTGCGGCACAGAATCTGAAGGACCCTTCGGATTTCCTCGTCGCGACCAATGACAGGGTCAAGTTTTCCCTTTATAGCCATGTCATTTAGGTTCACTGCAAACTTACTCAGTGAATTATAGGTCTCTTCTGCAGTTTGAGAATTAACAGTTGATCCTTTCCGCATTTGCTTTATTGCCGTTCGCAAATCCTTTTCGTTGACACCGTTATTCTCAAGCAATCTTGAAGCAGCATCGTTCACTGTTAAGATTCCCAGCAATAGATGCTCGATAGAAATGAATTCATCCTTGAATTCTGAAGCTACCTCTTCCGCTTTCTGAAGGGCTCGATTGGAACTAGACGAGAGATATTGTTGCCCACCACTAACTTTAGGTAACGAATCAATTATTTTGTCAAGTGCTTTTGAAAAAACCTCAATGTTTACATTTAATTTCTTCAATAAATATGGAACTACATTTTCATCAACCATCAATATTGCTTTCAGTAAGTGTGCGGGTTCAATTGCTTGGTTCTGCTTTGCCGTAGCTATTTCCGTGGCTTTCTGAATGGCTTCTTGGGATTTAATGGTCAAATTGTTCAAGTTCATTCATGGTACCCTTCTTGCATAGACTTTTGGTTTCCAGTGCAAAATGAGTTTGAATATGTCTTTCACTCATTTCCAAACTATCGACATTAATCACTAGCTAAGAAACATTAGAAATAACCCTAGCAAGAAATCCTATAAAAGGTTTTGTAAAAGCAAACTGCAGTTACACATCTAATAAAAATAAAAACCCAGGGTGCATCTTGCATTTTCTATCGCTTAAGATGCGTTTTTCCCAGCATCAAGACATATTAAGACTAAAAGAGGCTATTAACTGCAGTTCAAGTTTTCAGCTGGTTTACAAATGGCTTCATCTTTAAATGACGACCAAGAAATCGATGTTCTAACTCAAAAAATCATGAATGAAATTGAAAACAAAAGCTCGAAAGAGCTTGCTGGATCCGACGAAATGATAAAAATTCTCCATTTGACAAACATGAATAACGCAAAAATTTTGGTTCAACACGTGAATGAAGCGCCGACTAATGCTGAACGAGACCTTGGGAAAAAGGCTCTTGCAAAAGCCCTCCTGCAGTCTGTATGGCATCAGAGATTGTATTTCATTGTACGCTCCGTCATCATGGGTGTACTTGGTGCTTTAGTCACGCTTGTTTACTTATTGCTTTTCCACTCCCTCAACCTAATCCTGGAAATTCCCTTGGGCATATTCTCCTTCGTATTTACCTTAGCTGTCTCGCGATTGTTTGATGTGCAGATTGTCAAAGCCACAAGACTTATAGTAGATTTTTTAGAGAGCCATAAGAGTTTGATGAATTTTGTTCTAAGCCACTTCTAACGTTCAAATTCTGAAGTCATCTGAGAGTACTGCAATTTTGATTAAGAAACCTGCATAGCCAACCCTTGGCAACTCTTTTTAGGTTTAGAAGTTTGAACAAGCATCTTAATGTTTACTTGGGAGCAGCAATCCCAATGGCGTGTTCCTTGGGAAAAAGGAATTTTCCTGCGAAGATAAGCCAGAAAACTTCTGCAATCATGCATGCCGCTGCTGGCAAAGCTGCCAGAGGGCCCAAAAGAACTAGTGCTAACGAAGCTGCCATGCCTGTATTCTTGTAAGTGCTGAACAACGTTGCAGAGACAGTGCTTTTCGGTTTTACTCCACTCTTGAGGAGCAGTCGGTTGCATATAATGCCCACACCAAAAGTTCTAGCGAGGGCGAAAGCCACTATGATTCCCACGATTGCACCGGCTGAAAAGAGCATGCCTCTGTTTTCGCCTGCCACAGCAATCACTAGAATAAAGAAGCAGATGTTGATGAGTATGTTGCGTATATTTGCAGAAGTTAGAAAACGTTTAACCACTCTTGAAAAGAGCAGTGGAATAACTATCTGAAGGCCTACATAGGCTAGCAAAGTGACTTCGCTAACCGCTTTGCCAAGGAATAATAATGTTATGATCGGTGTAATGAAGAGCGAAAGTAGGTATATCGCAACTGAGGAAACAGCTGAGGATTCGGTATCGCCGCCCCAAAGACAGGTGAAAGATATAACTGATACTGCGGATGGCACAGCGGCCTCAAGTATCCAACCAGACCGTAGATCACCAGTGAAGAAATACGCCATTGCCAAAGTAACCGCAGTTAACAGAACAAAAGATAAAATGAATGCATTTCTGATGTCTGTTTTGTAATGGCTGATTTTCATGCCTTTAATTTCTATCGACGACAATGAAAGCGTCATCATCAGAATAAGAGAAATCATGGAGATGTCGCCGATTGGAATTGGAAAACCATGTGGAAAGCCTCCTACAGTCAAAACCACAATGATGGCTGTTAACATCATAAGCGAGGAATTACCGAGGAAACTGCTAATTTTCATAGCGTGGCTTTGTTTTTAGTTCTTATTATTTTTTTCCAAGCTGATGCCCACTTTCTTATCCGACCCACCACCCTTTCTGTAATCTCTTCTCCTCCAAATACGAACAACCACGGCTTTCCAGCCCCAAGCCTGACGCATGTGTTATAGACGGGAGTGCCGGTTACCCAATAGTTACAGTTCCCAAAACATCACCTTTTGTATTTTTAGGGCAAAACTTAACTTTTCATTTACAACCTGAACTCTGCTTTGTTACGCC
>PLSP01000085.1 GCA_003165195.1 Candidatus Bathyarchaeota archaeon | reverse complement strand
GAAGGTTTGTCATCCCACGAAGTCGCACTCTTTATGGATAACTATGGCATAGCAATAAGAAGCGGCTTCCATTGTGCACAACCCCTACACCAAACTTTCAAAGTGCAATCTTCGGCACGTGCAAGTTTTTACATCTATAACACGTTCGAGGAGATTGACCGTTTCGTGGATGTTCTACGTCAAGTTGCCTGAGGTTGGCTCAATTATTTTCCTTCTTTAATGTTCTCTAAGCCAATCCTTTACAATAGAGACGAATTGTTCTCTTTTTGCCGGGTCACATTTTGCACGAGGCGGCGCTGGGCTGAGAGCGTCGTAGAACCAGTGTCCAGCATCAGGGAACAGCTCGAGTTTTTTGTCTTGGGCATTAAGCTTTTCATAGAGCTGTTTGGTTCCTGTGGGCAATACTGTCGTGTCTGCTTCTCCCTGAAGTAACAAAGTTGGAGCATGTATTAACGAAGCATTGCTCAAAACATTCTTCAAAAGTAAATTCTTAACGTTTGAAAGATAACTGACCGTTAACTGCAGCGTTTCCAACGGGTCTTGCTGCATAATTTGGGCTTCTTGTGGATCCCGATTTTTTGCGTTCGACGATGCAAATGGGTTGTGAGTTTTTCGCGGGGTAAACTTGTTAACTAAACCTAAAGTGATTGCGTTTTTTCGGTTGCTTAACGCCGAAGCTATTGGAGGTGCTGCAAGCACTAAACCGTCAACACCGCTTGGGTGGCTAATGGCATACCAAAGGGCGTAAACGCCGCCTAAACTATGACCAAATATAAACAGTTTTTTGCGTTTATGGCTAGCTCGCAGGTGAATGACGAAATCATCAATGTCTTGCAGATGCCGCTCAAAGTCTCTAATGTAGCCTCTTGGATATCCTTCTTCTTGTGAATTACCAAAGCCTCTAAGGTCCAAGCCGTACACTTGGGCTCCATCAGCGGCTAAGGCTGGAGCGAGATTTCTGAACCAGCCTGAGTAGTCGCCGATACCATGAATACAAAGAACCACCCGCTTAACCGATTTGGCGCGCCAGCAACGGTAGGCTAGTTTGAAACCGTCGGTGGCTGAAAACTTTTGGGCAGCGATGAGGCATTCCATATAATATCCACCTTACTTACACGTTGTTAAGATTGGTTTTTGACAGGTCGATGCTTTTATTTTTTGAATTTCGCTATAAATTTCAGTCCAATTGTAGACTCGTTTGGTTAGGTTTTTTACGTTAAATGTTTTGTTCCATGGTTGATCATAAATTAGAACAGTTTTGACTTTTGTTGCCCAGCCTAATGCTTCCCGCAGTGAATCTTCCACTATCAAGTCAAGCGGGTCAACATGTGCAAGGTGTTTTTTACCGTTGTCTAAAAGGTGCAGTTGGGTGTAAGGTACGCCTTTTTCCTTTAGCCAAGACTGCGTAATATCACGCAAATGGTCGTACCTGCTTGTTAGAAGGTAAATGTTGTGGCCCTCGCAGCTTAGACGCTCTAACGTTTCTTTAGCGCCCAAACTTAGTGGCAAATCGCCCTTTAAAACCTCAATAATTAACTGTTCCTCTTCAGAACGACTTATTCCTAAAACAATGTCTAACTCAAAACAGTAAATATCCGTTGGCTTCAGATTTAAGCCATAATCCTTTTTTATTGTTGCTAGAAGGGGTTGTGAGAAGTCGGCGATTACTCCATCAATGTCAAAGCCCAAATTCAACTTTACATTTGAAACCATACGCTTTCTGTCCTTTGGCAAAAGAAATAACATCAACTAAACATGGGTAACGTAAATAGATTCAGCTAACTCCATCTGAAAATTAAGGGAAGACTTAGAGTTTCTCTTATTTTCAGATGAGGCGCTTTGATTTTTGGGGAGCTGTACAGGTTTCCTTTTGGCTTTAGCGTTGATCTTAGCCATAAGCTATTCTGCCTCTCTTCGGGTATGCCCGCAATTCGTGCAGCGCAAAAAGGTTACTCCACTTGTTCCTTCTGACCCAATCGTCAAAGTCCAAGTTTCACTTGTGTTATTGTTGCATACTGAGCAAATGGCCTGAACAACAGGGTAGGTTCTGAGCTGTGAATCTTTAGAGTCCACTACTGCTATTTCCCTGTGGCTAATTGAAGTATCAATTTTTCTTGCAAGAACCTGCTTGTCCTCGAGTTTGGTTCGGTATTTGCATTTTCTGCAGTAGATTTCTGCCGCTTTTCCATGAGCTGGTTCTAGCAGGGAGCCGCATTTTGGGCAAAAACTCAAGGTGAAACTCTGGTTCACTTTCCTATTGATGATTGTTTTATTGAGTGTTTCCAGAGTAGCGGGTGACGTGGTTAAATCTATGGCTGTTTTAAGTACCCGCTCCCTTGATACGTGGATAGGTGTTTGTTTTGCCATATTTTTCGCCTAAGTATTGTTGGTTAAAATAACATTCATATAACGTTGTTATATGCTTTTTTGCACAAACTATTCCAAACGGAATATCAACATGCGATCAACACAAGGCATACGGCAAGTGAGCAGCAACTTCTTGCAACCACCAATTTTTGGCGTATTCTTTTTAGAATAAAATCATCAAAAAAACCTATAACGTCGTTATAGTGATGTAATATTGTGCTCCAACGCACGCCTTTGAACGCCTATCAAAACAAAAAGGGATGGTGAACAAACAAAACTGTCAAAAAAATTTTCTGCCATGAAAACGACAGCAAATTCACCTCCCCCCTTTTTCTGAAAAACCATGACCCCGTATATCATTCATTTTGCTACATGAAGCAATAACTCTATTTTACATATAAGGCGCCGTCTTTATGATATTTCCAATAGTTCTCGTATCGATCCGATCCGAATAAATTAAGATGAAATCAAGTGTTTTTACTGTACAAATTTTTTTAGCCTTTTGCTTAAAGTCTCCTGTCTCCCAAATTATTTTTGGAATAAAACTTGCAAAAATGGATATACGGCACTAACAGTTATCGTTCGTAAATTTAGTAAGCAAAGAGGTTACATAAGTGATAAGTAGAAATGTAGAGCTTCTGGTTTAGAAGGCTGTTCTTGATAAAGGAATCAACGTTGCGATGGCGACATTTGTAGGTGCAAATATTGTTAATAAAAATGGTGCATTAGAACGATTAAAAAAGGAAAAGATCGAAAAAATAGCTCTATACAAAATACATGATAACCAAATTTTGAACGAATATTCTCGGCTGCAAAAAGAGGAAGGTATTGTTGATCCAAAGCCTCCTGCGAAGTGGCTTATCGAACTTGTGCAGGCCAACGGCAGGTTCCCCAACATTAACACTGTGGTTGACAGCTACAATGTGGTTTCAGCAGAAACTTTTCTGTCCATCGGCGCTCACGACCTGGAAAAAATCGTTGGCAATATCCGATTCATTATCACACGCGGAAACGAAAAATATACGCCTTTAGGGTCAACCTCACTTGAAAAAGTAAACAAGGGTGAATACGCATGCGTTGACGACGAAAAAATCCTTTGTCGGCTAGATAAAAAACAATGTGCAGAAACGAAAATAACCAAGACTACCCAGCACTTCATAATTTACGTCCAAGGCAACCGCTATGCTCCATTAAGCACCCTGCAAACTGCACTGCAAAATGTTTGCAGCAACATCGTCACATACTGTGGCGGAACATACAACATCATCGACCAACAAATCACGGCCTAATCGGAATGTACGACGCGCCCACCCTTGCCAAAGTCGGGGCCTATCGTAATTTCTATTTGATGAAAAATTTAACGCGAAACATCCAAGAGGCTGTTCTTGTTGGGGAACACTTTGTTCCTTGGGGAGAGCTAAAAGAAAGATTCCCAATCACTAATCGTGGAGTAGACAGCAGGTGAATTTAAAAGTTATATTTGCAGTTTTATTTCTGTTGCTTTTGGCGGCGTTGCTACCTTTTTTTGTTATAACGTCAATGGAAGATGATGCCGAAGTTAAAGTGTCAAATGTTGAAATGTCGTATGGAGTAAATTATAACCAGAAACAAAATATCGTTGTCCCTGTGCTTGATATTACTATAAAAAACGTATACAACTCCGACGTATTGGCTCAAAACCTGACAATAGACGAAAAATACCTTGAAACCACATATTTCCTCATTCCAGCCCACCAAACAAGAAACCTAACTTTTACCCTACAAGGTTTTGGTCTGGAAAGCAAACAAACCTATACGTTGCAGCTAACGTTTGTGTTCGCAGACGAAAGCTGTCAATATTACTCTACTTCGTACTCCACTCCACAGTTTAAAGGTCAAATCCAAATCACCAAAGCATCAGTATACCAGCAGAACTATAACTCGTCAAGTAATCCTGTAACCCAGTTTTTTAGTGCTGAACAAGTTCCTTTCTTTGAAGCAACAATTCAAAACTCAGGAACCGTACCCGTTTCTTCAATCAACTGCACATTCGACGGCCAAAATTACTCTCTAGGAATCAACACCCCATTTTTGCCCAATGAAACCGAAACCGCCACAGTCGCACTTTGGCGTAACCCAAACACAGTTTTAGAAAACACCAGTTACCCGTTTCAATCCAGACAACATACTTTACTGGAAGTATATCAACGATACAAATATCGGTCGTTAATTCTTCTGTTGATCCATGATCGATTTCTGGTTAAAGGCTTCTTTTGGCGTGCCATTATTTGGCTGATGGTTCTTTCTGCTGGATTCCTAAATAGAGCGCTCCTAGTTCTGGCGAGTTAAGCAAGTCGTTGGGTAATCCGTAGAAGTTCACCTTGCCGCCTACAAGGAGCAACGCTCTGTCTCCACAATTTAGTGCTTTGATTGCGTTCTGCTCGACAAGTATTATTGTTTTTCCAAAGTTATCCCGCAGCTTGGTGATTTCGGTCATGATTTGGGTTGCCATTTTAGGAGAAAGATTAGCTGTTGGCTCGTCAAAAAGCATCAAGTCTGGCTTGCGTACCAGCGACATGGCTATTGCAAGTATCTGTCTTTCGCCTCCGCTCATAGTGCTGGCCTTCCTGTTGTAGCACTGATTCAAAACGGGGTAATACTCTATGACTTCTTTCACTCTCTCGTTTGCTTCGCCCGACCTGAGTGTGTAGCCTGCCATAATGAGGTTTTCGCGTACGGAAAGGTTTGGAAAGATGTTCTGTACCTGAGAAACATATGCTATGCCTTTCTTTGCTATTTGGTTAGGCGGCTTTCCAGTTATTTTTTCGGTATTGAGCAGAATATCGCCTGAGTAGATGGTCGTTAGCCCAAAGATGCTTTTTAGTAAGGTGCTTTTACCACTGCCATTGGGGCCAAGCACTACGGTTAATTTCATGTCTTCGAAATCAACGCTAATGTCGTATAGTACATGAAATTTGCCGTAGCCTGCACTCAGAGCATTTAGTTTTATCATGCGCATGAAACCCCCAAATAGCCTTCGATAACCTTCGGGTCATTCATCACTTCCGCAACGCTGCCCTGTGAAACCACCGCGCCCTGAGCTAATGCATAAACGTAATCTACGTATTGCAGCGTAATATCCAACCTGTGCTCAACTACTAGGAATGTTAGTCCGCTTTTCTTCTTTATATCATCAAGATGCTCAAACACTTGGTGAGCAAGAGTTGGGTTTAAACCTGAAGCAGGCTCATCCAAAATAACAATTCGTGCACCTGTCATCAAAACGCGTCCAACTTCAAGTAACTTAAGTTGCCCTCCGCTTAGGTTGCTTGCAAATTGATCAGGCAATTTAAGGTTAATTAACTCAAGAACTTTCCAAGCGCGCTCGTAAATTTCCGCTTCTTGTTTCCTCCAAGCACGTTTGAATGGCGCCTTGAGGAATGATTCGCCTGGATTGCCGCCGCCTGCTATAAGCAGGTTCTCCATAACTGAGAGCTTTTGGAAGGGGGCTGGAATCTGGAAGGTTCGTACTAGGCCCTGTTTTGACACTTTACTTAGCGACTGCCCTGTTATGTCTTTGCTTTCTAATAGTATTCTGCCTTCGTCAGGTTTGTAAAACCCAGATATCACGTTAATCAGCGTCGTTTTACCGCTACCATTGGGACCAATCAACATTGTCATTTTTCCGCTTTCGACGCTCATGTTAATACCGTTAAGGGCGATGATTCCGCCAAAAGTTTTTTTCACATTCTCTATGTCTAGAATAATATGGGACAAATTTTTCACACTACACCGATTATTTACTTAAATAAAAAAAAGAAAGAGATAGGGGTTTTATGTGTTCCATGTCACCGATTGCGTTGAAGCCGAATAGGACCCAGCAATTTTCCAGTCATAAGCCGTCGAGTTAACCGCGTAGATCTGGTATATCTCGTAGTCCCCGCTTGATCTGTCTCCGAATGAGTTGAGCTGTGTTAAGCCGCTGGCGCCGAACGATTGGTCAGCAATGGTTGGGAGTGCCGAGTTTATTGCTGTACCGCTGTTCTGTTGTGTGAAGGCTAAGGTTTTTGCGACGACCCAGAGCTCATCGTATATGGCAAATGAGTAGGGATCTGCAGAGCCGCCTGTTTGACTTTGGACATAGTTAGCTACCTGTGTTTGGATTGTGGAGGTGGCTGGTGCAAAGATTGTGCCTTCGAATTGAACGGGTGCGGCTGCGAGGTATGTTGCCACTGTTGAATCTGCTGCGATGCCTGGAGATGGGGAGTTTCCATCAGATCCGAACCACTGTACTTGTGATAACACTGGATATTGGGCTGCCACTGTCACTATATCTTCTAATTCGTCGTATGTTACAGCATATACAGCTACGTGGCTTGCACCATAGGTTGTAACGGCGGTTTGGACCTGTTGAGCTAACAGTGCCACATCGCTTGAGAAGTCTGTGGTGTTCGGGTTGTAGCTTATGCCGTTAGGGTCAGCGCTTCCGCCTAGCCCGCTGAATGCGCTCTCAGTGGAGTTGACTAAGCCATTTCCGTATGCACTATCAACTGCAATTGATACAATGTATGTTATGTTAAGGGATTTTAATGCTGTAGCTGCTGCGGGTCCTTGTTTGTCGTCCGCTGGGACGAATCTGTAGATGTATGGTTTATCTATCGCCAGACTTAATCCTGTTGAAGCGGGTGAAATTAGCACTATGTGGTTTGTTTGCGCATAGTTCAAACTGTTACTTAATTCGCTCGTCGAGTAGTATCCTAATATGACTTGGACGCCTTTAGCTGCGAAGTCTTGGGTTACAGTTAATGCAACGTCAGGTTGTGTCTGGGTATCCTCAAACAGGACGTTTATTGAGTATCCTGCCTTTGAGTTGCTTAAGGCGGTATTAATTTGGTTCTCAGCTAAGGTTAATGCTGCTTTTGCTGTTGCGCCGTATGAAGATAGTTGTCCTGACAGGGGAAGGGCTGCGCCGATGTTTATCACGCCTGACAAGCCATGGCCACTGGTGCTAGAGCTCGTTTTTGGTGCTATCACGTAGCCGCCTGCTGAGCCAATGAGCAATGCGGCGATGAGTGCGACTACTACGATTATTAGCGAAACTTGTCTCTTCGGTTTGGCAGTTTTTTGGGTCAAATCAAGGAACCTCCTTAAAAACTGGGAGTTTTCCTGTGACTGTTGTCGTTTTGTGTGTAGATTCTGCTCCTAGATCTGCGTTTGGAGGTGTGAAATGTACCCCTGCGTAGATTTGGAGGGTGCTTAATTTTTTTTCTGACATTTTATTTATCATTCCCTTTGAATTTGCTAGTTTTACACTCTATAACGGCGTTATATGCTTTTTTGCAAGAAATATTCCTAAGCGAATATTTAAAAATGCGCGTTTAACGCTTAAAAGTTAGACAAAAACATTGGTTAAAACCATGACCACACGCTCTATAACCCCATTCCAAGCCTTCCTGATGATACTAGCCATTGTTTTCTGGGGAAGCTCATTTGTAGTGGTCAAAGCAACCATAGGCAACGGTTTGACAGCTATCGCCCTCGCAACCTTCAGATTCCTCGTCGCATCCGTACTCATCTCAATCATACTGCTAGCCAGGCGAGCCGTAAACCCAAATTATAGTCTAGCCATAGACAAAAAAGACCTATTAATCCTGCTCATCTTAGCCCTTACCGGCGTGACCTTTTTCTACATCGTCCAATACACAGGCATTGCCCTTGCCGGCGCATCCATCGCATCCATCCTCGTTTGCCTGCTATCCCCTATCTTGATTACACTTTTCTCCCTGCGAATATTCAAGGATAAACTAACAAAACGGCACGCATTCGGTCTTGCCATCGCAGCGTTCGGAACATTCTCAGTAATATCAGCGGATCTCTTTGGTTTGCAGCAAAACCAGCAACTTCTCATGGGAACTTTAATTCTTCTATCCACCCCTGTTATGTGGGCAATTTATAGTCTGCTTGGCGAAAAAATGATGAATAAATATGACCCTTTCTTGGTTGTTGCATACGTCACTATCATCGGAGGCGTTTGTCTAGTTCCTTTTTCATTCGCTGAAGGCTCATTTTTCCAAATCTTAACCATTGGGGCAGATGCTTGGTTCGGGATTCTTTACCTGGCTGTAACTTGCTCAATTCTCAGCTACTGGATCTGGTTTTACGTTTTAAAAAAGGCTGGTTCAACGACAAGCTCCTTCTTGTTCGGTGAGCCCTTGGTGACGGCTGTTTTTGCGGCGGCTTTTATTGGCGAAAAATTGACTGTCTTTGTCATTTCGGGTGCCTTCTTGATTTTCATTGCGGTTTACATTGTGAACAGCAAGTAGCAATCGTCTTGTTGTTTTTTTCTTTTGATTCCTATTGGAATATTACTTGCAAAAAAGCATATAACGCCGTTATGGCATCGAGCTTAGCCCGTAAGGAGTCAAATTAATGGTAGATGTACTGATCTTCACCAACGCGTTGCTCATCGCAAGCCTGCTGTCGCTGCTTACAGTCGGGTTAACCCTGACTTATCTCACGACAAAAGTTCCCAACTTCGCCCACGGATCCTTTGCCACCGTTGGAATATACACGGGACTGGCAACAGCTGAACTGTTTAAGCAAAACATCTACTACGGTTTGATACCGGGATTCCTGCTTGGTGGATTAACCGCCGTAATCCAATATGTCGCAGTTCTCAGACCCTTAACCAAACGTAACGCTTCTATCACCACTTTGATGGTTGCAACCATCGCCTTCGACATACTTTTGGTTTCTATACTCAACATATTTGCCGACTACCTTCAAAACGCGTTCAGGCTGCAATCAAGAAATTTTCTTCTCGCACCGTACGATTTCACATTTGCTGGAATACGAGGAATAGTTATTGTTGCCCCCATCTTGGTTGTAGCCTCAGTCGTGAGTCTGTACGTTCTTCTAACTAAAACAAAACTGGGCATCGCCATGAGAGCAACCATTGAAAACCCGCCTTTGGCTGGAACCGTCGGAATCAACACAAGCTCCGTTTACATCATCTCTTGGTTTATTGCAGGCGGACTTGCAGGTATGGCTGGAAGCATTATTCCATTATGGTACATTTCAAGTACAACCGTCGGTGACACCTATTTCTTGATAAGCATCTTTGCAGCCGCCGTCGTAGGTGGGCTCTACAATATTTATGGTGCAGTTATCGGTGGCTTCGTAGTTGGAGTAGCACAAAGCGTCATTATAAGAGTGCTCGCTGACTCTTGGGGTTCGTGGGTTATCCCCTACGAGCCGTTGATTCCGCTAGCTGCAATGGTTATAACGCTTATGATAGCTCCACGCGGAATAACCGGCATCAACTTTCAAGAACTCAAGAAAAAAATAAGGAGGCATAGAAATGCTGGGTAGTACAGGCCTGTTCGCTTTGAATCTTCTAGCAACTTTTGCCCCCTATATGTTGGTTACAATGAGCCTGAATCTTGAATACGGCTACGGGGGAGTATCAAACTTTGGCAAGACTCTGGCAGTTGCAGGAGGTGCGTTCATGGCGGGTTTAATACCTGGGACGCTTCTTGGAAGACTATACGGCGTCAGCTCCAGCCTCAACTACTATAGCGACAATCCGCAAATTGTCAGCATTATCAACTCGCATTTAAGCACCAATATCTTACTATCATTCGCGATCATAATAGCCACTTTGATTGTAGCAATACTCTTCGGAGTATTTCTTGGACTATTAGTCGCATACCCAACAAAAAAACTCAGAGCCGACTACTTAGGCATGACGCTTCTTGCAGCGGCACAGGCGTTTTTAATAATTGGCAACAATTACACACCACTTGCCGGCGGCACCTTCGGCTTAGCAATTCCCGACCCGTTTGCATGGGCTTCGAACTACAGCGTGTTCGGATTAACTCCAGGTGAAATGCGAAATGTTGTTGCAGTAGCCTTCATGTTGGTTGTAGTCTTGGTTATGTTTCTTCTTGTTCGCAAGTTGACGCATTCGCCGCTCGGCAGACTTCTCAGAGGAATCAGGGATGACGAGAACTCGGCTCTTGCTTTAGGTAAGGATGTGGAGAGAAAGCGACTTACTGTGATGATTATTGCTTCAGCGATCGCTGCTATGGCGGGAGTATTATACGCATTTTACACTGCAAATGTGATCTCAACAAGTTTCTCATTGGTGGATTGGACGTTTTGGCCGTGGGTTATGGTGATGCTAGGTGGAGCAGCAAACGACCTTGGCGTTGTAGCTGGAACATTCATATTCGTCGCTGTAAGGCAAACCATCGTGTTCTACTCGTCTGTCTTTGCTCCCTTTCTTCCGTTCGACGTAGTTTGGCTAGATACGCTTCTGTTAGGCCTTGCATTAATTTTCATATTGATATATCGACCGCAAGGTTTGATTCCTGAAAAGCCCATCAAAACAATAAATACTGGCATTAAAGGTTTGGATAGTGAAAATACTGAAGATCCCTTGCTTAATTCTTCGCAGCATGATTCACTTTTGGAACGACTGTGGAAGCGCATTGTTTTGAAAATTGAGCAATGGCAGAAAACCGCTTAAGGATAGAACTTTACGATAGTTACGACAAATATTCATTTTAGAATAAAAACAGCAAAAAGACATATAACACTGTTATAGGTATAAGGGTTCAATGCAAATATAAAGCAATAGGTGCAAACAAAACGTGACTGAAGAAAAATTGGACTTCCTTGCTCTGTACGCTGGACTAGACATACCCTACCCAACCACAGGCAAAAGAGGAGCGCCGATATATCGAGCTATTTCGTGCGTTTTCAAGAAAGTGGAAAATGCGTTAACGTTTTTTCAACCTTAGCGAAACACGTATGGGTCTTTAAAACATCTAGCAGATGACTAGTAGCGCGACTTTTTGGGCGACATTTTCGGTGGTTTTTAAGTCTTCTTTCGTTTTTGGCGGATATTCTTTTTGGAATATAATTATCAAGAAATGATATAACAGCGTTATACTGATCAGTATCAAAAAGAGGCGAAAAATAAAATGCCCCAACAAAAAATTCAAACACAAAAAAACCTAACCGTAAAGAAAACACTCACCAACCCAAACAAGGTTCTAGTAAAACTACAAAATGAACTCTGGGAGGATTAACCTTGCAGAAAACCCAACAAACGTTTGACCAAAGCAATCAAGTTTTTGCGGAATTCTCGTTAACAGAACTCCACAAACAACGTCAAAACCCAAAAAACCCGCAAAAAGCCCTTTTGCTGATAAACACAGCACCGGATGACACTCTTAGAGTGATAAAGGATCTCAAGGCAGTTAAAGGTGTCAACGAAGTCTACCCCATAAAAGGAAAATACGATATCATCGCCATTGTAGAAGCCGAATCGTTCAAAAAACTAAAAGAAGTAGTTTCCAACAGGATCAAAGATATATCCAACGTCAAAGCTAAACTGACATTGACTTTAATAGAGAACTAAGACAAGTTTGCAGAGTCTAAACGATAGTTTTCTCATAGAGCTACGTTCTTCCACTATTTGTCAAAGAATTAAACACCTCATTAGTTCCACCCTTTAGCTCAGCTAAATGCTCTTTTCTTGCTTGCTGAGCCTTAATTGCTGCCTCTTCATATTTTTTGTAAATGCCGCCTTGGAATTTCTTGCCTGTAACGTTTTCAAAATGAGTTTTAAAAAAGCTGTTATAGTTCTCGCATGAGTCTGGAATAACCGTAACAATTAACCCCTGCTTATTGCTTTCATAAAGTTCCTTGGCTACATCTAATGCTCCCCAAATGTTTGCGCCGCTTGAAATGCCTGCGGGAATACTTAGATCCCATAGCTTCAACATGGTGTTGTATGCGTTTTTGTCACTAACTTCAGTCAACTGGTCGCACAGCTTTTGTGCTTCTCCGAAAAACCGTGTTGCGCCCAACTCTTCCTTGCTTCTTAGTCCTAGCTGGTGGTGGTCCTGTTGTGGAAATAGACCGACCAGCTTTAATTGCGGATTTACCTCTTTGAGGAACGTGCCAATTCCAATCATGGTTGCGCAAGTTCCAAGGCTTGAAATAAAATGAGTTAGTTTGCCGTTTGTCTGATGGTAAATTTCAGGTCCCGTGGTTAGATAGTGGGACAACGGGTTTGCCCAATCGTCATATTGATCATAATTTATCACTTGTGAGTCAATTTTCTCCACGAACCTAGCTGCTGCTATGGCTTCTCCTCTTTTTGCGCCCACTGTTGGGCAATAACCATCTGAGAAAGTTTCAATTTTGGCTCCATTTTCTACTAGTTTTGTTGATAGATCCACATTTTCTTTTGCCCCTTTCTCAGACATGTTTACAGTGAAAGAGAACTGGTCACGCAACAGGTAAGATCCAGCTAAGCCAAAGTTGCCTGATGTAGCAGCTATAACTTTGGATTTATTGTTCATTCGCCCGGAGACCTTGTTCAAATAATACATCGTTGCAAACGCTCGCGCTTTTATGGATTCGGCGAAGTTGGTGTATTCAAGTTTGGCGAAGATGCTTATGTGGTCGTCGAAGGGGTTGATTTGTTTAGGCAAGCGTGCCAGTGGGGTGAAGCCTATGCCGGTTTCTTTTAGCCAATGGTAGAATTCTTTTTGGTTTAGATCTTTGAGGTATTGATTGAATTCATGGAGCATGGCTAAAGTCTTATTAATAACACTGTTATAAATTTGTTGGGAAACAATATGGCAACTGACTATACTCCCAAAAAAATCGGCGAAAAACATTACACCCTAGACGTTCAAGAACTCACCTGCCCCTACCCCCAAGTGCTGGTTACCCGAGCCTTGGAAAAACTCTCACCAAATGACACCCTCGAAGTGGTGCTCAATAATCCGCCCTCAGTAAGGGACATACCGCCTGCCCTAAAAGACAGAGGATACGAAGTAGCCGAGGTAGTTAATTTAGATCAAAAGACTTGGAAAATTATTGTTCACATTAAAAAATAAAGACAAAAAAAATTAGCGACTTTTCATGTTTTGATTTGAAGGCTCAATTGTTTTGTTTGCATGCAAAGTAACGGTTTTTTCCACTTCAAGTTTGACTTCTTCAGCTTTTACGCCTTGTTTGTCTAGTTTACCTAACGCGGAAACCGGCGCTAAAGCTCCGCCTATGAACAGGTTGTAGGTTGCCGCAGGCTTCCCGTCTACAGATGAATGTACACCTTGCAAGCCAATATCGGCCAATAAGTGTCTAGAACAACCATTCGGGCACCCGCTTAGTCCAATACGTAGATTGGGGCTGAAGTTTTTGCCTGATTGTTCCAAGTAATCGATGACTTCCTTTGCTCGCTGTTTTGGGGCTTCGGGTGCTTTAGCACAAAAGTTTCCTGCGCAAGCTATGGTTGTCCATCTTAAAGCTGAACCGTTTATGGGAAAACCAAGTTGCTTAAGTCTGCCTGCAACGGAGTTAAGGTGCTGTTTGGGTATGTTGATTATTATGAGGTTTTGGTAAGGTGTTAAACGAACATCGCCGCTACCGTATTCGTCTGCTATCTTGGCTATTTCACGCATGAGGTCGGCATTTAATACTCCGCCCAAAATAGGCATGTTAACGTAGAATAAGCCTTTTTGTTTTTGAGGATTCACCCCAATGTGTTCTGCTTGTTTAATGTTTAAGCGTTCAAGTTCATAGGGCTCCAACGTTTTTTCCAGCTTTTCCTCAATAGCCAACCGCAGTTTATCGGTGCCCCACTCTTCAACCAACCATCGGAAACGCGACTTTGCCTTCTCTTCCCGTCGCCCAGTATCCCTAAAAATTTCAACAACCGCCTTCGCAAAATCAACAACCAGTTCAGGCTCTACAAAGACGTTGAGTTGCTGAGCGATTTTCGGTTGAGACCCCAGTGTTCCACCTACAAAAACGATGAAACCGACTTTTCCAGAAGGCTTCTTGAGAGCCATAAACGATAGGTCATAGGCTTCTGGGCTGGGACAGTTTAAACAGCAACCGGATATGGAAATCTTGAATTTTTTTGGCAAGTCTTCGAAGTCTTTGTTTCCTGAAAAGAACTCGTCAAGCTCTTTTGCCATTGGCGATGTGTCGATTAATTCGTCTTTGTCTACCCCCGCCACTGGACAGCCTTCAATGTTTCTTACGTCTCCATGTCCCACTCCAGGATAGCCTTGCCCACATCTGTCTGTGGTAAAGCCTAATTCTTGGAGCTGCGCAAAAATGGTGGGACCCTCGTCTGCTTCTATCCAGTGGAGTTGTATGTCTTGGCGGTCTGTGATTTCAGTATATTTTCTGCCATGTTTTTCGGAGAGGTCAGCGATTTTTCTGAATTGCTGTGTTGTTAGTATACCGTTGGGAATTTTTATTCGAAGAAAATGTTTTGAACCTTCGCCTTTTTCGCTCCCAAGAGAGTATCTGTTGGCGAATTTTAAAATATCTTCCAATGAAGTTGAAAGTTGGTTTTTTTGTGGACTCATTTTTTTCACCATTAACGTGAGTTTGTTGGCTTGGGTGGGGATTGTTGACGGAAACATGGCTATAACGCTGTTATTAATGTTTCTCGCCATTCAAAGCTTTAATGTAACTCAATTTTGTTACGGCTTTATTTTGTCGATAACAAGAGAGTTGGGACTGGGGCATTAAAATTGTTTTGAGTTTTTTATTCTGTTTGGAATAGGCTTTGCTGGGAAATCGGCTGATTTTGCGGCGTTTTGGTTAATAAATCATTGCGTTGGGCGGTTGTGCTGTTTGGACTATTCTTTTTGGAATAAAGTTTGCAAAAATTCTTATAACGCCGTTATAGAATAACGCTGTTATTAACACCAATGGAGTTAATTAAAAAAATGTCCAACAAAATCCAAAACACATTAAACAAGAACCGGCTCAAATACTTGGCAGTTGTTATCATTGCAATAATTGCTATCTCATTAGTAGCAGTTTATATTCATTCACAAAACGCAGACTCAGTTCAGACATCAACATCTGTGCCCACACCCACACCATCAGTTGCGTCATCACCATCCCCAATAATCACCGCAAATCCGACTCCAGGAAGTACTTCAACAACGCCAGTTATAACAGCAACTCCGACAAGCACACCACTGCCGACAGCTACAGGAACACCACAGCCGACAGGAACCCCATTACCAGTAACAACGATACGAATTAGCGAATTTTCAACAGGCAACTTAGCTGTAGATTGGGCAGTAGCAAAAGGCCTTTTCACACAAGCAAGCCTAAACGTTGAACCGTGGACCGCTAACAGTGGAAGCGCGGCAACTCAGGCAATCATTGCTGGCAGTAGCGACATGCATGAGGGTGATTTCTCTTTGTTATCTTCCTCGGTGGCAAACGGTGCAGACCTTAAAGGCTTCCTTCTCGATGCCACCAACCAATTCGTTGTAGCAGTTAAAGACAGTTCACCCATTAATTCAGTCACCGACCTGAAGGGTAAAACGGTTGGAGTATCCTCATTCGGCAGCGGCTCAGACCTTAGCCTAAGAGCATTAGTTACAAAGTACGGTTTAAACCCCGATAAAGATCTCACCATCATACAGGTAGGCAACACTGGTTTAATTCCAGCTATTGAAGCTGGAACCATCGATGCAGGAGTAACCGCTCAATCAAGTGTAGATGAACAAGGCGACCTTAAAACTATATCAGTTGTCAGTCTAGATTTGCCTGGCTTTGGAGGATCAGTGTACTTTACTGATACTGCGTTCCTTAACGCAAATGGACCTGCTTTGAAACGCTTCGGACAAGTTATTCTACTTGCAGAACAACAGATTTCCGCTGACCCAAATAGCGCTGCATCATTTTACGCAAGCAAATACGATGTTTCCGAATCAGAAGCGACTATCAATGTTCATGACACAATATTAACTTGGAATATTAGCCCAACTTTCGGTCAATTTGGGGGTCATGAAGCCGGATTGAATTCAACCATAAATTGGATGGTACAGTTAAACGTGATACCGCAGGCTATTCCGCTCAGCCAAATCATAGCTTATGGCTACGCACCGAATGGAGAATAAAACAATGACTAATCCATCGCTTGATAAACCAACAGAGCACAATGAAGGGAATAGAGAAGTCGATGTCATAGTCGTAGGATATGGCTTAGCTGGTGGAGTCTCCGCCATCTCTGCCCACGATGCCGGCGCTGAAGTACTAATCCTAGAAAAAACACCTCATCCAGGTGGCTGTTCCATTCTAGCTGGAGGAGCAGCAATCTATGCATCCGATGTTGACGACGCTGTAAAGTACCTAACAAGACTCTCTAGCGGAACAGTGAACTCGAAAGTTGTTCAAGCGATGGCTCAAGGTCTATTTGATCTTCCAAAGTTTTTTGAAGAATTAGCAAAAACCGACCAAGCAAAAGTCTTTGTGCGCCACCTTACTGGCGACACATCCGGCGCTACATATCCTAACTTGCCAGGCGCCAAATCCGTCGGCGGCGCACTTATGATAAGCGAGATCCCAGGTTTCACAGGTTTCCGCTGGATACTTGCACGTAACGCCGCAGGACAACGACTAATGAAATTTGTTATGGATAACGTAGATTCAAGAAAAATCCCTGTGCTGCTTGAAACTCCTGCCAAGAGTTTGTTGCAGGACTCTTCAGGGAACATAACAGGCGTTATAGCTGAGAGCAAAGGCAGGAAAGTAACAATTACAGCTAAACGAGCGGTAATCTTAGCTAGTGGTGGCTTTGAACATAATGAGTGGCTCAAGCTCCAGTATTTTGAAGCTCAACCAGTCTATTCCATGGCCCCTCTAAGCAATACAGGGGACGGAGTGATTATGGCACAAAAGGTTGGTGCTGCCCTTTGGCATATGTGGCACTTTCATGGTTCGTACGGTTTCAAGTTTCCAGAGTTTCCGGTTGCTTTCCGTTTCTCACTGGGCGGCTTTAGAAATCCCAATTTAAGAATGCCTTGGATAAACGTGGACAAGTTCGGGAAGCGATTCATGAATGAGTACCCTCGAGCTCCACAAGACACTGGACACCGCGCACTAGAGTTCTATGATTCGGAAATTCAGGATTTTCCAAGGATACCCTGTTACCTCATATTTGACGAGTCAGGAAGAAAACTAAGACCTATTGCAAGTCCCCTGCTTACAACAACAGACGCGACTTACCAGTGGAGCGAAGACAACGGTGCTGAGATTGAAAAAGGCTGGATTATAAAAGCAGATACACTTGAGGAGTTAGCGGCAAAAATAACCGTAGACCCCTCCACACTTGAGAAAACCGTGACCCAGTGGAACCAGTTCTATGAAAAAGGCGAAGATCTTGACTTTAAAAGAGAAATAGGGACAATGGTTTCCATCAAAGAACCACCCTTCTACGCAATCCAAGCGTGGCCAATTATTACTAACACGCAGGGTGGACCAGAACACAACGAGAAACAACAGATTGTCGACTCCTACGGTAACCCGATTTCAAGACTCTACGCTGCGGGTGAGCTTGGTTCTTTTTATGGCCACCTATACCAGCTTGGAGGCAATATAGCAGAATGTTTCGTTGAAGGTCGTATAGCCGGTGAACATGCAGCTGCTGAAAAGCCGATCTACAGAGGAGCAAAATATGCCTCAGCTATTAACAGGTGAAATACGTGATTAAAATACCGCGTATAATCAAAAACCATGAAAAAGCTATCTTGGGCGTTTCAGGGATTGGAGTAGTTCTCATAGCTTGGCAGCTGATTGGAGAACGAACCAACAAGATAATTCTGCCGCCGCTTTCATCTGTTTTAAAAGCTGATTATACCCTGTTTGCTTCGGGAATGATTTGGCCACATCTTGAGATTACTACAATAGAATTTCTTATAGGCTTGGCAATAGCGATAGCGATAGGAATCCCAGTAGGACTGCTGATGGGGTGGACGCGCAAGGTCAACTTTGCACTAGATCCACTTCTCTCTATGACTTACTCTATTCCTTTCATTGCAGTTATTCCATTAATTATTTTATGGTTTGGCATAGGCATAACATCTAAAATAGTAACAGTTGTTTTCATAGCAATTTTTCCCATCATACTAAACACTATGACTGGGGTTAAAAGAGCTGATGAATCTTTATTAAAAGTTGGAAAATCATTTGGAGCCAGCAAATGGAATCTATTCTCAACGGTTGTGGTTCCTGGTGCTTTTCCTTATATCCTGTCAGGTCTAAGATTGGCTCTAGGCAGAGCATTAGTAGGTGCTATAGCGGCTGAACTTGTTGCGTCTACAGCAGGGTTAGGCTGGTTAATAGCAAGATATGGAGGTACTTTCCAGACGGATAAGATGCTGGCCGTCATTTTAGTCGTGGCTTTAATAGGCGTAGTATCAACCGAGGTCCTCAAAAAAGCTGAATCGCACTTTGACGCCTGGAGAACCCAAAGGTGATTTATATGATCCCAAACGCAAAACTCAAAATTGCAGGATTAAACTTCGAATATTCAGATATCAAAAATAAATCTCACTGCACCGCCCTAAAAAACGTTAACTTGGCAGTTTCAGAGGGCGAATTCGTCTCAATCATAGGACCATCAGGCTGTGGAAAAAGCACCTTGTTATACGTAATTGATGGCTTGCTTAAACCAAAAAACGGACAAATATTCATAGATGGTAAACCTGTTTCGAGGCCAGGTCGCGACCGAGCCTTAGTATTTCAAAGCCCATCTTTGCTACCATGGAGAACTGTCCTCAGAAACGTAACTTACGGGCTAGAAATGCTTAATGTTAACAAGAAAGAAGCAGAAGCCAAAGCTTTAGAACTCATCAAAACTGTCGGTCTCTCAGGCTTCGAACGCTATCATCCCCACGCATTATCAGGAGGAATGCAGCAACGCGCAAACTTGGCCAGAGCTTTAGCATTAGACCCAGAAATACTATTGATGGATGAACCCTTCGCTGCCCTTGATGCTCAAACAAGAGAAGAAATGCAGCTGGAGCTTTTAAGGGTGCATAGAGAAACGAGGAAGACGATCTTTTTTGTTACTCATCAAATTGATGAAGCTGTGTATCTTTCGGACCGTGTAATTGTTCTCAGTGGAAGACCTGGGACAGTAAAGTCGATGATTTGGATTGACATTGATCGCGCTAGGCCTATGTCAGCGAAGAAGACAGCTAAATTTCATGAGTTTGAAGATTTGCTTCGAAATGAACTTGAAACAAATAGAGAACCATTGACGCTAAGCTCTGCGTCATAGTGCCAGGCTTTAGTTTTTTTTATATTTTTTAATCCCTCGACTGCAATGGACTCTTTAGTGTTTTATGCACTTTTGGAATTTGGAAGGGTTAACTTCTTGCTGAAATAATGAAAAAACTTAACTGATTTGGTGATTGGAGCCTGAATTAAGCTTTTCGCCAATAGTCATATTAGAATAAAATCTGCAAAAACGCATATAACGCCGTTATGATCCCTTCAATCACATTAAGCTAAATATGGAGAGCAAAAAATGTCCCAAAAAAACCAAAACATCATAAACGTAAAAAAACAGTCAAAACAAGGTGGTTCTAAGTAATGCCTCGTGCCGTAGCCGGCGTAGATATCGGGTCGCAAACCGCAAAATCAATCATCTTATTAGATGGTGAAGTAGCTGGCACATCCCTTATCCCAACTGGAATCTATAGCGAAAAAGTCGGCATTGAAGCCCTAGACAAAGCGCTTAGAGCAGCGAACCTATCTCAGACAGATTTACGATATATCATAGCCACAGGGTACGGACGCATCTCAGCACCCTATGCAAACAAAACAATAACAGAAATAGCTTGCCACGCGAAAGGCGCCCACACACTTTACCCAACCACCCACACAGTGCTAGACATGGGCGGGCAAGACTGCAAAGCTATCAGAGTAGACGACGATGGGCACGTGGTAGATTTCGCCATGAACGATAAATGCGCCGCCGGAACAGGAAAATTTCTAGACGTATTAGCGAAAGTCTTCGGATTAACTCTTGACCAGCTAGGACCGCTTTCTTTGACAGCAACACAACCATGCCCAATTTCCAGCACATGCATAGTATTCGCCGAATCCGAAGTAATTTCACTGGTTGCAAGAGGCGAAAAACCAGAAAACATCATCGGAGGCATACACCACGCCATTGCAAACCGAATTTTTGGCTTGTTCGGAAGAACCGGTTTCGAGGATGACATTTTCTTCTCAGGCGGAGTAGCGAAAAACATTGGCATGCGAAAAGAAATTGAAAAAGTCTTCGAGAAAAAAATTATCGCAGACGACGGGTTTGACCCACAACTGGTCGGAGCCTACGGAGCGGCCGTAATTGCACAGGAGCGCGCACCCAATTGACTTTGGAAACCCTAAGCAAGATTCGAGAGGCAGTTGAGAAACGACCTCAAGAACTCGTGCAACTCAGAAAGAACGGAGTCAAAGTCGTCGGTTGGATCAACTATAACATTCCCGAAGAAATTATCTATGCCTTAGGTTTGATCCCAATTCGCTTAGGCAGCGGTGGAGACGAAAGTTTAGTTGAGGTCGGCGGAAGATATATTTCAAAAAACAACTGTGTTTTCGTAAGAGAAACCGTGGGATTATTCGCAAAGAAACAAGATCCCTACATTCAGAACGCCGATTTAGTGGCTGTTGACTCAAGTTGCCTCCAAATTTATAGATTAGCAGAAGTAATTCAACATTACTTCAAAGTTAACACGCTTATTCTCGGAGTACCGCGGAACTTCTACTTGCCCGAAGGCAAAGTATACTTTGAAAAAGAACTTGAATACTTTGTAACAAAACTAGAAACGTTCGCCGGCGCAAAACTGGATGAAGACAAACTTTTAGAAGCCATCCAACTTTACAATGGCATAAGAAAAGCGATACAAAACCTCTACACCTATCAAGCAGCCGACAACCAAGCAATAACTTGGAAAGAAGTTTTTGACGTTGTCCACGCCGGATTTTACCTTGACCGAGCACAGTACCTCTCATTACTAAATGAATTACTCACAGAACTCAAACAACACGGCAAACCAGTGATAGGTCAACAAAAAGGAAATGCACGCATATTTCTGTCAGGCAGCATAATCCCACCCAAAGACACCAAAATTATCAACATCATAGAGCAGGTAGGCGGTAGGATAGTAGGTGATGATCTTTGGTCAGGGCTGAACCCATATTTAGGAATCGATATTAAAGAGCCCTCCGTGAAAGGCATCGCTGAAGCATACATTAACCGAGTTCCCCATGGCTCATTACCCTATCTTGATTTAGACTCAGATAAGCGACTCAAAAACCTAAAACAGTTAATTCATGAATTCCAAGCTCAGGGCGTAATCTACCACACACTACGTTACTGCGACCCCTTCACTTTCAAAACATTGGAAACCAAAGATGTGCTTCAGAAAGAGGGCATTCCGCTGCTTGACATCCACACGGAGTACGCGCGCTCTGACACTGAAGCAATTCGAACCAGAATAGAAACATTCGTTGAAATTTTAAAAAATAAACATCCTTTGGAGATTGAAGCATGAGCAAAACTGAAACCCTCTATAAGTACCCTGAAGAAATAAAAAATGAATTCGTAAAAACCGAAGACATAGCGTTTAGAAATGGCATCCGTGTTTCTGCAGCGGAAATTTGGCGTTTCATGACCGAAGAAGCACCCATAAGGTACCCCCACGCTTTCAGCAACAGCCGCTATTACCACCGACGACTATCAGGTGACGTTCACCTTCCAAGTACAATAAAACACAATTACCTAATGCTTACAATGACAGACAGAATAACTAAAGCACGTGAATCAGGTATCCCAATCATTTTCGTTCAAGGTGGCCAAAGCGTTGACCCCTACTATGCAGCAGGAGGCATAGCATTAAGACCAGCCAGCACAGGTCTATGGGCACGTGGCAGAGTGGAAGGATTAAACCTTCGAGAAGAAGAATTAAGCAGAATGGATGAACGCGAAAAAGCTCGCCGATCCCTCAGCGTTGAAATATGCAACACCGCTGGCTATGAAACCATACAAGAAGGTAACTTGCCCGTAGACATGGTGGCGCCATATCTTTGCCTTAGATGCTCCGACGTAAGTTACGGTTTAGAAGCCCACCGCCATGGCAAACATAAAGTTGACCTATTTCTCGTAGATTACCCATTGGATCACCAAAAAGACAAGGAATGGGCTGTTGATTACTTAGCCAAAACGCTTCAACGACTCACCCAAAAAATCGGCAAATTAGCAGGAAAAGAAGTCACAGAGGAAGCATTGCACAAGGAGATAAAGCTGCATAATGAGGGACGTAAACTGGCAATTGAAACTGCAGATGTCTGGTGGTCAGCTAAAGTTCCGCCGACTAACGGTGCAGACCGAAGAGACATATTCCAGATGGGCGGCATGGAACTCCACGGAGACCCCAACGCTACCTTAACTGTTCTAAAAGAATCAAATGGATATGTCAAAGATCGCGTTAAATATGGCGTAAAAGGAGAGGGCGTAGCAGAAGATGCCAAGAGACTCTTTGTTCTGGGTTCATGCGTTTTCCCAAACGATTTCCGTGTCGAAGAAGCCGGTGGAATAATTGTTGGAAACGACAATCACTGGAGCGACATAACAACCATCGTTGAAGAAACAGGCGATCCATACGAAAAACTAGCCAAAGCCATTCTATCCTACCCATACGAGCAACCTATAGAAGAGAGAGCAAAATGGACTATAGAGCTACTGAAGAAATCGCGTGCAGACGGAGCGTTATTCCTCTATAATTGGGGTTGCAACACACAATCAGCCATATCAAGAATGTTATGTGACATCATCAAAGAAGAAACAGACCTCCCCACACTAATCATAGAGCATGAGCAAAGAGGAGAACAGACTGAGCAACTACAAAATCGTGTCAACGCTTTCATAGAAATGCTGGAATAAACCAAAAGAACAACAACTTTTTCTTTTTCATTTTTTTGATAACTTAATAACTGCGATGCAAAGGAACAAGGGCTGGAGCGATAAACAGCTTGAGCGTTAACAAAGTTAAACCCATTGTACTTGTGATTCTTGACGGCTGGGGCATACAACGAAAAAAACTTGGAAACGCAATAGCACACGCAAACCTTCCCGAAATAACCCGAATTTGGAAGGAATGCCCCCATACTACTCTTCAAGCATCAGGTTTGGCTGTAGGCTTACCGCAGGGAGTTATGGGAAACTCTGAGGTGGGGCATCTAAATCTTGGCGCTGGAAGAGTAGTGGTGCAGGATTTAGTTAGAATAAATCAATCGATAGCCAAAAGCAGCTTTTCACGCAACGATGTCCTTATAAAAAACTTGGAACAAGCAAAAGCGGCGAGTGCAAATATACATTTTATGGGTTTATTATCTGACGGTGGAGTTCACAGTGACATTAACCATTTATTTGCACTCCTCGACGTTGCAAAGCAACACGGTCTCAAAAAAGTGTGGGTTCACGCTTTTCTGGAACGGAAGAGACACGCCGCCTAAAAGCGCTCTCAAGTATCTGCAAGTTTTAGAAAAAAAACTAGGTGAGTTAAAAGTTGGCAGAATCGCTACGATTATGGGAAGATTCTACTCTATGGACCGAGATAACAGATGGGACCGCACAGCTAAAGCATATAACGCAATAGCACTCGGAAACGGGTTGAGGGCAGATTCGGCTGAAGAAGCTTTAGAGCAAGCTTACCGCCATGGAGAGACAGACGAGTTTGTTTTGCCTTCGGTTATTGGGGGAGATGGGGCAGCTTACAGTGGCTTAGCGGAGAGGGACTGTATTATCTTTTTTAACTTTAGGTCAGATAGACCCAGACAATTAACTGAGAGCCTCTTCCAAAAACAGTTCACATCTTTTGAAAGGAAACAATTTTTTGGTATTCAACTGATTTGCATGACTCAATATAATGCAGAGTTTAATTTGCCAACGCTGTTTCCGCCTTTAAGTTTGGAGAAAGGTTTGGGAGAAGTGTTAAGTGATTTAGGTTTTACTCAGCTGCGTATTGCAGAGACTGAGAAGTACGCTCATGTGACCTTCTTTTTTAATGGGGGAAGAGAGAAACCCTATCCTAGCGAACAAAGGATTCTTGTAAAGTCACTCAAAGTTGCCACTTACGATTTGAAACCTGAAATGAGCGCCTTTGAAGTTACAGCGAAACTGATCGCCAGCATTAAATCTAATGCGTACGATTTTGTTTTGGTTAATTATGCTAATCCTGACTTGATTGCTCACACGGGAAACCTATCGGCAACTGTACAGGCTCTTGAGCTTGTTGATAAATGTCTTTTAGAAGTGATTGAAGCTGTGGAAAGCGTGGGTGGACTTTGTGTTGTTACTTCTGATCATGGTCATGCTGAACAGCTGATTGATTATGAAACCGGTGGGCCTTGGACGGCGCATACGACCAATAGTGTTCCTTTCGTCATAGTGACTGAAAAGAAGTTGAGATTGCATGCTGGGCGATTGGCTGATGTGGCACCAACTATTCTGCAGTTAATGCAGGTTAAAAAACCGCTGGAAATGTCTGGGCGATCTTTGGTTAGTTCATGATTTTCATTTGTTGCGCAAGGTTAATTAGTTAGATTTTCTAACTATTAGAAAGTGCAACTAATATGACCATTAACAAAACCGACAACACCGAAGAATGCACCCGAGAACTACTCGAAGTAGTACCACTAGTCATGAGAGACATACGCGCCCAAATGCGCGGCCGACGGACACCCGACCTCACCATACCACAATTCCGCACACTGTCATATGTAAACCGAAACGCCGGCGTTTCACTCACCCAAGTCGCAGACCACATTGGAATCACACTACCCTCCATGTCCAAACTCGTAGACTCCCTACTCAAAAAAGGCTTACTAACAAGAGAAGAACATCCAGCCGATCGACGAAGAGTAAAATTACTCGCCACACCCAGTGGAGTCAAAATCACGGAAGCATCTCGAAAAGGAACCATGGCCTACCTAACACAAAAAACGGGCAACATGACTGCTGATGATAGGGCAACCGTCATCAAAGCTATGAAAGCGATGAGATCTGTCTTCACAGTTGCAAACAAATTAAGCGATGTGACCTAAACATGCCCATCTTAACAACCAACCACCTTACTCGTCAGTTTGGCGAATTCAAAGCCGTGAACGACTTGAGCATTTCAGTTAATCAAGGTGAAATCTTCGGATTGCTCGGACCCAACGGCGCCGGTAAAACAACCGCCATCAAAATGATAATCACCCTGCTTCCCCCGACTCACGGAACTGCCAGTATCGGAGGGTTGGATATAATTCGTAACCCGTCCGAAGTGCGACGACTAATTGGATACGTACCACAAATCCTTTCAGCAGACGGCACGCTTACGGGTCGTGAAAACCTTTTGGTTTTCTCCAAATTATATGATATTCCCCGTCGCGAACGCGAGAAGCGAATCAATGAATCATTAGAATTCATGGGTCTTAACGACGCTTCAGGCAAACTGGTAAAAAACTATTCAGGCGGCATGATAAGACGCTTGGAAATAGCCCAATCCATGCTTCATCGCCCTAAGGTGCTTTTCTTGGACGAGCCTACAATTGGTCTTGACCCAGTTGGACGGAAAATAGTCTGGGATCACATCGAAAAACTAAGGTCAGACTATGGAACCACAATTTTCATCACCACCCATTACATGGAAGAGGCAGACAAACTCTGCACTCATGTAGGAATAATGAATCAAGGAAAACTAGCCGCTATCGGTGTCCCAGCGGAATTGAAAGCATCTTTAGAAAAAGAAAATGCCACACTCGAAGATGTTTTTACCCATTATTCCTGTGGAACTCTTGAAAGTGGCGAGAGTTATAGAGAAACATCTATGACTAGACGAACAGCAGGGAGGCTCGCTTAAAATGGCGCTAGAAAGTTTAACAGAAGTAACCAATTCAGTTGTTCGCTTCTTCAATAAAACTTTAAGTATCGTGGAAATGGATGCACGAAAGCTTCGTCATGATCCCGCCGAGCTTATTACCCGTGCCGTTCAACCTGCTCTCTGGTTGCTAGTCTTCGGCGAGGTTTTCACGCAGATACATGCAATACCCACTGGCAACTTGTCCTACATAGCTTTCATGGCGCCTGGAATTTTGGCCCAAAGTGTGTTGTTCATAGCTATTTTCTTTGGTATTACTGTAATTTGGGAACGAGACTTAGGTATTATACACAAATTTCTAGTCAGCCCTACACCACGGCCGGCCTTGGTGTTAGGTAAATCTTTGTCAGCAGGTCTGCGTGCTCTCTCTCAAGTATTCATAGTGTACGTTCTTGTAATACTGGTTGGTGTAGGTATCGTTTGGAATCCGCTAAATCTTTCGTTAGTGGTGGTTGTCGCAGTACTGACGTCGGGTTTGTTCTCGACACTTTCACTCATCATAGCTTCCTTAGTTAAGACCCGTGAACGCTTTATGGGAATAGGGCAAGTGTTAACTATGCCGCTGTTTTTTACAAGCAACGCCATTTATCCCCTCTCTATGATGCCTAGTTGGCTACAAGTAATTGCAAGGTTAAACCCTCTTACATACTCTGTAGATGCTCTCCGAGGACTAATGATCGTAGGCGGCTCCAGTGCTTACGGAATCGGATGGGACATACTAGTGCTGTTCGCCATCTTGGTAGCTTTAGTGCTAATTGGCGCAAAACTCTATCCCAAGGTGATCCTTTAAAATGCAGGTCTTCCTTCGCCGCAAGCATAATTTCAAAAACGAAAAAACAACCAACAAGTATGTCACTCATTATTTTTAGGTAGACTGGTATCAATGGGCAATCTTGAATGTAATGGGTTGACGAAAGTTTATGAAGACCACCGCAAAGCTCTTGAAAACGTCACTTTTACAATAGAAACTAAAGGTATTTTCGGTTTAATTGGCAGAAATGGCGCCGGAAAAACTACGCTTATCAGAATTCTTGCCACCGAGCTTCAGCCGACCGCTGGAACCGCCTCCATCAACGGTTTTGATGTACTTAAACAGGAAAACAAGTTAAGAGAGACGATTGCGATTGTTCCACAAGAAGCCAGAACGATAAGATGGATGACCCCCAAACAAACTGTTTCTTCATACCTTCTTTGGCGAGGCTACAGCTACAATGAAGCAAAAAGGCTTGCCGACGAATCGCTTGCAAAGTTTGACTTAGACCAATGCGCTAATGTTTTGACTAGCCGCCTCTCAGGCGGAACAAAACGCAAAGTTCTCATTGCCACCGTAACTGCCTCTGAAGCTGACGTTATTTTTCTTGATGAACCAACAACTGGGTTGGACCCGATTTCTAGACATGAGCTTTGGGATATTCTTAGAACGCTTGGCAAAGACCGGTTTATTTTTCTAACAACTCATTACCTGGAAGAGGCAGAGCAACTTGCAGATAAAATAGGGATTCTTAAAGATGGAAAATTAATTTCAATTGGCACTCTTCCAGAGCTGAGAAGTAGCACAAGATACCAGTACAGCATTAAACTGCCGCCTAACGTCCATGTTCCTCAGTTGAAAGATGGAGAGTTAACTGTAAGCGCAAGTGGATATACGCAGATAATGACTAATGAAGATGAAGCTTTCAGTCTAGCCAAAACGTTCGCTGAGCAAGCAGTAAAGTTCTCTATTGCCCCTGTTACTTTGGATGATATTTTCTTCAATCTCGTTGGGCAAAAAGCGAGGGACGAATAACTGAAACACAGTAAACTCAGCCAACTTCTCGCAGGCGTATTGGTAAATGCCGTTTATGAAATGAAAAATTACCCAATCGTTTTACTCAGCACCGTTATCACGCCGTTTTCGACTTTGATTGTAATTACCTTCGTGTCACGTGGTGCTCTTTTTGGAAGTGCGATTGAAGGTGGATTGATAATGACTTTCTTTTCAAGTGGAATTTCGCTCCAATCGGACCTTTCTCACTTAAAAAACGACTTCAAGCTTCAAGATATGATTGTAAGCTCGCCGACAAGTTCAACCTTATACATGGTGGGAATGACTCTAGCAGAAATAGTTTATTCAATTCCTTCTTTAGCCATTCTTATTGCACTTGCCGGAATTTATTTGCATCCTTCACTTATTCAAATAGCAATTTTATCAATAGCGCTGTTGTTGATGTTTGCTATCTCAGTGGCTTTGGGATTTATGTTATCGACTTTCTCAAATGATGTCGTTCAGAGCTATGCTTTTTCTAGGCTTCTTCAGCTCTTGTTTGCTACTTTGCCGCCCGTTTATTATCCGATCTCCTATATCCCTGCACCCTTGAATTATATCGCCTATCTTTCTCCCACAACCTATGCAGCCGAAATTATGCAGTCAGCAACAGGCTATCTGAGAATTTCAGTTAACTTGTCAATTTTGGATTGGGTAGTTCTTTCGGCGGTCTGTGCTATCGTCTTGTTTGTTGCTTATAAAAAGACAAGATGGAAAGATGTATGATGTATAGTATTTTTTTCCAAAATGTTTTTGTTAATTTTTAAGTCTCTTGCTATTATTTTCAGTTAATATTTATTAGATAGTATAGTTATAACTATACTAATTGACTTGGTGGTTGTATGAGTGAAACGAAGAAAATAGTTGAACGGAAAGGAACTGATAGGTTGAAAAGAGGATTTGCCAAAATGGTCAAATGCGGTGTAGTAATGGATGTTATTAACGCGGAGCAGGCAAAGGTTGCAGAGGCTGCTGGGGCTGTTTCTGTTATGGCACTAGAAGCCGTTCCTGCAGACATACGCGCAAAAGGCGGCGTAGCAAGAATGGCTGATCCAAAGAAAGTTAAAGAAATCATCGCCTCCGTAACTATTCCAGTTATGGCCAAATGCAGAATAGGTCATACTGCAGAGGCACAAGTGCTTGAAGCCTTAGGTGCTGATATGGTCGATGAGAGTGAGGTATTAACTCCTGCTGATGAAGACGACCACATCGACAAACGAAAGTTTACTGTCCCTTTTGTCTGTGGCGCAAGAAACCTAGGCGAAGCTTTGCGGAGAATAAATGAAGGAGCCGCCATGATAAGAACTAAAGGTGAACCAGGAACTGGAAATGTCGTTGAAGCAGTAAGACACCTAAAACTCATGAACAAGGAAATAGTAGCATTAAAACAAATGTCAGATGCCCAATTACTTGAGAAGGCCAAAGAATACTTTGTGCCAATAGACTTAGTTAAAGAGACAAGAGACTTAGGAAGATTGCCCGTTGTGAATTTCGCCGCAGGAGGAATTTCCACGCCGTCTGATGCGGCATTAATGATGCAGTTGGGTGCCGATGGTCTGTTTGTTGGTTCAGGTGTATTCAAATCCAAAAACCCACAAGCATACGCTAAAGCAATCGTGGAAGCAGCATTGCATTATGACGATCCAAAACTTCTTGCCAAAATCTCTGAAGGTCTAGGCGAACCGATGGACGGGATAGATACTTCGAAGATGGATGAGAAACAAAAGATGCAAACGCGGGGAACGAATTGAAAGTAGGCGTAATAGCCGTACAGGGCGCTGTGACCGAGCACATCGACATTTTAAGGAAGGCAATGAACGAACTTAAAATCGCCGGCAACGCCGTGCCCGCGAGGACAACAATAGACTTAGACGACGTTTCTGGGCTTGTTATACCTGGAGGAGAGTCAACAACAATAAGTCGATTAATGTTTGATGCTGGACTGCAACAGAAAATAATTGAGCTTGCAATGGAAGGACTGCCAATTCTTGGAACTTGTGCGGGTGCAATCCTCCTGGCAAAAGAAGGCGATGAAGAAGTACAGCAGACAAAAACAAACCTGCTGGGCTTAATGGACATAAGTGTCAATAGAAACGCCTACGGCCGGCAAGTTGATTCTTTTGAAGTTGATTTGCAAATAGATGAAATCGGAAAACGGCCTTTCAAAGGAATATTTATCCGTGCTCCGACAATCGAAAAAGTTTGGGGCTTAACCAGCGTTTGGGCTGAGTACGAAGATACAATTGTAGGCGCAAAAAAAGGAAATGTTATGGCAATAACTTTTCACCCAGAGTTAGGCGATGACCTGAGAATACACGAATACTTTCTGAAAATGGTTTTAAACCAGAAACCTCCTACGGCGAATCGAGTTTAATATACAATAGCAAAGTAAATTCAATAACAAGCAATGGAGAAAAAGGAAGATTCTTTTCCTCTTTATATAAAGCGTGACATTAAACCGTTCTTAATAGGTCTGCCTTTGTTATTATGCCTGTAACGTTGCCCTTTTTAGAAACCAGAATTGCAGGATATGTTTGAAGAAGACTTGAAATTAGTGATAGCGGAGCGTCATCGCCAACTTGTGGGAATGCCTCTTCCATAATTGATTCAACGGGTAACTTGGAAATTTGAGCTATGTCTTTTCCAGCAAGAATTTCACGTAAAATAGTCTTTTCCGATATGCTGCCAACAGATTGTTTCTTGTTGAACACTGGAATTTGCGAATATCCATGTTCTTTCATCATTTGGACTACTTTTGAAATGGGTTCGTCTTTTTGAATGGCAACCACTTGGTTGGGGACTACTTTTTCTTCTTGAATTTTGGTTTTTGCTTCCAGTCTTTCTAGGACATCAAAGATGGTTTTGACTTTAGTGTATGATGAGTCGATTTTTCCTGATTCCAGTTTAGCGATTAAGGATTGGCTTACGCCTGCAAGTTTTGCTAATTCGGCTTGTTTGAGTCCGAGTTGTCGGCGTTTTTTGCCTATATCTTCTAATGTTGGAAACATGGTTTTATACTAAATTTGTGCTGGCACATATTCTTTTTGGAATAAAAACTGCAAAAAGGGATATAACGCCGTTATCAGATGATGATAGTAACAAAGACTCTAAAGGAGCAATAAAAAAGTATGACTTCAAAAAGAAGATTAGACACTGTAGCCGTCCACTCAGGTCAAGAAACACCTGACCCCACCACAGGGTCAAGGGCAGTCCCGATCTATCAGACGACTTCTTATGTCTTTAAAAACACGGACCATGCGGCAAATCTTTTTGCCCTTAAAGAACTAGGAAACATCTACACCCGTATAATAAACCCAACCAACGATGTCTTCGAAAGAAGGGTCGCAGCCATAGAAGGCGGTACTGGGGCGTTAGCTGTAGCCTCAGGACAAGCAGCTATATCACTATCATTGTTGGCCATCACACAGGTTGGCGACGAGATAGTCGCAGCCAACAACCTATACGGTGGAACCTATAGCCTGCTACACTACACGTTTGCCAAGCTAGGTCGAAAAGTAACTTTTGTCGATTCACAAAAGCCAGAAGAATTCAAAAAAGCAATAACATCCAAAACAAAAGCAATCTACGCAGAAACCATAGGCAACCCCAAGCTTGATGTCCCCGACTTCGAGGCTTTGGCAAAAATTGCACATGAGGCTGGAATACCACTAGTTGTTGACAACACCGTCGGAATAGGAATAGTTAGGCCAATTGACTTCGGTGCAGACATAATCGCAAATTCAGCCACAAAATACATCGGCGGACATGGAACCAGCATAGGCGGTATCATAGTGGACAGCGGCAAATTCAAATGGAATAACGGCAAATTCCCAGAGTTTACAGAACCTGATCCTAGTTACCATGGCATCAAATACTGGGACGCATTCGGAAACTTTCCAAACTTAGGCAATGTTGCGTTCATATTCAAAGTGCGTGTCCAACTCCTCCGAGACTTAGGACCCGCTTTGAGCCCCTTCAACTCCTGGCTTTTCCTGCAAGGCCTAGAAACGCTACCGCTTAGACAACGTAAACACTCTGAAAACGCGCTGAAGGTAGCTCAGTTCCTAAAGCAGCATCCGCTTGTAACTTGGGTCGTCTATCCAGGTTTAACGGACAATCCAAACCATAAACTCGCATCTAAATACTTGCAAGGCAATTATGGTGGTCTTGTTGGCTTTGGAATCAAAGGCGGCAAAGACGCTGGTCGCAAACTAATCGAGTCAGTGAAGCTCTTTTCGCACTTGGTAAACATCGGTGATACAAAAAGCCTCATCGTTCACCCAGCTTCGACAACTCATCAGCAATTAACTAGGGCAGAGCAAGAAGCAACAGGCGTCACAGAAGACTACATCCGACTATCCATAGGCATCGAAGACCCCGAGGACCTAATTGAGGACTTGGACCAAGCATTGAAAGTTTCAGCGAAAACTTAAATTTTATAGCGGCGTTATAGCTGCTACCCCCAATTTTTTGGAGGAACAAAAATTCACGATTAACAAAGACGAAAACTCACAGACATTTACTTTTGGGAATCCGCCAGCGGAGCTAATATTAGATTTAGGTGAAAAACTTGGTCCAATAACACTCGCCTACGAAACCTGGGGCAAACTCAACGAGCAAAACTCAAACGCAATCCTAATTGTCCACGCCCTAAGCGGAGACTCCCACGCCGCTGGCGCTGACGGTTGGTGGGAAAACTTAATCGGACCCGGCAAAGGCATAGATACCGACAAATATTTTGTAATCTGCAGCAACGTAATCGGCGGTTGCCGCGGATCAACAGGGCCATCATCGATGAATCCCAAAACAGGCGAACCTTACGGTACCGATTTTCCTATAATAACGATCGGCGACATGGTAAATGCACAAAAACGCCTAATTGACCGTTTTGGAATAGAAAAGTTGGTTTCTGTCATCGGCGGCTCCATGGGCGGCATGCAAGTTCTCCAATGGATGGTAGCTTACCCAGACACGATACGCTCAGCCATTCCAATAGCCACCACGTTGAAGCATACGCCCCAACAGATAGCATTTAACGAGGTCAGTCGCCAAGCAATAATGGCTGATCCCGACTGGAAAAACGGCCACTACTATGGTTCAGCAGTTCCAGCGAAAGGCTTAGCTGTAGCCCGAATGATAGGGCACATCACATACATGAGTGATGCTTCAATGGCTGAAAAGTTCGGCAGACGCCTTCGGCCAGACAAGGAACCATTCAAGTTCAGTGCAGAATTCGAAGTTGAAGGCTATCTACATTATCGCGGCGACAACTTTGTCAAACGATTCGACGCCAACTCCTATCTCTACATAACCAAAGCTATAGACTACTTCAACCTGCTAAATGGCAACAAAAAACTCGCAAGCATATTCGCAGGGCTTAAAGCAAAAGTGCTCGTTATATCCTTCAAATCCGACTGGCTCTACCCAACATATCAATCGCAGGAAATCGTCAAAGCCTGCAAGCTATCAGGAGTCGATACCACATACTGCGAAATAAACTCCACATATGGGCATGACTCTTTCCTCTTAGAGACTGAGCAGGAAACCCAGCTAATCAAGCATTTCCTTAACACCGTTTCAAATGGACACAACGGCGGTAAACAATGACAAAGACAACCATGCCGGCAGAACGAAAAATCATTCTTAACTGGATTAACAAGGAAGCTTCTGTACTAGATCTTGGATGCGGCGACGGTGAACTCTTAGCATTACTCATTAATGAAAAACAGGTACACGCTCAAGGCATAGAACTTAACGATATTGCCATTCAACATTGTGTCGCCGGAGGGCTGAGCGTTTTCCAACAAGACATAGACACGGGTCTCTCCGAATACGCTGACAACGCATTCGACTACGTTATCCTAAACCAGACACTTCAGCAAGTCAAAAAACCCGACTTTGTCCTAATCGAAGCGCTCAGAGTCGGCAAAAAAGTCGTTGTCGGCATCCCCAACTTTGCCCACTACAAAGCCAGAGCAAGAATCTTCTTCAAAGGCCGGGTTCCAGTAACCGATGCACTTCCGTTCCAATGGTACGACACACCCAACTTACATTTCCTGAGCTTAAACGATTTTAAAGATTACTGCAAAAACAGAAACCTCAAGATTGAACGCGCATTCTACAAAACTGGAAATAAACAGACAAAACTCCTTCCCAACTTGTTCGGTGAATATGGATTTTTCTTGCTGTCTAAAAACAATTGATCTTGCAACTATGGACCGTTATTTTGAGGGGCAGCTTTGCTTTTACGGTAAAGCCTTTAAATGTCATAGCTAATTCTATATTCCGCACCGCCTCAAAGAACAAAGCAATCCGCGCGGAGGTCGCCCAGCATGGCCAAAGGCGTAGGACTGAGGCTCCTATCCCGCAGGGGTTCGTGGGTTCAAATCCCACCCTCCGCACCAATATTTTCGGCGCGTTTCAACCTGTTTTTAGTTGATGGTTGAAGATGGAATATTCCTATTTGGAACTAAGAGGCAGAACCTCTTAATTTTGGAATTAAAGAAAAATACAGTTAGATTGGATTGAAGTTTTTTCAAATAACTGGTTTATCATAAGAAGCCGCATTTGTAATTCTGTTTTATTCACCAAAATATGAGCTAAAATAAGGTTGTTGATTTCGCAGCAATCATTAAGAAGACGTAATGTGACTTAATACATACGTATTCAAAAAAATCCACGCCGTTTGGGGAAAAATGGGTATTATAGGGACCCCTCCGTCTGTGACACCGATCTGAACTGATAGTTGATTATGGACGTATGGTTTTTTTGCAATTATTTTAGTTATTATGACTATGACCAAACACTCCTCAGAAACTGCAGCATCAAAATCCTTTGAATAACACCGTTATATTTATTTCGATGAACGAATAATTGTAATAGCAGGTAAAAATTTTGGGTGATTTTATTGAAAGACGAAAAATTTATTTTATATGTGCAAACTAGCGACAATCCTGAAAGACAATATTCTCCTTTAGTTTTAGCGCAAACAGCCAAAGCTATGGGCTTAAATCCTAAAGTCTACTTTCTGGGTCAAGGCCTCAGAATACTGCTTCCGGGAGCAGCTGAAAAGATAAAGCTAGGTACTTTCCCCAGTGTTGCCGAAATGATCCAAAAGACTCTTCAAATGGGGATCGAAATCGACGTATGTGAAGCCTCCAAACAGATGTTAGGGTGGGACAAAATAACCCTTATTCCAGGAGTAAAAATCGTGGGAGCAGCAACGCTAAACGACTTGGCCTTAAGTGCTAACGCTACTCTGTGGTTCTAAAGAACCACCCCTAAACAAGAACATGGCATGCTTTGGAGGAGATTTGATGACTGTTAAAGTTGACAAAAAACTTGATTGTTTAGGTTTGTACTGTCCTGAGCCCGTCTTCAGGACGAGATTGGCACTAGACGAGATGGAGATAGGGGAAACGTTAGAGGTTGTCGCTGACGATCCCGCTGCTGAATCAGACATACACAGCCTCGTAAAGCATCTAGAGCAGGAAATAGTTAGTAGCACCAAAGAAGGCAGTACAATTCGAATCCTTATTAAGAAGATAAAGTAAAAACAGAATGCAGGAAACTAAAGAAAAACAGGTTGATAATATTTCAGTGCTATTAACCCCAAATTCAGGGTTTGATAATTTTTTTTTATTCATAAGGTGAAGAGCAACGTCAATGGCAAAAAGAGTAAATATGGATTATGCAGCGGGAAAACCCGTTGACCCCCGTGCAGTTGAAGCAATGCTGCCCTACATGAAAACGTCATACGGCAATCCCTCATCGCTACATGTCGCTGGTCAAGAAGCAAAACGTGCACTTGATGAAGCAAGAATTAAAGTTGCGGAGCTGATTAATGCTGAAAAAGCAGAGGCAATTATTTTCACTTCAGGTGCAACCGAAAGCAACAACTTGGCAATCAAAGGCGCTGTCAACCGCAACAAAGACAGAGGCACGAAAATCATAACCTCAAGCGTAGAACACATGTCTGTCGTAAACCCAGCAAAATTTCTGACAACAAAAGGCTTCGAAGCAGTCTTTCTTCCCGTGGACAAGTTTGGCACTTTAGACTTAGGCAGCCTTGAAAAAGAACTAAACGACAAAACAACCCTTGTATCGATAGTGTATGCAAATAGTGAGATAGGCACAATTGAGCCCATAGAAGAGATCAGCAAAATAGTGCACAGTAAAAACGCTTTCTTGCATGTTGATGCGACAGTGGCTGCTGGTCAAGTCCCAATAGATGTGAAAGCTTTAGGCATTGATCTGCTAACTGTTTCCTCAAATGACATGTATGGTCCCAAGGGTGTCGGTGCACTATATGTGAAAGATGGAATACGCATCGAGCCTCTGCTTCATGGAGGGGGGCAGGAAAAAGGCTTTAGGTCTGGAACTGAAAACATACCCAGTATTGTAGCATTTGGGAAAGCTGCTGAAATCGCCAAGCAAGAAATGCAAACTAACGTCGAAAAGTTGACTAAACTTAGAGACAGCCTAATCGAAGGTTTGCTCAAACCACTGCCTTACACTTTTCTAAATGGACACCCAACTAATCGACTGCCTGACAACGTCTCCGTTAGATATAGTTTCATAGAAGGAGAATCAATGCTGCTCAGCTTAGAAATTAATGGTGTGTCTGTTTCTTCTGGTTCTGCGTGTGCTTCAAAGACTTTAGAGCCCTCTCACGTGTTGCTTGCAACCGGACTAAAACATGAAGAAGCTCATG
>PLSP01000095.1 GCA_003165195.1 Candidatus Bathyarchaeota archaeon | reverse complement strand
GAGCTCCTTTCCTTGCTCCTTTCTCGCTTAAACAAGCTTACCGCAAGAAAGCTTATAAGCCATATTTCCTAAATCGACACATGTCAAGATTAGCTTTGCTGATAACGTTTACAAAATGTTAACAACAATCTTATATAATTTGTTTACGCACTATGCCTTATGAGTGATGTAATAGGCATCAGAATCCCCAAAAAACTCAAAAAAGAACTTCAAGAACTCAATATCGATTATGCCGATGATATTAAGGCCTACCTAGAGAAAAAGGTCAAGATGGAGAAGCTAAAACAAGTTATGAAAGAGGTTGACAAGTTTAGAACAGAGTCAGGCAAAAAAACTGGGGTCACAGAATCTTCCGCAGACATCATCAGAGAAGACCGAGACCATGTTCACTGAAGCAATTTTAGACTCATCCGTGATTGTGGCTGCCGTAACAGTGGAAAAATATTCTGATTGGGCAATGGGCAGCATGCAAGCGTACGAGTATTTTCACATTTTAGACCTAAGTTTCTATGAGGTGGCCAACGCCTTGAAAAACAAGGTATCCAAGTTATTTACTGCAGAAGATGCAGCAGCGGCTTTCGGTCAAGCCCAAAAAATGATGAATTTGTGCGAAGTCCACACTTTCTCTGAAGTCGCAATTAATGCATTGAATGAAGCCTTAGCGCTGAACATTACTGCCTATGATGCTGCTTTCCCATTACTTGCGGAAAAACTCGGAATACGACTGCTGAGCATAGACTTAAAACTTGCAAGAAAACTAGAATCTACAAAATACAAGGATTTAATTGATTATCCGAACAGGTAATTTGCTCAAATATTTCTTCAAGAAATTTTGCTTTCGAATTCCCCTATCTTTTTCCTTTTAATTTAGGGAAAAATTTAAAGCATCATGTGTGCGTTAGTTTCGAAGGCGCTTTAATTCGATGCAATGCCAAGTATGCAACCAGGAAACTGTTTTACCATTCCGTTGTCCTTACTGCGGAGGCCAATTCTGCGGTGAACACCGTCTGCCCGAAAACCATCAGTGCGCAAGAATCGATTTTGCCCGTAGCCAACGCCAAGAACAAGTCATGAAAACCCAGACTTATAACAGCTATCAGTACTCATACAACCTTGGCGCTCCCAGACATGAACGGCATTTAACTACTAGCCCCAAAGAACTAAAGCACATAGCAGTTGCAGCGGCACTGGTCATGGCCATTGGAGTTTCCATAGGGTTATATGGGAACTTTTTCGGTGGATTCAGCTTCACCTGGACTGTGGTAATGATGGTTGTTTTCGCCGTTATCATGACGGGGTCTTTTCTGACTCATGAGGTCGGACATAAAATCATGGCTCAAAAGAGCGGTTTATGGGCGGAATTCCGATTGACAACTTGGGGTGCCGCTCTAACGTTAATATCTGTTTTCTTACCGTTCAGAATGATTTCGCCAGGTGCAATGATGATTGCTGGAACACCCAACGGCAAAGAGTTGGTGAAGATTTCTCTTGCTGGACCAATCGTAAACATGATCTTTGCAAGTGCCCTTCTCGGCATTGCATTTTCACCGCTCCCAGCCACATGGTCAGCACTAATGTTCTTTGCAGCTTACATCAACGCTTTCATGGCAATCTTTAACCTCGTGCCCTTCGGCATCCTTGACGGCTACAAAATCTTCAGCTTCGACAAAAAAGCTTGGGCCATAGCTTTCAGTGTAAGTATCGTTCTCACAATAATCGCGGTAATTTACACCTTTTAAGCCGCCAAACGCCTACTTAAACAAAAACTGTTTTTTTTCCGTAAGTCCATAGTCAACTAGCANNAGAGAGACAGACGGAGGGGGGTCCCTATCCCTATAGTACCTGTTTTTCCTAAACAGCGTGGCTTTTTAGAGTACGCTTATAGTTGTTTTTCCACAAATACGTGCTAGTTATTCCAGATTCAGCCCAACCCAAACAAATAAGGGTGCATTTATTAACAAAATTAATTGAAAAACTGAGTGGCTTAAAAGAGCCAGTTTGATTTAGATTAGTTCGATTGTTACGTGTACTTCTTCTGGAACACGTATGCGCATGATTCGTCTCATGACCCGTTCTTCAGAGTCGATGTCGATTAAGCGTTTGTGAATGCGCATTTCCCATCTGTCCCATGTGGCTGTTCCTTCTCCTGAAGGACCTTTCAGAACTGGCACTCTAAGCCGTTTTGTAGGAAGAGGAACTGGTCCGTTAATTTTGACGCCTGTTTTCGAAGCGATGCTTCTGAGTTCTCCGCATACCTCTTCGAGTTTACTGTAATCTGTACTTGTGAGGCGTATTCGTGCTTTTCTTACCATTTTGATCCATCAATCCCAATGTTTTGCCGTTTAATATAGTTGGCGACAGCAAAGAGACTTCAGAGGAACATAAAAACCTATCGACCCAATATTCAACCTTATCGTCTAGTTTTTTACGCCGCCGAATCGCTTAGGTTTCTGGTAGAAATGCATGTGCAAACCATTGAACAACGCTTCATCGTACTTTTGCCAGCCTGCCTGTCCAAGAGCCAAAATTTCCTGCTGAGTCGACGCCGATGTAACCTCAAAGTCCTCATCTTTAAACGCAATCATATGAATATACCGCAAGCTGCTTCTGAACGATTTATGCCTGAGCACCCGCATAATAACTAGCGGGTTTCCATTGGACTTGTAAGCTATCATTGAACCGCCCCAATGCCTGAAACTCTTAAAGGAAATGTTCAGCAACGCAGGATTATGGATTTTTTGGCAGCTTTCTTTTTAAGAGAATTGAAAGAAGAATACAGCGATTTATAAGATGAAGCAAAAATACGCTTGTTTTGTCTAGGTAAAGCATTGATCATGGCTGTTAGCTGCGCGCGCTTTGCTTGGGTTTTAGAAGATGTTAAAGTTGAGTCAAACCCTAAGCCTTATTTTTACTCTACAGGCTCATGGTGCAGAACGTTCGTAGGAAAAAAAATTTAAGTTAAGGATTAATCGTCCAATTGATGCACAAATCAGATAGGTTATTTTTATTTTTTCGTCTTAAACTACTATGTATTCATTTTGCGTCGCCTTTCTACTCTCGAGGGGAATTATCTTAAAGCGTATAGCGAGGATAGATCAGGGTTGGACGATAAGGATTTTCTTTTCCCGAATTTCTTTAATCATTTCTTGTTTCATTCTTTCATTGTCTTTACTTGAGTTCGACGTAAAAAGAGGGGTCTGGTCTATCTTTTCCAGAAAACTCGCTCTGAGGTTACCATATATTGCAGGGTCGTATTTCTGGCCTTTTTGTATCATATCAATCACTAAAACAAATAACTTACTTAAAACTTGATTTTAGTATCTCTTTAATCTTTTCATTGGTTTTTCCGAATTTGAGCTCGCTCTCATAGATGCTTGAAAGGATTTTGATGTTTTCGCCCGTTATTTCGGTTATTCCTATTGCTGTCAGGATCATGATATCCGTGTCATTTGCTTGTGTAAGTGACATTTCCTTTTTTCTCTCCAAGAACCGTTTACTTTTACTCAAATCTCCTTTCTCTGGGCACTTAGGAGTTGTGTAAAATGCGTTCTATATTGCTAAAGGCAGAGGTTAGATCAGTAAAAGCTTGACAAAGATTTTTCTCTCTTGCATTTTTAATTAACATGTAAAGGTTTGAGTCGTGTTGATTTAGAGTTCGATCTATATCTGATTTTATGGGCTTGACGGGAGTCCCGAATTCGAGGTTAATAAGTTTAGCAATGTTTTCTTCAACACATTTCTTTTTCCCACACACGACAGCATGGATCGTTAGGTCGTGCGAACCTACGTTGCAATTTATTAGAAATGCCTGATCCGATAGTGAGTTAATTTTGACCAGATTGAAGCCTGTTAGATTATTTTTTATTTCTGAAATTAAATCTTCATTATTGAAATATTCTTTGTCTATTAGAAGGAGATATCGGGTAAACTTCCATTTACTTACGTATGTTTTGATTGTCTGCAGAACTGAAAAACCAGCAAAGCGACCCGTTAGCTTATTACCATGCCCAAGCGGCGCAACGGTTGCTGGCAGCTGCAACACAAACTCTTCGCCGTTGTAACGTTCAGCAAATGCTTTTAGTAATGATTGCTCTCTCCTTCCGTCGCCTGTTAATGAAATCGTCGCAAGTTTAGCATCGATATTACCTGGCTCGGATACTGCTTTCATCAGATCAACTTTAGAGCTTCAGCGAATCAACTA
>PLSP01000070.1 GCA_003165195.1 Candidatus Bathyarchaeota archaeon | reverse complement strand
TGAAGAATTTTATGTTGGTTCCCCATTTCTTTAAATCGTCAACCACGAAATATGGAAAAACGTTGCTCGCATCAGCAATCAGGGGCCGATGAACCTCCACGCCTCTTACGATTTCCCTAGTTTTCAAATTACCCCCAAAATTTAGCGTAAAGACTGAAACGTCATGTCCCATGTTAACATATTCCTGCGTTACATTTTCAGCGTACGTACCTAAACCACCAACGATCGCTGGCGGATACTCATAAACAAAAAAGCCGATCCTCAAAATATTCACCCAAGTTATAGCTCCAAAATAGTTTCGAATTGTACTATAAGTTCCACAAGTACTTAAATCAACAATAAACTTAACAGGTTTGATACAAAAACAATTAAGCGATAAGGAACCAAATTTAGTAAACATGTCTTACGGTTCCAAACGATTTAAAGAATTAAATTACTTATATGTTAAAGCAGAAATAGGGTATTCTTATGAGTGATCTTGAAAGCCGATTAATTCATCTGCTGAGAAGCGATTCGTACCTTACGCCGTTTTCTGGTCAGATTCGACATCGACTGGAGCACATCGAAGAAACAGAACAGCGTCTCACACAGAGTAAAATGACCCTAGCAGAGTTTGCATCCGGACACGAATACTTCGGCCTACATTTCCAAAGAGGAGAATGGGTATTTCGTGAATGGGCGCCAAACGCAACATCAATCTACATGATAGGCGACATGAGTAAATGGCAAGTGAGCAAAGAATTTGAGCTAGAAAAGATCAACGACTATGGTGTCTGGGAAATTCACCTGATCGCCGACAAACTAGTGCATGGTGACCTTTATCGACTCCGTATTCAGTGGGCAGGGGGCGAAGGCGATCGTATTCCAGCCTATGCTCGACGGGTTGTGCAAGATCCAAAAACTCTGATTTTCAATGCCCAAGTATGGTCACCACCTGAGATGTATTGTTGGAAAGAACCCAATTTCAAGCGACCTGAAGAGCCTCCTATTATTTATGAAGCGCATGTCGGCATGGCACAGGAAGAAGAAAAAATCGGATCCTTCCGAGAATTTACTCTGGGGATTATTCCGCGAATCGTCGACGCGGGTTACAACACGTTACAGTTGATGGCCATTCAAGAACATCCTTACTATGGGTCATTTGGATATCAGGTATCAAGCTTTTTCGCCGCTTCATCGCGATACGGAACTCCAGAGGATTTAAAACTCCTGATCGACTTTGCTCACGCCAAAGGGCTCACCGTTTTTATGGATCTGATCCATTCCCACTCCGTTTCCAACGAGGTGGAGGGATTAAGCCGCTTCGACGGAACACTATTTCAGTATTTTCATGGCGGTCCACGCGGAAACCACAAGGCATGGGATTCACGCTGCTTTGATTATAACAAACCTCAGGTTCTACATTTTTTACTGTCCAATTGCCGATATTGGCTGGACGAATTCCACTTCGACGGCTTTCGATTCGACGGCGTCACCAGCATGCTCTACATTGAACATGGTCTTAAGAGAGAGTTCACTTCATACAACGATTATTTCGACGGCAGCGTGGATGAAGATGCCCTCTCCTATTTGGCTCTGGCTAACAGATTAATTCATGAAATCCGCCCCGACGCCATCACCATAGCCGAAGATGTCAGCGGCATGCCCGGCTTAGCCGTTTCTCAATCAGAGGGCGGCTTCGGTTTTGACTATCGCTTCGCAATGGGAGTGCCTGATTACTGGATTAGACTAATAAAAGATTTCAAGGATGAAGACTGGCCCACCAGGCACCTTTGGTTTGAACTCATTAACCGCAGGAAAGATGAAAAAACCATTAGTTACGCCGAATCTCACGACCAGGCATTGGTGGGAGACCAGACACTTATTTTCCGACTGATCGGGGAAGACATGTACCACCACATGGGGATGGATGATGACAACGCGAAAGTCGCCCGGGGAATAGCATTGCACAAAATGATCCGTCTGATAACCTTAGGCACCGCCAGCAACGGTTACTTGAACTTTATGGGCAATGAATTCGGTCACCCTGACTGGATAGATTTTCCCCGCGAAGGAAACAACTGGTCCTTCAAGCATGCACGCCGACAATGGCATCTCGCAAACGACACCCACCTAAAGTATCATTTACTGGCCCGATTCGACCGCGACATGATTGCGCTGGCCAAAACACACCGCCTACTTGAAACATCCGTCCCGCAACTACTTCATGAAGATTCTGCAAAAAAAATAATAGCATTCAAGAGGGCTGATCTGATTTTTGTCTTCAATTTTGATCCCACTCAATCCTTTACTGATTATCGATTTGAAGCTCCGCCTGGAAAATACCGCATGATATTAGATGGTGATGCCCAAAAATATGGCGGACACGGTCGATTGGACCCCCTGCAAACCCACTTCACTATCGTAGACAAAACCGATGAAAAAAGTCAACATGCACTCAGCCTCTATCTCCCCTCTCGCTCCGCTTTTGTCCTATGCCCTACCACAAGAGATTCGCCCTCATAAACAGATTCAAACAAAAAAAAGAAAAAAATCAGGATTAGCCAGCAGCAATACCGACTCACTGGCAGGTATAAAACCGCGCAATCCGAGATAGGGATAAATTCGGAAACTAACAGCATGCAACGGCACGTTAATGCTCAAAACTCAATGGGGGACCGGACGGGATTTGAACCACTATGATTCAAACCACAATGCCATTTTGCTAAAATTTGCGTAATCAGGCTATTCTAATGAGTTCATACCATGGTCTGGAGCCGTTGGCTTGTTTTGCTGCTAGAACCCTTAAAGAGCTGGCGAATTTAACGCTGTTTTTTACAGTCCCCAGCTTTGTGCAGCGGTTTGGTGCGGCGGCTCTTTCTCATGTGTCTCTTTTTTCTCGGTGACCTTAAACCTGTTGATTTTTACGGTTGCACCTTCAACGGAGACCCAGTGAGTGCCGTTTAGGTCTCGGTGGTAAACAAACGTGGTAACTACATGCTGTAATTCCTGCACAGACACCTTCTCTGAATCCACCCTCAACTTATCCTGAACTTGGGAAACCGAGACTTTGAGATGTAATTGCAGAAAACTTGTTAGGTTTTCTTTTTCGTTTTGCAAATCGCCTAAGTCTACTTTGAGCTCTATTTGAGATTTATTTTTGTGTCCAAAAAACAAAAGTGTTCCCTCTATAAAGGTAAGCTATTTGATATTAAAAAAGCTTAAGCAGCGCGCTTGGTTGGACCTAATAGAATTGCTTCAAAGGGTTTTGTGGGTCCGTAGCTAATTTTACAGAAGATGGGACTACAACGCTTTGCCAATCCTTTTTGGATCTTCCATCTTCAGCTTCGCCACCGTTGACGGGGTGTATGTGAAGAGCATACTTCATTGCTTTGTCCTGAGGGTTCTCAATTTGAAGCATCTGCTCGAGACTTAAGTGTTCAAAGACCCTTCTAATGGGGCGCATTGAATTGCCATGACAGGAGATAGCCACATTGCCCGGATTCTGTTGAAGCCAACTTTCAAGCTGCACAATAAAGGGCAAAGTGCGGCTTTCAACCATCTTCAGGCTTTCACCTTCAGGAGGCGCAAAATCGTAACCTCGGTGAACTTTGGCAAACCACTCAGGTTTTTCGGCTTCAATCTCGATCTTGCTTTTGCCCTGCAACGTACCATAACAACGTTCAATCAGGCGGTCGTCCACGAAAACTGGAACGTTGAAATGAGGTTTAAGGACAATTTCAAGGGTTCTTTTAGCTCTCAAAAGATGTGATGTAAACGCGTAGTCAATTTTTTCTTGTTCCAACTGTTGAGCAACTTCTTGCGCCTGCAAAAGTCCCTTTGAAGTTAAGTCAGGGTCACGCCAGCCAGAGAATATTTGGTTGCTGTTATCGGTAGTCTCAGCGTGCCTAAAGACGAAAAGATTGCAAATCATGATTATTTTTTCACCAAAATGTCGTTAGCTCTGAGGAGGCCGCAAATTCTCTTAACTCTTTTATTTTATGTATCTCTATCGAGTTGCTTGCGTGCTCCATTGTAGTTCTCATACCCTCGGTGAACAAAACAGTCTCTTCATCAGCAACCAAGTCCATTTTATGAAGTTGGTTTGCAACTGTCAATAATCTGTCTTTTCCTTCATGATAATTTATAAGAACCGGGTAAACGCCGAATATGAGCTCCATTTGTTTTTTGACTTTGATGTCAGGAGTAACAGCAATTATCGGCTGTGCAATTTTGAAGCGAGCTATCATTCGGGCTGTGTAGCCTGACCGTGTCAAAGTTACAACTTTTTGAACGGGCATGCTTTGACATATATCATGGATTGCCCTACTCACTGTGTCAGAAATATTGATAAAAGACGTGTCTTCAACATTGCTCTTAATGGCTTTCTCTGTTTCATTCGCTATTCGAGTCATCATCTCAACGGCTTCAACAGGATACTGACCAGTTGCTGTTTCTCCAGAAAGCATAATGGCGTCTGACCCGTCAAGAATAGCATTTGCCACATCACTGACTTCAGCTCTGGTGGGACTTGGTTGATTAATCATGGATTCAAGCATCTCTGTAGCAGTAACGACAAGCTTACCTTTCTGATTGCACAATTTGATAAGGGCCTTCTGGACCAAAGGCACTTTCTCAGGTTCAATTTCAACGCCTAAATCGCCTCTTGCAACCATTAATCCACTAGAGGCTTCTAAAATTTCTTTGACGTTTTGGACGCCCTCAGAGTTCTCAATCTTGGCGATTATTCCACCTCCAAACCCATTGATCTGAGACAAGTTTTTTACGTCTTCTGCATTCCGTGTGAATGAAAGCGCAACGTATTCGACATCATGTTTTTTTGCAAAACTTATGATCTCTAAATCCTTTTCAGGGAATGTTTGGACTGAAAGATGTTTATTGGGGATGTTAACTCCTTTTCCATCTTCTATGACGCCACTGTCTAAGGTCATAAGTCGAAGTTTTCGTTCTTTCTTTTCAACCACGCGGGTTCTAATTTTTCCATTATCGATGCATACTTCGTCATCAACCCTCATTTCGTCATAGAAATCATGATTGAAACTGACTTCTTCCCCGTTGAAACCTACTTCCAAAATGTCTCCTTTGCTAAAGACCTTTCGTTGAGATGCTTTGATTCTGATTTCGGGTCCCTTGATGTCAATTATTATAGGGATATCCGCAACTTCCCGTACTGTCTCTATAACTGATTGGTATTGAACGAGATCGCCATAAGCGGTATTTATCCTTGCCCCGTTCATGCCTGCTTGAAACATTTTTTCAATCGTTTGCCTTGAAAAACTAGCTGGCCCCAAAGTACATATAATCTTTGTTTTCTTCAACAAAACAGCTCCTCGCGCATCATAGAATACCATAACTTCAAAGTTAAGGTTAACGGCGAATAATTACGCTTTGCCTTGATTAAGCTGCTCTTAATCATGAAAAAGTCGCATCCACTTTCCGAAGACGCGCACACTGTTGCATCGCTATCTCTTCGCTAACTTACCTTGAAAATGTAGCTGTGTATTCCCAACAACAAAAACCTATAAGGGATCATCGTTATTCTTTTCTGTTTCAGGCAGTGCACGCATTTTGTCTAAATGATTCATAAACATTATTGGCGATGATGAACTAGCCAAGGAATTGACCAGGTTAAAGCACAGCCACAAAATGAAAACTTGAGGAAGGAGCTTTCAAAAATGGTTCAAAATCGCAACACCGAATTGCAATAACATTCCTAAACACACCTTCACAAACTACAGAACAATAACGAGTTCCTTGCCTTTCACCCTGAAAAGTTAAGATTCAATATGTCCAACATTTAGGTGAGTGTAAAAGATGAGAATAGCATTTTTCGAAGTCAATGAATTGGAAGAAGAATACCTCAAAAAGAAGCTAGACGGTCACCAACTGAAGTTCTCAAATGAAAAACTAACTTTAGAAAATGTCCAGCAAATAAACGATTTTGATTCCATTTCAGTCTTCATCTACTCTAAAATAGACGAGCAAATCACTCGGGAAATTCCAAATTTGAAATTAATAACCACAAGATCCACCGGCTTTGACCAAATCGATTTAGAAACATGCAAGAAACAGGGGATCACCGTCTGCAACGTTCCATCATACGGGGAGAACACTGTTGCCGAGCACACCTTTGCTTTGATTCTGTCCTTGTCAAGAAATATGTGCAAGGCATGCATTAGACGTTTTGAACAGGATTTCTCAATAGAGGGGTTAGAGGGGTTTGATTTAAAAGGAAAAACTATAGGCGTCATTGGAACCGGTCAAATCGGTTTGCACGTCATCAGGATTGCAAAAGGCTTCGGCATGAACGTCGTAGCCTACGACGTCCACCAAAACAAACTCCTGTCTGAAGTTTTAGGGTTTGAATATATTTCGCTGGAGAACCTTTTAGCTGAATCAGACGTAATCACGCTCCATGTGCCATACATGAAAGCCACGCATCACCTCATGAACAAAGATACATTCAAGCTTGTAAAGAAAGGAGCCCTTCTGATAAATACTGCAAGAGGAAGCATCGTAGATACAGAAGCATTAATCGATGCCCTTGACAAGAAAATTTTAGCAGGCGCTGGACTCGACGTCTTTGAAGGTGAAGAAGTTATTAAAGAGGAAAAACAGCTCTTATACGATCCAAAAAACCTCGAAGTCTTAACCAACCTAGTTAAGGATCACATTCTGTTAAGCAAAGACAACGTCGTTTTTACTCCCCACATAGCCTTCTACAGCAAAGAAGCCCTAGAAAGAATACTTGAAACAACAGTAGAAAACATAGCTGCTTTCGTTTTGGGGAAACCGCAGAATGTTGTTTAACCCAAAGTGTCACCGATATATTCGCTTACAATCTGTTGGCCACAACAGAAATTATAAACTTTCATAAAGCAGGAGAAGTACGACTGCGATGTTGTCTCAATTAACGACTAGTTCAGTAGTAGCATAACAGGAATAATATTTACAAATCCCTTCTCAGGCAGTACGTCCCTTAAAAAAGTGAAGGGAAAAGCTAAAACATTTCTACGCTTTTTTTTAGATATGAGGAATGATAATTGAAGATTATAGGTGTGGTTACAAGTGGCGGAGACGCGCCAGGCATGAACGCAGCAATTCGAGGCATCGTTCGCATTGCTAACTCAAAAAACTTTGAAGTTTTAGGGTTCGAAAGGGGTTGGGAAGGCTTATTGACAAACTCGTTTAGACGATTAGCTCCCCGCTCCGTTGGCGGAATATTACACTTGGGAGGAACCATCCTTCACACGTCAAGATGCATAGAATTCAAAAAGGATGAAGCAATCAAGAAAGCTGCTGAAACTCTTGCATTAAACAAAGTCAGCGGCCTTATTGTTATCGGCGGTAACGGCTCCCTCCAAGCGTCTCTAGAACTAAGCAAAAAAACCGATACATTAATCGTTGGGGTTCCAGCGTCAATCGATAACGACGTTTTCGGAACGGACGAAACTATAGGATTCGACACTGCAGTAAATACGGCAGTAAACGAAATCGACAAGATTCGAGACACAGCAGTCTCTCTTGAAAGAATCTTCATAGTTGAAGTCATGGGGCGAACAAGAGGGTTCCTTGCACTAAATGTGGGCGTCACCGTTGGAGCTGAAATGATTTTGGTTCCAGAGGTAAAATACGAAAATGAAAAAATCTTCAGCATTATCAAAGAGAGCAAAGAAAAAGGAAAAAGATCAGCTATAATTGTTGCAGCGGAAGGAATCGGAGACACCCGTCAACTTGCGAATGAAATCGAGAAAGCGACAGGAGCAGAGGTGAGGCTTAGCGTTTTGGGCTACACACAGAGAGGTGGCAATCCATCGGCGAGAAGCAGACTTTTGGCCTGTCTATTCGCTGAGGAAGCGGTTGAACTGTTATCTAAGGGGCAAGGAAGTAGAGCGGTTGTGTTGCAGAATGGCAAAATAACTAGTATAGGGCTTGAGGAATCCTGTAAAACAGAAAAGCTTTTGGATTTGGGTCTCCTGAATTTGGCAAGGGTATTAGCAACATAATTTTTCCTTAATACACCTCGTCCAATTTTCGAGTTTTCCAAGAACAGCTTCCAGAACAGTTAACGTCCCTTAATTGCTGCCGCCAATGCCCCACGATTACGAGGTAAATCTGCTTCAAGTGCAGATTCTCGCCTGTGACTCGATTGACTTTGCATAACATGAGTCTGTCCTAATGCAGGTATAGTGAAGCCAGATCACTTTCGTAGTCTCCAGAAATATCATTCGTTATATTTCTAATTTCAGGTCTTAACCTTTCTGCCGTTTCGAGGATTCTCTGTTGAGGGATCATTGCGTCCCCCAAAGAAAATTCTAATGTCTTTTAGTCTGACGTCAACTCGATAAATCTGGTCTAACCAAAAATTTTTGAATATTTCGCTTTTTCTCCTAATTCTTCTTCAATTCTGAGCAGTTGGTTATAGTTACAGGTTCGCTCACTTCTTGCGGGAGCTCCATATTTGAATTGTCCCGCTTCCAATCCGACAACTAAATCCGCAAAGAAAGTTTCTTCAGTGCTTCCTGATCTGTGAGAAACGATGACGTTCCACCCTGCTTCTCTGGCCAATTTGAAAGCGTCTATGGCTTCGGTAACAGTTCCGATCTGATTGAGTTTCAGCAGCAACGCGTTGCAGGCGTCTAATTTGATAGCTTTTCTAATTCTCTCAACATTCGTAACCAGAAGATCGTCTCCAACAATCTGAATATTTTTCCCCAGTTCAGCGTTCAACTTAGTCCAGCCATTCCAATCGTCTTCGCTCATGCCATCTTCGATTGAGATTATCCTGAATTTTTCACAAAGGGCCGAGTAGAAATCCGTTAATTCGACAGAAGTGTATTCTTTTTCCATGATTGTATAGCGTCCTTTGTCATAGAATTCAGACGATGCAGCATCTACTGCTAGATCGAATTCTTTTGTGTAACCAAGTTCTTCTATCGCCTCTGAAATGAATTTGAGCCTTTCATCGACACTTTTCAAAGGAGGAACAAAGCCCCCTTCATCACCCAATAGTATCGCGGAGTTCCCAAATTTTTCTTTCAGGTTTTTCTTTAGAGTGTGGTAAGTTTCTGAGCACATTCTAAGGGCGTCAGAGAAAGTCTTAGCCCCGAAAGGAACTATCATATGTTCCTGAAAATCATTTTTTATACCCGCGTGCATTCCACCGTTGATCACGTTCATTTGTGGAATGGGCAAAGTGACACCTTTTGAATCTGCAAGCTCAGCGATGTATTTGTAGAGAGGTATGTTCGACTCCAATGCTCCAGCTTTGCATACTGCCATGCTGACTGCGAGAATAGCATTGGCGCCCAAGTTGGATTTGTTAGGAGTGCCATCTAACTCAATCATCAACTCATCCACCTCTTTCTGCTTTGTACAGTCCTGTCCAATTATCTTCTTCGCTATGACATTGTTAACATTG
>PLSP01000010.1 GCA_003165195.1 Candidatus Bathyarchaeota archaeon | reverse complement strand
TGCTTTCTAGACATTACTCTGACTTGTTTTGAAACCATTGGACTGCTGCCTTTATCTTCTAGCAACAGAGTCTCGCCAGACATTGGCTCTTGTGGCTGCAGGGCAGCAATCCGTATATAGAAGTTAAAGCTGGGAAGGTTAGCTATCTCTCCAGCCTCAATAAACGGTTGGAATAGAGGAAGCAAATCAAAGTTATTTAAAGGCTCACACCTCTTACCGCTAACTCATCGTTAATTGCTACCACCAATGCATTACAGTATTTATCTGTTGCAGCTGTTAATCTATCTATAAACTTAACGCCGTCGCTAGAGCTGATTATATTGAAGTCCAGAAAATCAGTATCTCTGTAGTTTGCCTTGAGCCGCATTTGATAAAAATAATCAAAAAGTGAAAGCTCTGTTCTGGACAAATACGCAGTAAGGTCTGCTTTTGCTGCGGTTGACATATAATTCTTGTATGACTGTTGTTTCTTCCAGTCTGGGGGCGACCTTAGAATAACAGCCCCTAACTTAAGCTTTAGCATCTCCGTTAGGGTAGTTTTACCTGTGGCATCTAAACCATCAAAAGTGATGTATCTCGGTTTTTCCCGACTCATTCTGTACAAGTAATACCATAGACTTAGCGCGCTGTCAAATCGACAAGCCGTAGAATATTTTCGCTAGCGAAGTTCGGCAAGTTTTATTCTATAACCCTCTGGAAAGAGAATGTCTTTTTTGTTGGTCCTATTTTTCTCATTGTATTCATCTAATATATCCCAATAGGTAACGACTATTCTGTTTTCATGGTTAAAACCTAGCTCCTCAGCAATAGAGTCAATCTTCTGCTCGGATCCTTCTATCTCGAGATAAGTTCCGAAGAATAGCTCATCAATCGATAGCATTGCGCCCTTGTATGCAATATTAATTCTGTATTTCTCCATTATCCTAGGTGCATCAAACCCAAGCCTGTGAAGAATGTAGGACATAGCATCTACGTCTTCAATTTTGAATTCAGTTTCCTTTCTTGCTCGCACATCTTTGGTATTTTTATTATCAGCTATCTTTTCTTTAAGAGTAATAGTATTGCTGCTGCCGGATCTGACTCTAAGAAAGACTCCTCTTTTTTCCAAATCACCATTAATGGTGTCTAGCCTGATGGTTTTCTCTATGTGGCTATTTAGCAGCTTGCCGCCATGCTGTTCTAAGTAATCAAGAAGCGCTTGAGGATCTGCAGCCTTAACTTTTATCTCTTTTTCAACGTAGGCCATAATGCTCGTATGTTAGCAAAATACTAACCACAGCTCAACTATTACTTAAAATCTCTTTGTAGTATTTGATAGGCCACTCACCACCGTCCAGGTCCATATTTGAACTTTCCAGTACCTTGTCGAGGAAAAGAGTATACTCCGATCCTGCGACAGCAAATCGACTCTTAGGGAATAGACCGAGCCTTATAGGGTATCCACCAATATTTCTTACTATTTCAGCCATATGTGTAAGGGTTTTGCCCGTATAAGACCTGTCAATAATTAAGCATCTTTTTTCTTCTAGATCGCGGCTTAGAACTTTGGATGTTCTTGTTTGATGTGGTTCCAATTCGATCCAGTCAAACATGCCCAGGCAAATACATAATTTTGGCTCCTCAACTTAGACGGTTTTTAACTCTTAGTTTTTCACTTATTTGGCTCTATGCCCCATGAATCTTAGGCGAATCTTTACCCTTTTCTCTGTTGCGTTGCCTTTTTCCCGATGGGTTTTTGCCTGACTTGGGTTGATCAAACAACCTATCCATATACTCCTCAACTTCTTTCTTCGGCGTCCCATAGTGTTTCTGACTGTAGGCAATAACTTCGTCTCTGACAGTATCTGAGCCTTCAACTTCTAACGGCACTGTCATGCCGGAAAAAGCATCCTCACTCTCATCAGCCGTGGTCTTCATAAAGAAATGGTATGGTGCCAGATTAACAATATCTCCCCTTTCTACTACCGGCTTCATAAATGGCAATATAAAAGCTTCATCGTCAGGGCTACTTTTAAGTGCAATGATAGTGTGAGCGTTTCCAGCCATGACTTTTAATATGCTTTTGTCTTCGATCTGGGCAATGTTCTGATGCGACACAATCAGGGAGACTCGAAATTTGCGTCCTTCACTAGTAATCTCAGCAAACCTGGGTGTAGCGAAATTCTGGAACTCGTCTACGTAGAGGAAGAAGTCTCTTCGTTTCTGTTCAGGAATCTTGGTCCGCTGGTATGCTGCCATCCAGATGAACGAGGTCAGGATGGTACCAAAGAAGCTGCTTTGGTCTTCACCAATATCACCCTTAGATAACTTAACCAGTAAGATTTTACCTTCATTCATAATATCTGCTATCAGTAGGCTACTTTTCCCCTGCATTAAGATATGCCTCGACATCTTGGTAGTAATAAAATGTCCCAGGCGGTTCGTTAGTGGTTGGGTAACGTTAGATAGTTGCATGCCACCCATTAAAGCAAATTCTTTCTGCCAGAACTGCTTTAAAACAGGGTCTTTTAGAGTTTTAGCCACGGCTCTCTGGTATGGTCTATCTG
>PLSP01000081.1 GCA_003165195.1 Candidatus Bathyarchaeota archaeon | reverse complement strand
TGCTGCTGCTTCTTTTTGTTGCCCAAATCCACCACAAACAGTAGACCAATCCCTTCTCACTGTGCCCATCTTTACATAGGCATTTAGGTTGTAAATACTAGACCCTACCCCCTCTACCCTCTCTGAAGTGGCAGGTTGGGTTTNNAAACGGTTACAAATAGTAGACCCCTATCCCTCCTACCTTTCCACGAGCTATCCCGCTAAGACTAATTTTACCTAAGAAAACCCATGTAAAATATAGACCCCTATCCCCTCCTCGGCAACCGCTTGCATGCCCCCGATGCCGCTGGTTAGATATGAACTTCTAAAAGGGCGATGCTTTGAGTCCTCTTTTACATGCAGAAAACCTATGTAAAAAGTAGACCCCTATCCTTACTATGGGTCCAGTTGAGGCTGGATCCGCCTATTTACCTATTGAAAACTGATGTAAATAGTAGACCCCTCCCCTCCTATCGGATCATTTGGCGATCCGTTTTTACCAGAAGTTTGTAGGCAAATGCTAGACCTCTATCTCATGCTCTCTGCGCAGTCATTTCAGGATTGGCAACGCTCATTTTCCCTATCAAAACCTGATGTAAAATGTAGACCCCTCCCCTGTTTTTCCCTTGAATATGATCCACATCCGAAAAAGGGCGATGCAAGCTTGTTTTGGGTTGCGCCTTAATGGAAATTTACGCGTTTTAACGAAAGAACGGTGCCTTTGGATTTTAAGAAAGGTAGGTTTGGTACGTGTAGTTGGGTTAACATATTCTTTGGGTTAAGCCGTCGAATCCACAGTCGAAGCTCATTATTTGCTTTATGCCGTGTCTCTCCGCGAGCGCTAATGAGGTGCAATCTGTGAAGCTTAAGCCTTTGTCTTGGAAGGCTTTGAATTTTGTCCATGCAGCCGTAAATACATCGTGGTCTACGGTAAGCTTTGTCATTCGTGGTGATTCAATCAGGTAATTGCTTAACTCGACCGCTAACTGGTGTTTTCTTGTTCTCACCAACAGGGTTGTTATGGCTTCATCGATTATATAGTCTGAAGTACACAATCTCCCGAAATTTCCTGTCAGGGCGACTTTCATCAGTTCCTTGCTTCTTTGATGGTAACGATCGTCCATGTCATATAAAGCGAGAAACGCACCCGTATCGACAAAAACCGCCATCAAGTCTTGCTTCCGTAGAGATATTCATCGATACCAGTAGAAAGGTCTTTAATTCCGAGAGGCTTCGCGTTTTCCATCATTTTCCAAAGTGGGTCTTCTTCAACTGGGGGCAGATTCTTCAAGTTTTGCATAAATTCATCCTCGTTTTCCAGTGCATGATCAATCATCAAGCCTACCGCTTCCTGCAAAGTCATTTTCTTGCCTTCTCTTAGTAGTAATTGTGCTATGAAACGGTCGAGTTTTTGTTTTTTTGAATCGTCTATTTTTATGCTTACAGTCATTTAGAGTCAAAGTGTAAAAGTGTAAAATTACACTTAAATTCTTATTGTTTATTAAGTTTTTTTTAGAAAAAAAATAAAAAGAAAAGAAGGGGTTTAAGGCTTCTTTAGTTGTGGACTGTAGCTGTTCTGAATGTATTATATGTTAAGTCTTGATGAAAATGTCTACATGAGGAGTAGTGAAGGAAACGAACCTTCCTATTATCGCCCAAAACAATTCACACACCTTAAAATCCACCGCCATGGAGCTGAAAAAGAATATATATGTTATCGCGTACGCTGATTGAAAGGTGATAGATGACGGTTAGTCAAAAACTCTTAGATATCTAGTATATACATGTGAGGAAAGAGCTTCTCCTATTGGTTTTCCTTCTTTTCGAAAAATATGAAAACCTTCATTGTAGGAAACCACCGAGCACCGCAAGACAAAGGACATAATTGCAGCTATATCCTGGCCAACTTCTACTCCTGACGGATAGTCAAATGCTTCCTTGTTTCCCTTTAGAATAACCAATCTTGAATAAGGGTTTTCGTAGTGTATTCTCGCTTACCTACTATTAGCCAGCTTGCTCTCTTATTGGAATTATTGGGTAGTTTCCGATTTTTGCATTATTCCATCGCATCTCAATCTCAGAGAGCGAGAGAAAGATTATAATTTACCCCCACCTCTGAATTCAAAAAGAAAGTCCAGAAACTTGTTTGTCAAATCGCTTTCAAGATATTTCTAACGTGTATCCTGACGTCTTTATCAAGACTTAAAAGGTAACGCATTTTAATCACCTGCAGAGGGGGATAGGGGTCTCAATTTTACTACAAGTTTAGATAGGTAAAATTGGAACAAGAGCATCTCGCCTTTGTAGTGTTCCGTTTCACCTCGTGTCGCTGAGGGCTTCACCTTTTTCTATGTCAGGTGTAAGATGAGATTGAACCGACTCCTTTACCTGAGCAAATACGTCGATGCGTGTCATAGTTGAGGCGATTTCACATTGCCCGGATCTTTGCTGAGGTTAACCTCCAGCCTCCATTTTGGAAATATTTTGATGCGAATTAAACATGAAACTAGCGTCAAATGCTATTTTTAGGCTTGGAAAGCTGGGTTTTTGATTTCTTGAAGCGTCATGGAGGTACCGCAAATATTAAAGAAGCAACAGTACAATAGGTCAAGCATCGTTGCGTGGATGTGCTTTAGATGACTCAATCGGTTACTTCTCAACCTATGAAGCGAATTGAAGACTGGAAATCTCGATTAATCGACATGTCACGAAGAAACAACCTCTTATACTTCAACAGAAACAAACGAGGAAACCTATTCGTCACATCGCCTGAGCCACAGGCAGTTTTTAATATGCTTGTTGCAAAGAAGAAGCGTTTAGAATTCTGGATGCCTCAGGAAGAAGACACGGCGCCTCAGCAGCCAACAGATAAAACAAAAGTGAAAGCTAAAGGGAAAGGCAAAGCCAAAACCGCTAAACCCAACATGCAATCAGCCGCAAAAGAGGCATCCCCTCAGCCAGAGACGCCTAAATCACTTCCCACACCAAATCAGCTTGTTTGCGGAAATATCAGTCAACAAGAGCTGGAAAGGAACCTTAAAGGGTTGCAGTGGCGTTCGCTGCTCGATTACCGCGAACGGGGCGTCCGCATTTTACATGTTGCTTTTGGCATTATAAACTGGGTTGATTTAGATACTAAAGAGGCGGTTCAGTCACCGCTTATTTTGGTGCCCTTGGAGTTAACGCGTGATACTATAAGGCAGCCATACGGAATTGCTGTGCCGCCTGTTGAGGAAGAAGCCGTTTTGAACCCGGCTCTACAGGTGAAGTTGAAAAATGATTACAAAATTGATTTGCCGCAGCTGCCTGAAGACTGGGAAAACCAAAGCCTAGCCGACTACTTCAACATAGTTAACCTGGCGGTCGCCCAAATGGGCTGGAAGGCGGAACCGTCTGTTGATCTTGGGCTTTTTAACTTTGAAAAACTGGTAATTTACAAGGATCTTGAAGCTAACGCTGCATTGGTGACTCAGCATCCTATCATACGTGCTATTGTAGGCATCAACGACGCCAACCTGATTTTGGAGGGTTTGCCTGACGAGAAAGATGTTGACAAAATTGAGGCTCCAGAGAAAACCTACCAGGTTCTTGACGCTGACAGTAGTCAACGAGTCGCCATCGAATATGCGTTACATGGGCAAAGCTTTGTCATGAAAGGTCCTCCGGGAACCGGAAAGAGCCAAACCATCGCCAACATTATTGCTGAATGCATCGCCAATGGTAAATCTGTGCTTTTTGTCAGCGATAAAATGGCGGCGCTTGAGGTCGTTTACAAACGGCTCACTGAAGTGGGTCTTTCCCATTTCTGCTTAGAACTCCACAGTAGCAAAGCGAACAAGCAGCAAGTTGTAGCTGAACTTAAACGCAGCCTCGATGAAAACCTTGTTCCACGTAGGTTGCCCTCGGCTCATGAGTTTGAGATGATGACGCACTACCGCGAAGACTTAAACGGCTATGTCCAGGCTCTACATACGCAGCGTCCATACCTACAAAAAAGTGCATACGCGGTTCTAAGCTTAATCTCAAGCTTGGAGCGAATGCCCTTTGTTCCAGTCGGTCTAACAGAACTTAGCACATTGACTCCTCAGAAAATGCAAGAGTTAGAAATGCTTGTTTCTCAGTTGAGCAAGGTGTGGCAAGTTGTAGAAGAACCGGACTTTCCCTGGCTCAGTTATCGAGCTGACGCCTATAACCTAGAAGTTCGCTCAGAAGTCCTCACTACATTGGAAAACATCAACGCAGCTTTGCATGATCTCCAGTTAGAAGCAGAGGCTTATGCAGCTAAACTTGGTGTTTTTCCGCCTGAAACGTTTGCACGCGTCGTGTGGCTCTTAGAAGTCTGCAAATTCCTTTATGAAAGCCCCAAACCCGAAGCATATTGGTTAACAAATCCACAAGTAGACGCACTTTTAGCCGAAGCCAAAACCTACAATGAAACTGCGATCTGGATTAAGGACACCCGCGCTCGCTTAGCGTTGCAGTATAATCAATCCTTGTACAGTTTACCTCTTAACAGGTCAGCAGAAATAAAACAGCATCTTGACTTGCTCGCCAAGATATTTCCCACAGTCAACTTAGAAGAGAGCGAACTTCTCACAAAAAGGGACAAACTATTGGCTTTTGTTAAACAAACCCAAATAGCTGCCAGAAAATGGCGAGAAACTTCTGGGGCCCTTGCTCCACTGCTGGGTTTAGACGGCGACGGGTTAACAATTCAGCATCTTAGAGCGCTCTCGCGAATGGCGTTGCTTGTTTTTGCTGAGGACAAACCAGAGCTGCAGTGGTTTGACGCTAAATACCTTGAGCAAGTGGAGGCAACAGTGGGGAACGCTAAACGGCTCTATCAAGATTATAATTTGCTAAAGAGCCGTTTGGAGGAAACCTATGGCGAAGGCATCTTCAAACTAGACCTCGACGACTTAATCGCCAAGTATAGTGGACCATACAAGAACGGCTTAAAAATCTTCAACTCAACCTACCGCAACGACCAAAAACAAATCGGCACATTAACAGGCGACGGCAAAGTGCCTAAAACCGTTCTCGAGGACTTAATTGACGCTAAAAAAGTTAAGAAGCTTCAGAGTCAAATTGAGGCACAAGCAGAAACTATCCAAACCCTTCTAGGTCACTACTATAGCAATAATAAAACTGACTTTCAGGGGGCAGAAAAAGCAGTTGAACTCACAAAGGAAATCCGCAGGCTGTCCTGGGCAACCACTGTTCCTGAAAACCTAATGAAGCTACTCACAAACACATCAAGCCCGTCCCCAATGATTAGGAATTTAGGGCTGGAGCTGCAGGATTCAGTTGCTAAATGGGATTTGTTACACAAAGAGGTAGAGGCTCTTGTGCCGATAAGCATGCCAAAATCAAATGCAGCTATAACATTAACGTCTTTGGTAATGCTTGAAGAATGGGCAAATGAAGCAGAAAAGCAGCTAAACGCTCTAAACACGCTAACAAAAGAGCCTCTGGAAGCATCTATAAAGGAACCCAGCAGCTACAAACAAATCTTGACAAACCTTAGCGACGCTGAAGAGATACGCAAGAAAGAGGCACAAATTGTGGGTGAAAAAACCCAGCTTCAAACTAAATACGGCGCGCGCTTTAACGAGTTGGGAACAAACTGGCAAGACATTGTGGAAGTTCTTGAATGGGTGAAGAAGGTTCAAACCGCGTTTCTTGACATTCCGGTTCCTCAGGTTTTCGCAGAAATTTCCGCTCAAGGACCAGCCGCGGCACCGTCAAATGTGGAGCTAAACGGTAAATATGTAGCTTCTTTAAGAGTGCTGAGCGAATTTGAGGCAAGATTTGACAAGCCCCTGGAGTACCAAAACCAGCTTCTGAAAGATTTAGAGCTCAAGAATATTGTTGAGCGAATCCAAGGTTTGCGTAATCACGTGGATGAACTGCAGGTCTGGATTGACTTCAAAGACATCAAAAACCGGTTTGCGCTTCGCGGCTTAGACAAGTTCTTCAACAGTCTGGTTGACCAGCGTATTCCAGCGGCTGATTTGCTTTTGGTTTTCCGGAGAGGCGCTTATCAGGAGTGGATAAACCACCTCTATAATGAAGAACCTATGCTGGGTAAATTCAGAAGGGAAAACCATGAACAGTTGATAGTTGACTTCGACAAACTTGACCAAGACCTCCTCAAGCTTAGCTCAAGTATGGTTATTGAACAAGCAAACAGCCGCAAACCACAAGACATCCTTGTCCAAGCAGCAGATTCTGAAGCCGCAATACTGCAAAAAGAAGCCGCCAAAAAACGCCAATTAATGCCAATACGCACGCTTCTCCAAAAGATTCCAAACCTGCTCGTAAAACTCAAGCCGTGTCTACTCATGAGCCCAATTACGGTTAGTCAGTTCCTTCCAGCTGAAGCCAACAGATTTGACCTTGTACTGTTTGACGAAGCATCACAACTTGTTCCTGAAGACGCCATCGGCTCAATCTATCGTGGTAAAACGTTGGTTGTTGCAGGTGATAACAAGCAGTTGCCTCCGACATCGTTTTTCCAGAAAAACCTTCTCGATGATGCTGAATGGGACGAGCTAGCTGACGAGGATGTTGAAGTTTTCGACAGCATCCTAGACGAAAGTTTAGGCATTGGGCTGCCCGTTAAAACCTTAAAGTGGCATTACCGCAGCAAACACGAGGATCTCATCGCGTTCTCAAACCACCGGTTCTACGACGACACATTGATCACTTTCCCAGCTGCGAAAGCTCAAAGCGACACTTTAGGAGTTAAACTCGTCTATGTCCCCGATGGAATCTATGATCGCGGTGGCAAAAGAAACAACCCAAAAGAAGCAGAAAAAGTTGCTGATCTTGTCTTTGAGCACTTCAAGACTTACCCTAAGAAGACTCTTGGCGTTGTCACATTCAGCTTAGCGCAAATGGAGGCGGTGGAAGACGCCATCGATCGCCGACTTAACGAACAACCAGATTTTGAACAGTTCTTTAAAGAGGACCGTCTCGAGGGCTTTTTTGTCAAAAACCTGGAGAACGTTCAGGGCGACGAAAGAGATGTAATAATCTTTAGTGTTGGGTACGGTTATGACCAGCAGAAACAGATGACGATGAACTTTGGTCCACTCAACAAGCCAAGCGGCGAACGACGCTTAAATGTGGCTGTTACCCGCGCGCGAGAGAAGGTTTTGTTGATTACCTCGATTAAGGCAACAGATATTGATGCGGAAACTAAAGCCGTCGGCGTTCAAACTCTGCGTTACTACATTGACTACGCAGAGCACGGGCCGAAAACGTTGCAGTCAGTTAAGGCCCAAGAAGTAGAGTTTGAATCAGCCCTCGACGAAGACGTAGCAGCGGAAATCAAAAAGCTTGGGTACGATGCGGTTCCACAGGTAGGCTGCAGCGGCTACAGAATAGACATCGGCGTAGTTGACCCAGTTAACCATGGAAGCTTCCTTTTAGGTGTGGCGTGCGATGGTGCCTCGTACAAAGCAAGTAATAGCGCCCGAGATCGAGACCGCCTCCGAGAGCAAGTTCTCCGGCAACTTGGTTGGCGTATCCACCATATTTGGTCTCCAGCATGGGTTTCACGACGCGACTCCGAAATCCGACGGCTAAAAGAAGCACTTGAACAGGCACAGCAGCAACAGCTGGAGCTTGAGACACAAAAGCCAATCAGCGAAGTCAACGCGGACATGACGCCCAAAACCGACGTTCAGAAAATCCAGTTTTCAGGCGTTGAAAAGCTTGCTGTACCCTACAAAATTTACCCCTTGAAGGCAACCTTTAATGCATACATTAAAGTCTCGAACGCCAACTCCACTTACAACTCACGACAGAAAAACGAGTTCCACTTTCCAGAAAACCGAGAAACCCAAACTAGACTTTTGGCTGAACTCGTGCAAAATGAAGGTCCTGTACATTTCGACTATGCCGTCGAGCGTTTGGCAGCTGCATGGGGCATTAAGCAAGTGACACCGAAGATAACTCATGCCGTCAAGGAATCTTTAAGCAACTTGCTGCGCGAGCAGAAAGTGGTCATTAAGGGCAGTTTTCTCTGGCCACCAAATCTTAAAGAAACCCCGATTCGCGTTCCAACACAGGGCGACCCTGAATCCAAACGCAACGTCGCGTACATTGCGCCTGAAGAGATCGAAGCAGCCATGACGTTGACAGCTCAATACGCTTTAGGCATCAGCGAAGATGGGTTAATCAGTGAGGCGGTTCGAGTGTTTGGGCTCAATCATGGCAGCGAGGACGCTAAAGCAGTGTTCCAAGAGGTGCTTAAGCGGCTGGAACGAGAGAGAAAACTAGCTGTTAAAGACGGTGTCGTCTCTGTTATGTAACATCCCTTCTAATTTTTCCTACGAAAAATCTTTTTTCATTGCGCTTCAATGAAAGCTCGCTTTATGAGATTTACCTACTGGGACTTTGTTGTAAATATTAGACCCCTTTCCACGTTCAGACCTTTTGACTCGCTCTTTTTGGCTGTAGAAGTCTAGTGCAAATAGTAGACCCCTATCCCTCTGACCTTTCGCTGACACTGAGGATCCATTTTTACCTACAGAAACCCATAGTAAAAATTAGACCCCTTCCTTCCTATCCCTTTATAGATTGCTTGCTTGCTTGCTTGCTTAACTTTGCCGTTTTGTGCTTGAACGCTTGTTGAAGGTGTTTCGTTGGTTTGAGGACCAACTGGAGCTTGTTTTGAGTTACTTTTCACATTCAGCGATTGATTTTGTTGTAGGCATCCACCAACGTCTATGATGGTCAATGAATCAAAACAATGGAGACTAGTCAATAAACCGTTGGTGCGGGAAAAATACTATCAACATTTTTATTATCATACAGTTAATTGCCATTTGCAATTCACATTGCTACCACAGTCTAGCCACAATTATGCAAGAGGCTTATTACTCTCACCAAGGAACAGACTGTTCTCGTAAAACAACAGGCCAGCTACCGCTTACCGTTCTATAGAAAAAGTGCAAGAAGAATGGGTTGGAGCGCTCTTTAGGTTGTTTGGTTCCACCAGTAAACTTGCTGGTACCGCCCCGCCAATGGATAAGCTGGGTCATCATAGACTATGTCTAACCCATTGCCATACTTTATAAGAGCAGACTGAAGTGCATCCCAAACCTGCTGCGAAGTACTGTCAGGCTGCAAAATTCCCCAAATCGTATCATTCTGGCTTCGCAATCCGCTGCCATAGTCATTGGGTAGCACGAATGCATCTTGTACGGTTACATCGTTTGTTTCAGTGGAGTTTTCTACCACACTGGTCCAGAACTTCTGCAGCGCGGCAAACTGTTCTTTCTGTAGGAGCCCTGTACCATTGTTGTCTGGCGAATAATTGAATACGGCAGCATATTTGGCGCCGCTCTCAAAGGACGGCTTTAGTTCGCTATACATTTGGTCACCAGTCGGCATGATAATCGGTGACTGACTCTGCCAATCAATTATTGTCCCCCAACTTTTCTGCATGTCTGCTCAAATTTATGAAATGTTGAAGGGTGGCTGCTTTATCAGTTCTTTTCTGCTTTTGTTTAATTATGTTCTTATATGTTAACGACAAACCGTTATGGCGTTGGTGACGGCTTGCTGGGACTTCTTGAACCTCTAGAAGTGAAGGGCTTAACATTACGAAACCGTATTGTTATGCCGCCCATGCAGAGCGGACGTGCTTCCTTTGCAGGAGAAGTCACAAACAGACTCATCAACTTCTACGTCAGTCGCAGCATAGCGGTGGGGCTACCTATAGTTGAGCACTCCTACATCATGCCCACAGGCAAAATCGGTCCAAAACAGTTAGGCATCTACAGCGATACGCTAATCGAGGGTTTTGAACGCCTTACCTCTGCAATACATAATGTCGGAGCGCCCGCAGTACTGCAGATAACCCATGCAGGCGGCGTCGCGAACCGCAAAGTCATCGGCACACAACCCGCAGGCCCATCCGAACGGGGAAAAACTCGAGGATTAACCGTGGCTGAACTGCTTCAGATTGCGGACGAGTTTGCCCTAGCAGCGGAACGCGCGATTAAAGCGGGCTTTGATGGAATTGAACTTCATGGCGCACATGGCTACTTGCTTAACCAGTTCTTCACGCCCCTGCTAAACAAACGCAATGATGAGTACGGCGGTTCACTCGAGAACAGGATGCGCTTTCCCCTGTTGGTTGTCCAAAGAGTAAAGGCGCGTCTAGGCGGCAAACTGTTGCTTTACCGGCTCGGCTCAGACGATTTGGCGCCAAACGGCACAAGCGTAGAAGACTCAGTAACTTTTGCTAAGCGTCTTGAAGACTCAGGAGTTGACATACTTGATATTTCGGGCGGCATGTGCGGCAGCGAACCAAAGCAGCTCAAGCATATCAAAGGCTACTTTCTTCCTCAAGCATCAGAGATCAAAAAGGCAGCTAACGTTCCTGTTATTGGCGTCGGCGGAATTCGCGAAGCAGTATACGCTGACAAGCTGGTCCGAGATGGGGTAGTTGACTTAGTCGCTGTGGGAAGAGCCCTGTTGAAAGATTCAAAATGGGCTGAAAAAGCCGTAGAAAGGCTTGGAACTAAGGCAGTGGATGTTTAGACGCTTTGGATTTCTAATTAAACGTTAGGCATCACTTGATCTGCGAACAACTTCAGTATCCTTTCTTCGTCTTGATAGCCAAGATTAAAAATCAGGTATTGAATTCCTGATTCGACGAATTCTTGGATCTTTTCGATTACCTGCCAGGGTGTTCCATATGTTACCGTTTCATTGTACTGTTCATCACTCATGCCGGGTCTGCGGTCACGCTGCACCATTGACGCAACTTCTTCATCGTTCTCACCGACTATTAGGCGACCCAGTCTAGTTTTCAGTATTTCGTCGAAGTCTCTTCCAACCGTCTTGCAGTGTTCTCTGAGCTTTTCGAGTTTGTGTCTCACTGTTGATGATCCGCCAAATAGGTTGCATGCGTTACCATATTTTGCTACTAGCTTCAGAGTCATTTTTTCCCCGCCTCCCCCGATCAGAATGGGCGGATAGGGCTTTTGAATTGGTTTGGGGTTGCACATTGCATTACTTATTTTGTAGTATTTTCCGTTAAAAGAAAAGCAATCGGTAGTCCACATGCCTTTAATGATCTGCAGTGCTTCTTCAAGCCGTTTCAACCGATCTGGAATCGTGTAGAAAGGGATACCGTAAGCTTGAGCTTCGGTTTCGAACCAGCCTGCGCCTATGCCCATAAACAGTCTACCATTACTCAGAACATCCACGGTTGCGCCAGTCTTAGCCAGCATGGCAGGGTTACGGTAGATGTTGCCCGTGACTAATGTCCCTAACTTTAGCTTTTTTGTCACAGCTGCCAAAGCCGAAATGGTAGTCCACCCTTCAAGCATCGGCTCATCTATCTTGCCGACAAATGGTATCTGCATAAAATGATCCATCACCCAAAAGCTGTCAAACCCACTTTCCTCTGCTTGCAAGGCTCTTTTTTTCAATGTTCGAAAAATTTCTGTCCCTACGCCGTCATATGTGAAGCATGGATGTTGCAGACCGAATTTTACCATAAGAATTACTTGGTTGAACTTGGATATAAGAGTAAATTATCTGGTTCTGGACGAGATTGTCTTAATTTCTAAAAAACAGGAGAGACGCTATTTGCCTCTGGTTCGCGTTTTGATTCAAGTTGCGGACTGGCGGCAATTTATATCAACCCAAAAACTACGTTTTGTTATTAACACTGTTTTCTTCTAAAAAGTTTACACTTCAAGATAGGTGTTTGAATTAAAAAAAGGTTAGATGTGACATACGGTTTGGGGCTACATCATTTCGTCGAGTTTGTTCTCGATGCGTTTGAGCCGTTGCTCAATAGCCTCTAAGCGTTTGTCGAGGTCAGCCAATTTACCTAAAACGGCGTATTCTTCCAAATCATTCCCTCAACCCTTAACCATCGGCTTCACAGTAAAAAATCTAACTGCTAGCTGTGAGGCAATAGAATAATTAATTCTTAAAAAGACAAGTTTCTAAGAATAAATGGGAATTTAGCAAAAGTGATCAAGTGGTGTCTCCGCCATTTCCATTCCCAGACTGTAACTGTGAATTCCATCCACTGTGGGTCGCCCTCTAATGTGACAAGCGTCGCCTCGCCATTAATCCAAGCTAATTTTGGTGACATCGACATAAAAGTCCAGATGCCCATGCTTTTTGCTTTGTCCATCACAGTTTTGCCGTAACCATAACCTTGAACTACCGACATGTTGCCGGTCATAGTTGATAATATTCCTTGACCATGCTAATGCCTGCTCCGCTTGGTCCAATCTTGATTTTGCCGCTGAAAGTTACGTTACCGTCTACGCCCCTAGCTTTGCACATGCCTTTAAGTTGAGCTGTCCACGTCGCCATAATCCAGGCGCCGTCAGCTTCAACTCCTTTAATAATAGTAGTTTGGCTTTTGCATTTCCTTCCCAAAGTTTTTCTCCAATCGCCATGTTTTCTTTTCACCTCCCAAAAAACCAAAAAATGCTTAATTCAGATTCTTCTTGTTTAAATTTGATTGGATGTGACTGAGGGAAAGCAATCACGGTCTCGAGACTCTTTTTCGAAAATATTTAGTTCTTTATCTTCAAGTTCTAAAGAATACTCGAAATTCAAATAAGGTTCCCCTGTTATCTTAGTCTTGGACAATGAGGATATCGAGGTACGATGAAGCTTTAAAGCGGGGAAATTATGCTGGCGGCTTGTGAAGTCTTTTTCCGCGACTGAGTCCACTTTTAAAAAGTAATTTGATAAAATAGTGAAATTCTGCATTTTTTCCATAATATTAATTAATTCTCTTAGCACAATGCGCGGTTAGGGTATTGGGCTGCAGTGGGTCAAGAAAAGATACTGAAATTCAATCTCGAGAATGTTGAGAAGTCGCTCATTGGTGTGGAGAAGAATTGGAAAAAAATAGACGATGAGCTTGACCGTGAAAAGTTAGGACGGCGCGACCGTTTTGATAGCGTCGTTAGAGGGCGGATGATGGATGCCTACCGACATCTTGATGATTTACTTAGGAAGGGGGTTGAACCGTTTTCGATATACGGTATTTCTGAGCAGTTGGAGCTCAACAACCTGGTCCATTATGGTGTCGATATGGAGTTGAGGCTGCAGTTTAATAACGCGATAATGGCTAATTCACAGAAATTTTACACCTTCATTGATCCGATTGAAAACTGGTATCGTAAGCACATGAAAGACGAATCGCATCCGTTGAAGGTGGCAGCCGAAGTATATGTTGCAATTCTTGGTTTCCCCCAACTATTTTATGAAGGTAACCACAGAACAGGTAACCTGATTGCAAGCTGGATCAACATGTACTATGGTAAACCGCCGTATGTATTAAACTCCAAAAACGCGCTGGCGTACTTCAAACCGTCGGCGGCGATTAAGCGGTTTGCTGACAAATCTACCTGGAGAGGAAGATCAAGGCTGCCCAAGTATCGAAAGTGCTTCAAAGCGTTTTGGGAAGAAAACACAGACATCAAATACGTAGAGCAGTCAAAATAGAGAAATCAACAAGTGAAAGGAACCTCTGGTATTGTCCTAAAATAGAATAGT
>PLSP01000165.1 GCA_003165195.1 Candidatus Bathyarchaeota archaeon | reverse complement strand
AATTTCTTTATTCTGTCGGCTTGTTCATGTGCAAGTTGCAACTTTTCATTTCTCAAGGCTGATAAGTAGTCATCAAAAGACGGGGTTTTCTTGAATAATTTCCTATAATTTGATGCATAACTCGAATAATTCTTGAAGATTGAGCTTAACTTCTCTTGTTGCAGTCCTAAACCTTTAATCTGCACTTTTGATTGTTTATCATAGTTTTTCAATTCACGCATTTTGATATTATACGTCATATCCTTAACTCTGCAATTCGGGCATCGTTTTAAATAGTAATCATCCTTAACGCTTACGGCTTTGCCGCATTTACTACATTTTATTTCTTTCATTATCAATCACCTAATCAACATAATTATAAAATTTGGTTGGATTAAGAAAATGTCGGATATTCACCGATAGGATACGCGGATTTTTTGTTGGTTTTGCTATATATCGGTTTTGGAAATATGGCTTATATACTTTTTGCGGTTTGCCTTATTTAAGGTGCTAAGGAGCACTGGAGAAGGAAGGCTTCCACAACACTTTTGAGGAAAAAGAAAACAGTGAGGATGTTACATTAAAATGGCAGCTCAAAAACCAGAAGTGAAATTCGGCACTCTAAGCGACTTAAAGTTAAGATTTTGGTTCAGTAGAGAATAATGCATTGACTGATTGTCTTCTAAAAATATTTCGCTCGGAATATTCGGTGTTTGCATCGATGTGGAATAAGAATAGGGAAAGGAGAAAATGGACGGAGACGCATCAGTTTCTTTAATTCAGGTTATCTGCGACCACGCGAAACACAGAACGTACACTCTGAGACGTTTTGATATTTTGAAGGGATTTGAACTTAATGAAACAAGATGCTTCAATTGTCACAAAATAGTTGCTATGGGCATCAAGAAGTGTGGGTAGGCTGTGGAGACCTTGAGGAGGACGAAAAATAACTATGACTTGTAGAGAGTTTAGGCGATGCAGACACTTTCAGTTAGGTGCCTACGAATGCGACCACATTGGAAAAGACTGCGGAAAATTTTTAAATGCGGAGATTGCGGTTAGAAATGACCGTTAATAATAAATGCTGATGTGGCTGCATTGAGACGAAGCTAATTTACGAAAATGAGACCTTACTAATTGTTTGTGTAAAATGTGCAGATATGTGCAGCAAAAGCTGGTTTTAAAAAACACCTATCCTTAACATATGTCCATGGATTAAATTTTAATCCAACAAACAAACCAACCAATATTACTGCTTCCTTACTCCTGTTTGCATAAAAAACAGATGGTTACATAGTGGTTTAGGTAGGTTGGATATAGATGTAGAGATGAGGGGTAAAAAAACAATAGAAAACTTACCCCTCACAAAAGATAACAAGCTAATACTATTAGGGGTAAAAAATGAAAGAAGAGGCACTTGATCGCAAAAAACATGCCACCTTACTGTGGAAGGTGATAAAATGGGAAGTAAAACACACAACTTCATTTTAACTGTTAAATGCCCAAAGTGCAAACGGACGCATTCAGTAGAATTTAGCGTTTCTCTTCCAGATCATCACAAAGTTTTTCTATATCTGGAAAGTCCTTGACCAACTTAGTCACCTCGAAATTTCTCGCTACTAAGCAATCTTGGAGTAATTCAAGTCTTTTAATGCAAGACTTTGGTCTATATGAGCATAGACTCAAGATATTCACTTTTCGCTTGACTGATTAAGATCGCTTGGTAGCTGCAAAAAAAAGACAATGATTAAAAATGGTGGACGAGCCGGGATTTGAACCCGGGACCTCCACGATGCCAACGTGGCGATCATGCCAGACTGATCTACTCGCCCAAATTATCTGGCTTCTAAGCTTTATTCCGCGTGATTTAATAAGCGTTTCTTTTAGCCTATCTAAAACGTAGCCTACGGCGGGCAATTAGCGTTTTCTTCATCCGCTGGTGCCAGCGTAGCTTTTTATAAGGCAAGTGCGAATATGGAAGCCAAGCAAGGTGCCACATATGCCTAAAGTTAAAGTTGCATTAATCGGCGTTGGAAACTGCGCCTCAGCCTTTATCCAAGGCATCCAATACTACTCGAAATCCCCCACCTCGGTTGGCTTACGCAACCCCATTTTGGCAGGTTTAAGCTCCAAAGACATGGAGGTTGTTGCAGCTTTTGATATTGACGAACGCAAGGTTGGACACGACGTTTCTGAAGCCATTTTTGCCCAGCCAAATAACGCTCCAAAAGTCGCTGATGTCCCAAGCTCGGGCGTTAAAGTTAGTAAGGGTCCGCTATTAGACGGCGTAGGTAAATCTACAAAATTAATTGTAACAATCAGCAGTGCCCCGGACGCTGACGCGGTCAAAATTCTTAAGGCATCGGGAGCTGAAGTTGTTGTTAATTTGCTTCCAAGCGGCGCAACAGAAGCCTCGCAATGGTATGCTGAACAGGCTTTGGCTGCAGGATGCGCTTTTGTGAACGCTACACCAACCTTTTTGGCAAGCGATGCAGCGTGGGCTAAACGATTCGCTGATGCAAAACTGCCTCTAGTAGGTGACGATTTGATCGACCAAGTTGGCTCAACTGCTTTACATAAGACTCTGCTAAAACTTCTTTCTGACAACGGCGTACACATAGATGAGACTTACCAATTGGATGTCGGCGGCGGTACAGAATCCGTTGACACCATGGACCGTTCGCGTGACGCTAAACGCCACATTAAAACCGAAACCGTTGCTGCTGCATTGCCATACAAAGCTGAAGTGGTAGCCGGATCAACCGACTACGTTGACTTTCTGCAGAACAAACGAGATAGTTACTTCTGGATAAGCGGCGTGTACTTCTGCAATGCACCCATGAAAATTGATCTCAAATTCCAAACAGTCGATGCACCAAACGCAGGCAGCGTACTCTTCGATGTAGTGCGAGCGATGAAACTTGCGTTAACCCAAAAGTTGAAGGGTGCAGTAGAACCAGTTTGCGTTTACGGATTTAAACGTCCGCCTAAAATTGTGCCGATGGAAACTGCAGAGCAAGAATTCGCGAAGTTCATTGCCTAAACGTCTTTTTACTTTACTTCAGACTTTTCACCTATTTTTCCACAAGTCTTTTAACTGGAAAAACCCAACACCTTCTTGAGTGCTCTCTATGCGCAAAACAGTTGTAGCAATCATAATTATCACGTTCATTTTTACGTCGTTGACCGTAGCTCAGGGTCAATCAATTTCTGTTGGCGTTAAGAGCGGCGACTGGATAGAATACAGCGTCAGTACGACAGGTACACCACCGCCGGAGCAAAATTTGAACTGGGCCAGAATCGAGATTTTGGATGTGGAGGGCACTGCATTTCATGCAAACTTTACAGTCAGATACGTTAACGGAACCATCTCAAGCAGCGTCAGGTTCTTCAATTTCAGCGCAGGCAACGTCCAAGCATGGATAATTATTCCTGCAAACCTTAGCCCAAACCAATACTTCTACGATTCAGGGATAGGCAGCAATGTAACTATTCAGGGGCAAATGGATGAGACCTTTGCCGGCGCCAACAGAGTAATCACGTACACTAACACAACTGAAAGAAACAAAGAATGGGATAAAGCCACAGGCGTTTACATGGAAAGCAACGATTACTTAGGGAACTACACTGTCCACGCAAAGGCGACTGCAACAAACATGTGGAACCCACAAATTCTGGGGTTCGACCAAACTGTGTTTTACTCCCTTGTTGTAGGCATTGTTGTGGCAGTCGTGATTGTAGTTTCTCTGGTAGTTGTGACTTGGAAAAAGAAATGGATTAGGCGCTAAGCCTCTGAAATGCTGTGCTCCTTTCTATTGATTAGTGACCGCTTGAAGGGAGTCTGGCGGCTGAAGCTTTTAGTTCGCTTACTACTTTTTCTCTGAATCCATTTTGGTTTAAGGTGTCTTTGAGATAATTTATGGTTTTGACGGGTGTAGGGTCTACGCCGCGTAGGGCTGCAAGATAAACGCTTGTGAAATCGCCGACTAGAATGGTTGAAAGCATTTTTGCTAGAGTGCTTTTGCCTTGCACTTGTACTTCATACATGCATAATCCTTCTTGTTCCATGAGTTCTTTGGTGATTTCAATGCGGCTTCGGATTTCAATGGGTTCTTCTTTGTCACGAAGCAGAATTACAGTGAATCGTTTGGCTAGTTTCCCTGCTTTCTGCCAACCGACCGTTTCATTGTGGTTGAGTTCGCTGAAAACTTCCCATTTCGCAGGCACCTTAGCGTTCTCGTTAAATTGCTGCTTAAATCTCTGCGCTACTCCCCTATAGATGCCAAAGCCGTAAATCGTCGGAGCCGTTTTACTTATGTTTAAAGCTAAACCCTTAGCGAAGTTCTCATTTATCGGTCTCTCAAACTCGTTGTCTGTGCTGATTTTATTTAGAAGCATCATAGCTTCATCTAGCTCCTCTGAAGCACCTGAGACTAATCCCATTTTTTCTAAACTGAGAATTAAGGGCGTAAACAGGTATGGAAGAGCCGCACGGGGAGGCATGCCTCCTGGTACACGCAGGTATGGGACATTTAGTTTTTCAGCGCTCTCAAGCAATGAGCCGCCGCTGCTCACGCAGAAAATCATACAGCCCCTTTTCAAAGCGTCCAAGTAGGCGCTGAGGGATTCTTCAGTGTCCCCTGAATAACTGGTTAATAAGACGAGGGTTTTTTTGCCGGCGTATTCCGGGAGATGGTAATCTCGGCTCACTTCTATTGGGACGTTGATTTTGTTTCTTGCCCAGTCTTTTAATAGGTCGCCGCCGATTCCTGAGCCTCCCATTCCTGCAACAATAATATTGTCTGGTTTAGGATACCTTAGCTGGATATTGGCAGATAACTTCGCAGCTTCGCTGTATATCTTACTTGAATTAAGACAGAAATCTAGCATGCCGCTCTTGTCAAGGGCTTTGAATTTTTTGGAGTCATCTAAAATGGCTGACTTCATAATGGAGCCTCGTAAACACGAGTTTTATATCTCATCCCCGCCTTTTAAGGTCAACGCAGAAAGCAAACAGCTACGCAGGAAACCTTACCGTGGACAAAGTGAAAATTTCAATTGCCATACCCGCATCCGTAATCTCCGATACCCCCCATCTGCGTGAGAAAACATCAAAGATTGGGTTAATCGGCAGAGCAGCAGCAATTTTCCGAGTAAACGAAATCATAGTTTATCCCGACAACACCAAAACTGACCAAACACAAGACGTCGAGTTCATCACACTTCTATTAAACTATTTGGAGACGCCGCAGTACCTGAGGAAAGACCTCTTTAAAATTGAATCTCGCCTCCAATACGCAGGCATTCTACCTCCTCTGCGCACGCCTCATCATCCTGTAAGCGGCAAAACACGGGATCTGCAGGTCGGCTCATACCGTGAAGGCTTAGTTTTGTCAGCAAGTAAGGAAGGTTTGCTTGTGGATATAGGTGTGGAGCAGCCGGCGCTTTTGCGCGAAACACAGTTTGCGGTTGGAAGTCGCTTGACCTTGCAGGTTGTGAATGTGGGCAGGCATGTGGAGGTGCAGCAGGTTGACCGCGATCAGGTTCCACTGTACTGGGGCTATAAGGTAAAGTTAGAAAGACAGCCCTTCGCCAAACTTGTGACAAACGGACAATTTGATTTGGTTATCGCGACTGCGAAGCTTGGAGCAAAATTCGCAAAGGATGCACAAGCGATCGGCGAACGCTGGAGAAGAAGTCAAAAGATCCTTGTAGCGTTTGGTGCTCCTTCCCGCGGACTGCATGAGATTACCAAGGCTCAGGGCGCGCGGCTTGAAGCTATCGTCGACTTTGTTGTGAACACGATCCCTGACCAGGGAACTGCTACGGTTAGGACTGAAGAGGCTCTTTTGGCTACGTTGGCGATTTTGAACGCGCAGTTTAACAGTTGAAGCACCGCTCAACGTCAGCGTCATATAGTTTGCCGTTGTGTCCATTCAACTTGATATGGAACTGCTGTTTTTAAGTTTCTCAAACGCTGCAATTAGCTTCTTGCTGTATATTCTAAGGTGATTTTTGCGGCTTTTTAGTAAAGGAATAAATGCGGCGCTGATAATTGCCTTCTCTATGCCCACACTTGACATTGCTATGCCGCTCGCTTTGTTCTCAGTACTTATCATTGCCTTGTTTCTGAACAAGCGCGTCGAGGGGAAACTACAGACAACAATTGAGGAAAAAGAGTTCAAGACACGCGACGTAGTTCTGCTGATTGTCTTTATGGCAATTATTGTTTCCGGGCTAGCCTATGCCGCAACAATTAATCCGGGCGCGCTCTTCGAAGACGTGATTCTTATCTTCTTCTTGTCCTCCTACACCATGCTACTCTTTACTGTCTCATTCATATTTAGTGGATTAACAAAAATCAGAGCCCAACTGCTTTCAATAGGCTTCGGCTCAGCAAGCTTGGCAGCTGGGTTTGTTTGTCTTTTAGCTCCGTTACGAGATTCAGTCACAGTTATCAGGGTTGGAGCTTTCTTTGGTTTAGCCGCCTTTTGCTTCGGGGTTGCAGTTTACGAGCAAATTAAGCCCTCCCTTAAACAGCGGTGGTATGTGGCTGCTCAACCTCCAGCCGTGTTTGTATTGCTTTTTGTTTTCTTCAATATCATAAATAATTCTTCAACTGAAGCAATTTGGTTCCCATACCTCTTGGATGTGTATGGTTTCACATTTGCTGTTCTAATCATTCTCTACCTTAGCTCACTGTTTAGCTGGAAAACTGTGGCGCTTTTTGCAGTGCTCATAACGTCTTGGGACATCTTTTCAGTTATAGGAACCCCCATTATGCTTACAGCTGCCCACTCGTTTAGCGGACTTGGGCTTCCAGTGCTGGTTTATTTGCCAAACGTTCCTGTAATTACAAATAGCGGGGGTATTTTGTTAAGGGGCCTTGGTTTAGGTGACTTTTTCTTTGCGGGGATTTTAGCTGTTCAAACCTTCAAAAAATTCGGCAGAAACATAGCTATCATCACCGTAATTGCAATGGCTCTTTCCTTCGGTATTTGGGAAGCCTTTTTACCAGACATAATAAATGCGTTGATACCGATCTTACACCGAAACATCGAGGGGTGGCCAGCAACAGTATGCATGGTGACAGGTTGGTTACCTGTTGTAGGCGTAAAGTTACTCAGCGATCGAAGAAAAACAGCAAAGCTTCCGATTGCCAATCAACTGCCTGAGGCACCCAAAGAACAAAGCAACCTGCCCACACAATAAATAACTTCCACTTTTATTGCTGTCAAACAAAGCGCAGTTTGCAAAATTAGCGTTTTTAGGGTTAACTACGAAAAACAAGTGGTCTTATAAAGATAGATAAATTGTTGGGAAAAATTGGTTAAAAATAAAAGTAAAGAGGCTTATTTTACCCGAATAGGGCGCCTAATCCTTCTAGTGCTGCTTCTTCTTTGGCTTTTTCTTCTTCAGCTTTCTTCTTCTTGTCTTCTGGTGCTGCGGCTGCTGGTTTTGCTTCTCCGCCTGCTGGCGCTGCTGGAGCGGCTGCCATCATAGCTGGTGCGGCTTTGATTGCTTCATCAATGTTTACTTCGCTAAGAGAAGCGACAAGTGCTTTAACTTGAATTTCGTTAACTTCGATGCATGCTGCTTTGAGAACTTTTGTTACTGATTCTTCGTTTATTTCTTTACCTGCCTTGTGAAGGAGCATCGCTGCGTAAATGTTTTCCATACCTTTTCACCTCTTCAACGGACTATTTTAACCTTTTCAGACCCGCCTCAACATGTGAAGCTTGACTGTTACTTTGAATTGGCAGATGGTTCCGCCATTTCTTGCCGTTAGGGAAAAGACAAAATACCTTAAGAACCTTTCGACCATGCTTTCAGCCACCTCAATGTTAGCATGATGGAAACCTGCAATGATAATGCTTATCTTTAAGGCATGGCTCAATGCGGTAGAATTTGGTAGGTACTTAACCATGGGTAACATCACAGTCGCCATGTTAGGCGTCCAAGGCTACGGAGGCAATCTCGGCAAGAAAGGCACCTCCACAGACATCACTTTTTACAACCTCAAAAAAGGCGAAGATACAGTAACTATGATTGAACCAACACGTTATCCGGAACGGTTAGCACCATTGTTCTACGCAGTCTCCCTGTCAAAGCAAGCAATTATAGTGGTGGATCAGCTTGACGCGACATTGGGCGAATCTTTGGTGATGCTTCAATGCTCAAACATCAAAGGCGGCTATATAGTTCTTCGAAATTACCTGCCTAAAGAAAAAATCGAGCCGCTAATAAAAGGAACAACCCTTGAAAAATTCGAGTTCTTACCCGACGACCCAAACCTTCTAAGAGAAAAACTACTGGCTGAAGCTGCAAAACAGAAAACTACGGAGGCCCCCGCTGGACAACAAACCACTGGCATTGTGCCTGTGGACCACGCCTTTAACGTAAAAGGAGTTGGGGTAGTTATCCTTGGTGTAGTCACAAACGGGATCATCCAAAAACATACGGTGCTGCAGGTCTTGCCCGCTGGCAAATCTGCGCAGGTTCGCTCCATCCAAAAGCACGATGACGAATTTGACATTGCAGGAGAAGGCGACCGAGTTGGCTTGGCGCTGAAAAACATCGAAGTTGAAGATTTGGATCGAGGCGCTGTTCTAACAAATGACTCAGCCGTTAAAACTTCAATCAAAATTGACTCCCAAACTTCATTGGTTAAGTATTGGCAAACACCAATAAAGCAGGGCATGGTCATGCATGTTGGACATTGGACTCAGTTCATAACGGCAAAGGTCGAAGCAGTTGCTGAAACAGGCGACGCTAAAAAGCCGACTTTGACGTTGACTTTTGAAAAGCCGCTGGTTTACTGCCCCAAAGACCGGGCGGTGCTGATGTATTTGGAAGGGCCAAAACTGCGGGTTGCAGGAACACTTCAGTTGCCGTAACTAGCCGTTTATTTTGCCCACACAAAATAGGACAAAGCTATAAATGCAATGCTAATTGCCGCAATCAATACCCCGAAGACCCCCGGTTTTTCCTGAAATCCTGCCCAGCTGCACGCCATACCAGAAGAGCCATGAGACGCCAAAAATGTTGGAGATAAACCAAGCCAAGACCTTATCGTGCAAAACCAGAAAAGGAAAGGCAAGCAAAAACCCAACAAACAAGTAGATAGTGCTTTTTTGCGTTTTACATTTACAAAAAATAATATATCCAGAAACAGCGGCATCCATGAAGAGTGACTTGATGTATAGGACTGGTGTGGCAAATCTTCCGCTTCACGGTGGAAAGGCACCTTCATGGCTAACCGTTCGCATGCGAAAGTTGGCCAAGGAAATAGCGGACATTATGATTGACGAGCAGGGTACAACCGCGTTTATCGAGCGCCTATCTGACCCGTTTTGGTTTCAAGCGTTCGGCTGCGTTTTAGCCTATGACTGGCATAGCAGCGGAGTAACCACCGTGGTCACTGGCATTCTCAAAGGCGCCCTCTCACCAAAAGAGCATGGAGTGGCTGTCTGCGGAGGAAAAGGCAAAACCTCGAAGAAAACCCCAAGCGACATCGCTGCTGCTGGGGAAAAGTTCGGTTTCTCAGAAGAAACAATCAACACGCTCACATACATCAGCAAGATGGCGGCCAAAGTAGATAACGCAGCTATCCAGGCGGGATATCAACTTTACCATCACGCCTTTCTGATAACTCGGGATGAAAAGTGGGCGGTGATTCAGCAAGGCATGAGTGACCAAGACCGCGCGGCACGCCGCTACCATTGGGTCTCGGAGAATGTTACGGATTTTGTGGTTGAACCCCAAAACGCCATAGTCTGCGACACAAAAAAACAGGTGGCGCTAAACATGGTGGCAAAGCAAAGTGAAGCGGCACGCAAAGCATCTGTAGATTTGGCAAAGGAGCCCACACGTAAAATCATGAACCTAATTCAGTCTACCTCTAAACCAGCCGAACAGATGTCGCTTCAAACGTGGTTGCCCAAATCTGATGACCCATGGCAGCGGACACTAAACAACCTCAACATGCCCCGCAACATAAACTGGGACACGCTAAGTCGAGTTTACGAGTTTCAACCCAAAAACTACGAGGAACTGCTAAGCGTAAAAGGTGTAGGTCCTGCAACAGTTCGGGGGTTAGCGCTCGTGGCAGAGCTTATTTATGGTGAAAAACCCAACTGGAACGACCCCGTCAAATTCAGCTTCGCTTTTGGCGGCAAAGACGGTGTTCCGTACCCAGTCGACCGTAAGGCAATGGATGAATCTATCCAAATTCTTAGGCAGTCAGTGCAGGAAGCCAAAATCGGCGAGAAAGAGAAGTTGCGTTCGCTTCAGGGGCTGCGGCGGTTTGTTCCTGCAGACGCAAACTCTTAAAGCAAAACTGGTCATAACCATTGCTGAGGAATAAAGAGATGAATATGCAGAGAATCGGGGCAGCAGCAGGTATATTGGCGCCGATTGTTGCGTTTACCTGCATTCTTGTAGCCATTGAGTCTTACCCCAAATTCAGCTGGACAAACAATGCTCTTAGCGACTTAGGCGTAGTGAACGGCGTATCTGGGCCTCTTTTCAACTTCGGTCTCTACGTCTGCGGATTTTTAGCAGTAATCTTTGCAGTTCTAAGCTTGTATTCCTATTTCGGGAAAAACATTGTTGGCAAAGTGGGCGCAGGATTCTTTGTCGCAGCTTCAACGGCGCTCATCTGCATAGGTGTATTCAACGAAAACTTCTCCCCGACGCATTACTTGGTTTCTGTGGCTTTCTTTGTGCTGCTGCCGATTTCCTTGTTCATTTTTACGGTAGCATTTGAGTTGAGGCATCAAGCAAAAATGAGTCTGCTGACAATTGCAGTGGCTCTTGTGGCGGCGGCGCCTTGGATACTTTATTTTACTCTTCATTACGTCGTTGGTGTTGCTATACCCGAAACGATTTCTGGATTAGCAGGATCCTTATGGATAATTGTTTTAGGCTTCAAGATTCAAAAACAAAAATAGCCAAATCCAAACATCTGAGAAATACTTTGTTTTACCTTTATTTTAGCAAAGCCAAGATTCCGCTGCATAGCGGTTTAGCAACCTGTAATGCTTAGCGCCAGCAGTTTCTTCACTGTTGCCTCGGGAAATTGTTTATAGAGTGTGCCTTTCAACTGAAGGAGAGTTTCTCCTTCGCCGAACTCGGCTGTTTCCCCGATTTTTCTTTTGATATGCTTGTTTACCTGCCTCGCAACTTGGATTTTGATGTAGCCAACAACTGCAGTTATGCCACATCTGTCAGAAGCGCTGAAGGGCGATAGTCAACAAAATATAAGATTCTTTGAAAGTCCTACGGCGCTGTCCGATCAAAAAGAAATAGTTCTAATGTCAAGCCATATTTTTTGGCGTAATCTGGAATTCGCATACAGCGTCGCCCTTGGCAATGCATGCTGTTTCTATGCATTGGGTTTCCTTGTTGAAAAGTTTCTCGAAGAAGCCTTCAAAATAACCTGTCAAGAAAGTGCAGCTTGGTTCGGTACTTCTTGTTTTACGGGCGGTTATGCAGTTCTGTAATGTTACAGTGGCTTTCTTGCCTTCATAGTCGACTGTGATTTCAGATTTGCCCCAGCCGCCCTCATTAATAAGAAGGTTCAGAACGATCACTATTTCCTTCAGCTCCATGTTCCTATTGAGCAGAGAAGCGAAAAAGCGTTTGCCGCTAGTTTTTCCTGGAGCCTTTATAGCTATATTCGCCCCACGCCCCAGATAAGCTCTTAGTCCCTCAAAAATTTCTCTCAGCAAATCTCCTCGTATGATGAGCCAGTCTAAGTCTGCTGCCTGGACCTCGCTGGTCGTGCCATCAAACTTGATCATCTCTTTTAAAATATTAAAGTTTTCAAGAACTTCTCCATGCTTCAAAGATTTTCTCTGGTTCGCTTGAAGTCTTTGATTACTTTTGCTTGCTTCCCTACATTTTTTGGACATTTGTCCAACTTGATATGTACGTACTATATAAAATTTCCTTTGCGTATATAGTTAATTTAGTTTATTTATTTTCATAGCTTACTATATAGCTGATAGGTTCTTAACCCCTCTAACATAATATCGTTAAATACTTAAAAAAAAAGAAAAGAAAAGAAATTTTTCTTACGGTTTAGCTTGCGTTTCTATTTCGAATCCTTTGGCGATTTCCAAGTTGTCTTTGGACACAACTTTCAAAAGGTCAAGCAGAATGATCAGGTCTTTGTCGTGTTTTGCTACGCCTATCACTGCATTTGATTTAACAGTGGTGAGGCTGTCGGGGTTTGCTTCAATGTCATCTTTAGATAATGTTAGTACTTCCATTACAGAGTCCACCATTACACCAATAGGTTGTTTGTCTTGGACAATGACCATTATGCCTGCGTTTTCAGCGTCTTTTGTATCAACCATTCCGAACCGTTTCCTGAGATCAATAACGGGGATGACTTGGCCGCGCAAATTTGTTACGCCTTTTACGTATGATGGAGCATAGGGTACTGGTGTGACGCCTTGGAAGTTTTTGACTTCACGAACTTGATGCACATTTACGCCGTAGGAGACATTGTCAAGCGAGAAAGTTAGCATTTGAAGTTCTTCTCGCGTAGTTTTTTGGTTGTCCGAATTATTCATTTCTTATCGCCTGTTTTTTGGGCTAAATACTGAGGAATAACGAAACAACAAAAAAGGTCAGGGATTTTTATGGCCCTGTTTCTTTTTGGTTGCCGAATTTTTGGTTTAAATCAGCGAGTAGTTGTGTGCGCTTTGTGATGAGGGCTTCTAATTTGGTGTTTGTTTTTTCTGCGGACTCAACGGATGTTAAAGCGCTTTCTCGAAGTGTAGTTGTGGTTTTAGAGACTTTGTCGGCTTGTGTGGCAATTTGCTTAGCTGATTCTTCGACTGTTTTTGCGTTATTGCTAACTGCAACTGATAGTTTTGCCAGTTCACCTGCGTTGTCAACGACGGTTTTAGTTACGCCTTGGACGCTTGATGCGGTTGAAGTTACATCTTTGGCGATTTCCGCTATTTGCTGTGCTGCTGCTGTTTGCTCTTCAATGGCCGAAGATTCTTCTTCAGCTGCAGAAGAGCTCTCTTCAGCGATGCTTGCCACTTCCTCAATTGTTTTGGCGACTTTGCCGACCGATTCAAGACCCCTTTCTACTCCTCGAGTTAGTTTGCTTACTTTTTCGGTCATGTCATCCATGATTTTTGAGATTCCTTCAGCCTCTTTAATGGCTCCTTGAACAACCGTTGCGCCATTAGTTGCACCTGCTTGGGATTGCTGTGTAATACTGCTTGTTTGGGCTCCTGCTTCTTTAATGCCTTTAACTAGGGCGATTGATGATCCTGCAGCTACTTTTGACTGCCCCGCTAAGCCTTTAACTGCGTCTGCGACGACTGCGAAGCCTCTTCCTGCTTCACCTGCCCGTGCTGCTTCGATAGCTGCGTTCAACGCAAGCATGTTTGTTTGACTTGCGATGTCAGATACTGAATTCGCCATTTGCCCTACTTGGTCTATTGAGTTAATCATTGATGTCACGGCGTCTGATACTTTGGTTATGTTTGTCTTGATGTTTTCGATTGCTTGCAATCCTTGTTGGCCTTTGTCGTTAACTTCTTTTGATTTAACTAAGGCTTCATTTGTTACCTGTGAAGCATCTTTTGCAATCGAACCCGCTTCTTCCATGACTTTTTTTAGTGAATCGGTGCTTTCTGCAGCATGTTGCGAGAGTTCAGCAAGTTTTTGTGCGCCCGTGGAAACCTGTTGTGAAGCAGTGCTGACTTGATCCATGCCTTGAGCCATCTGGCTTGATACGTTGCTTGCTTGTTTGCCCATCTCTACCATTTTCACGCTTGCTTTGCTTGCATCTTCAGCGTTGGCCGCAACTTTGGTCGCTACTTCACCGACGTTTTCAGCTGCAGTTGCTATTTTTTCTATTGCATTTGTTGTGTCAGATGCTAGTTTGGCAACTGCGAGAACTGCCTGCTGGGCAACTTCTGTAAGTTCGCTCATTCTTCGTCCGTTTGCTATGGTTTCGTTGTTCGCTGCCAAAGTGTCTTTGGCTCCTTGGATTGCATCCTCGAGAGTTTTTGTTTGTGTCTTTATCAACTCATCGTTCAATTCATGTAGCTTTTTGTTTTCTTTTTGAAGCTTTTCGTATTGTTTTTCTAAATCAGAATATTTCTTGTCTTTTTCTTCAGTCAATTTACTAACCTCAATCTTTTGTGTCTATTAGTTGCAGCTAACTTGGGCATTTTATTTATTATAATGTTATGAAGACCATGTATTGATTAGATAATTCATATTTACTAAAAACGAATGATTGCCCAAAAAAAGTCCAAAATGACTTTATTTAATTATCAAAATAACGTGCATCTGCAAGTTTACCTACCATTATTACCTTGCTTAGATTGAAGATGTGTTTTTCGTATGTATTGGTTCACGTAAATGCTTTTATTGTTGTAAATCCCATGTATTGCCTCGGTCTGGCAGGTGGGGTCGTAGTCCAGACAGGCTAAGACGACGGGCTCCAGAAAGCAAACATACAACGGGTTTGCTGACTCCGCGAGGAGAATGACGAATTTCCGGAGCGGTCTTGAAGAAACCCGTAAAGAGCGGCCATGCGCTGCTCTTGGGCAAAGGTCATCGGTTCAAATCCGGTCGGCCCCACCAAATTAAAATAAAACAGTCAAATTTGTGTATGGCACATTAGGAAGGAGCAGTTTAATTTTAACCTATTTTGTATATAAAATAATTTTTCTGTCTCAACATTTCCGGAGAGCGTTTAAATCTTACAGACATTAAAAAACACCAGAGAAAGGCCTTATCAAAGATGAGTTCGCCGAGTTGCATACATGAACGAGACTGTGTGAAAACTATTTTCAATTTTCAGAAAATTGCTACTTTTATAACGATTTGCTAGGGATTCAAAACGTTGTTTTCAGATATAAGGCGCAATTTCTAAAACCAAATTCGAGTTTTCACACACTCTGGAACAGGTTCAAGTCCACTATTTTTTACGAACATTTTTCAGAAACAAATCAATCTTTGAGGAAAGTGGTGGGTCCGATGGGATTTGAAACCTATATTAAAAAAAACTCCAAAACATAAGGAAGAAACCTAAGAAACCCTGCACAAAAATCCGTCAATAACTGATTCGGGACGAAGCGAAACGGGCAGAGTCGCAGGGAGACCCAGAAACGAATAAAAACGCAGCCTGCAACCACTTCAAGCCCTGAATCAAAAAGAAGCTCAAAACAAACAGAACAAAAATGGCCGCATACCCGTTTTGGCACACCCAAATGATAACAGCACACTAAGTATTGGTTAGAGCAGTTTTGGAGTCAAGATCATTATTTGAATTTGAAAATGCTTGAGTTTAGTTAAGTCAGAGAAAGATTCTTGATTTGTTTTTTAATGGTGGTTAAGGCAAAAGTCGCTATTAAAAGAAATGTAATAACTGTCAATATTGAATACTCCGGAATTGAAGGTTTTGAGCTTGGGGTTGGTGTCAACGAGGTAGGTGTTGTATGGGTTGGTATAGGGGTTGGAGTAGGCGAAGTTGACGGTGCCGGGGTTGATGGATTTGCTGTCGGACTTGTCGATACCGATGCAGTTGGAGTCGGGGTTGGATTGGTTGACGTTGAAATCAGGTTTTGGTAATATTCGCCGAAAGGCGAGATTATGTTGTTTTGAATGTCATAGCTTGCAGCTTGATCCACTGTCTGCATTGCCTGTTCATCCGTTAAGTTGGCTGTGGTCGAATTATAGTTTAAGTATGCAAAAATTAATTCGCCTTCAAAGGGCGACATATATGTGACATTGTAGACCTGCGCGAACTTCGTCATCACATTCATGAATTCTTCGTCGAGCGGAATCCAGACTGCGTAGTCATTTCTTGCACGGATGTTTGCGTCACTCGCAAACAGTGGACCCTCATTTTGCACACTTTTATGCAGCCACATTTCATCTATATTTATCGGTTTGTCATACTGAACGCTTAACTGCCCTATTTGGTTCAGAACTGAAAGGTAACTCCCGTAAATCGGGTATACATGAACATTGATGACGTCAATAGCTGAAATGTTTATGGTATTATCAAGATAACTTATGGGATCCCATATTCCTATGCCGACAGCAATCTTTGTCGTATTCTTATTTAGGCCATCCAGCAAAGAGGATATGTATGACCCCCATCCCTGGGGGGTACTGATCTCTGTATAATTGAGAAGAGTCTGCAACGTGTCAGTTTCAGTGCCGATGTTAAGGTAGTCAGGATGCAAATCATCAATGACCGTCTGCAACATCTGCTTGTCCTCAGCCACATACTCAGTATAAGTCAAATTTGCATAACTAAGAGACCCAAAAGAAAGTCCAGGATAACCAACCAACAGAGGAGTTTCCGACTCAACATCAATCTTCATCCCTCTGGACCGCACTTGCTCAACCACATTCTCATAAAAACTCAAGTACTGAGTATAATTCGCAAAGCTCGAAACCAAAATAGGATAAGACACGTCGATGGTAACTCCCTGGATTCCAACCGCCTGAAGCGCATTCAAGTAATTTATAACACCCTGCATCGCAGTGGGTTCAAGCAGGTTTTCTCCTTCATTTGAATCAGCAGGTAAGAGCTCCGTCGCATAAATCGGTTCCACGCTCGACTTAGTTGTTGTCGAAGTCAATGTTTTGTTAAAACTAGTTAGAAGTTGATCTAAAGTCGTATACATAGATTGATTAGCAGAAGGTATGGTTTCGTTATACTGAGCTACAGACAAAGTCGAAGCAGCCGACGCCACATTACCAAACGTACTTGCATCCAAATCATTTAATATAGCACTAAATGAAAAACCAACAGTAATAATTATTATTATGAAACCTGCAACAAAAGCCTTTACGATGTTTCTTTTGTTTTGCATTTAATTTTACCATGATGTTTAACTATTTAAATGACTGTTACCCATGGGTTAGCCAGCTGACGTTTTTTGGCAATGGGGAATTAATATTCCTTAAATAATTGAAAAGAATACGATTGAGATTAAATTAAGGATAAGTTTTGCCAGCGGAACATCTTTTTATTGTTAGGCCTGGAGAAACTAAAGAAGATGCTAAACCAAAGTGTTTATGACTATTACTTGATAGTCTGCTTTATTAAGTGATTGTACGCAAGACTCTTGCGCAGGTGCGGAATCGTATTGATCCAACGAGAACCGCTGCAGAGCAACCGCCTTTTTATACTGTCTTTCTCTCATTTTTAGATCTTCAAATATAGAAGTGGTTCTTTATCGCCAAAAAGCACTGATAAAACTGTAGTAATTACGGTAGCGGTTCTTTTAACGTCAATAGTTTCCGTTGCACTGTTTTATTGGAAAAAGCACATGGGCTACCTTTCGACGCTTTGGCGTCAAAAAGGCGATTCGCAAAAGTTCCTTGGCTGGTTTAGTCGAAGTTTCTTGACAAAAAACTATTCTATTTGGTTGGGTCACATCTCATCGTTGGAGTGGCAGAGGCTGCGGAGGTGTCGTGAAAGGGATTCGAATCCAAAACTGGATTAAATCTCTATGGATTTGAACTGTACAGGGTTCAAATGCTGGCTCTTGTCAAGATTTTATCATTTCCACTTTTGAAAAAAGTAGTTGTTCAGGTGATGTCACCGTTCACTGAGTTACAACCAAAAGTCTATCTTAGAGCGAACCTGAAATTTTAGCTGAAACGGCTTGCCTGCTGTATTTACCTATTGCAGACCTCTTGTTTCCAGACTAACTCGGAGTTTCCAAATTTAAGAAGTTTAGCGAGTGGGCGGATCTTTCTTGAGAGATTCACGCATTTCTCTTATAGTTTCTTTGATACTTTCGGTTTT
>PLSP01000143.1 GCA_003165195.1 Candidatus Bathyarchaeota archaeon | reverse complement strand
CACAAAGACCTTGAAAAGATGGTTATGACCCGGCACCAGGTCCTTTTCAAACAGCAGGTTGACGCAGAATGGGTTTTTCTGGCTTACGCTGGATTGTGGGTTGACCCACTTAAAGACGACCTGGACGCTTTCATTAATAAGTCACAAGAAAACGTTAGCGGAGAAGTCAAACTCAAACTCTACAAAGGTAGCATGCAAGTAATTGGGCGCTCATCGCCAATGTCTCTCTACGACAAAAACCTTGCCAACTACAACATCAAAACATCGTTTAACCAATCTTACTCAAAAGGCTTCATTGAACTCTGGGGCTTACAAACAAGAATGTACAATGCACTCAAAAATTCAAGCAAAAAAGTGCCTGAAAAAACAAAGAAAAAAGCCTAAAATGGTAAAAGAGGCTGAGTGAAATGTCAAAGATACTGCATGGCGGACGTCTTTCCTCAGTGCGTGAGGATGTAGCGAAGTTTACTTCTTCACGGAAGGATGACGAACGTTTAGCTAACGCGGTAGTTGAAATAAACAAAGCCCACGTTATCATGCTTATCGAGCAACAAATTATTCAGCGGCAAGACGGGGCAAAAATCCTGTGTGCACTCCAAAAACAAAGTGGCGCCAAGCTAGACCCCAATGCCGAAGACGTCCACATGGCAGTTGAAGAAGCCGTCCTCGCCGAAACAGGAGCTGAAGTCGGCGGAAACCTGCATATCGCAAAAAGCAGAAACGATCAGGTTACCACAGCCATCCGCATGCAACTCAGAGAGGAACTCATCGTACTGATGCAAAAAGTAACAATGATGCAGCAAAGCCTCCTTGACGCAGCAGACAAACACACCAACACAATAATTTTGGAGTATACCCACCTGCAGGCAGCGCAGCCTGTCACCTTCGCCCATTATCTGCTTTCCCACTTTCAAGCATTGCAGCGGGATTTTGAAAGACTTCAAGGCGCCTATGAACACGTCAATCTTTGTCCTCTTGGCTCAGGAGCTTTAGCGACAACCAGCTTTCCAATAAACCGCAAACGAACAGCCGAACTCTTAGGCTTCAGCGCTGTACTAGAGAACTCGATTGATGCGGTCGGCAGCCGGGACTTCATTCTTGAAACACAAGGCGCCCTCGCTTTGCTTGCCGTGAACCTCAGTCGGTTTGCTGAGGACTTGATTATTTGGAGTTCGGCTGAGTTCGGAACCGTTGAGTTGCCAGACGAGTTCACTTCAACTAGCAGCATTATGCCGCAGAAAAAGAACCCAGAAGCGCTCGAAGTTATCCGTGCTAGAGCAAGCTGTGCACTGGGCGATTTCGTAGCATCAACCGCTATAATGAAGAGTTTGCCGTCAACCTACAACCTTGACTTACAAGAGGTGACCCCCAAACTGTGGGCTACAGTCGATAATCTGTCCGCCTCGCTTAGCATTTTTGCTTCGCTTATCCCGAACGTGAAAGTTTCAGCAAACGTTGAAGGCAAAGCAGCGGCTGGATTTGTGGGGGCGACAGAACTCGCAAACATGCTGGCAGCAAAATACCATGTTGCTTTTAGAACTGCACACAAAATAGTAGGTGCCCTCGTAAAGTCCTTAGTTGATTCAAAGAAAACTTTGCTTGATGCCACCCCAGAGCTGCTATCGAAGATTGCTTTGGAAGCTGCTGGCGTTAAACTGAAAGTCAAGGCTGATGATATTGCAGATTGCACAAACCCTCGACGACTAGTGGAAACTTATTTGGTTCAAGGGGGTCCTGCCCCTGTAGAGGTTCAGAGAGCAATAAAAACAAGCGCCAAAACCGTGGCAGATACAGAAAGCAAGATCGCTATGCTTAAAAAGAACCTCGCGGATGCAAATGGGAACCTTAATAGAACTCTTGAATCTTACGCTGCCCAAAAGGGGTAAACGCAAGATTTAAAAATCCACAATTATAGGTTGAATAGGGCTTTGGTCCCACAACATAGCACGTCCAAAAACAGTAAAAAAGCGATTCTGCTTCTTGAAGACGGAACGTCATTTATCGGCAAAGGTTTTGGCGCAACAGGAAAAATCAGTGGTGAAGTAGTTTTTTCTACTCAGATGGTTGGTTACCCAGAGGCGCTAACTGATCCGTCATATAAGGGGCAGGTTCTTACTTTCACTTATCCGCTTGTAGGTAACTATGGTGTACCATCCAATGAACTAAACCTTGGGCTACCGCTTTATTTTGAGTCTGACCACATCCAAGTTCAAGGCTTAATTATTCACGAGTTATGTCATGAACCATTCCATTGGGCCTCAACCCGAACACTGGACAAGTGGCTTCGCGATGAAGGCATCCCAGGAATCTATGGTATAGATACAAGGCGGTTAACAAAAAAGCTACGAACACACGGTGTAATGCTTGGGGGTCTGCAAGTTTTTGAAGAAGGCGAAGAGCCAGATTTCGAAGCCGTTTTGAAGAATAGCAAAAACATCGTTGACCCCAATTTAACTGACCTGGTCAAAGAAGTGTCAGTGAAAGAGCCCGTAACATACAGTGTGGACGGCAACAAAACAGTTGTGCTGATTGATTGCGGTGTCAAGTACAGCATTATTCGTAACCTGCTTAAACGGGGCATAAACGTTGTACGCGTCCCCTACGACACTTCAGCAAGCGAAGTGTTGGCATACAATCCAAACGGCGTCTTTTTAAGCAACGGACCAGGTGACCCCAAAAAATGCACCAAAACAATCGAATGCGTCAGAGAAGTCACTGACAAAGTTCCCTTTATGGGCATATGCTTAGGCGCTCAAATCTTGGCGTTAGCTTTAGGCGCAGACACATACAAGTTAAAGTTTGGTCACCGATCCCAAAACCAACCCGCTCGTGACCTTAACAGCAACCGCTGCTACATCACCACACAAAACCACGGCTACGCAGTAAACATGGAATCGCTAAAGAAGACTCCACTGGAAACATGGTTTGTGAACGCTAATGACAAAACATCCGAAGGCGTCAAGCACAAAAGCAAGCCAGTGTTCGCTGTGCAGTGGCATCCTGAAGCTTCGCCAGGTCCCTATGATACTGAGCTTTTGTTTGATAGGTTTGCAAAAATGTTGGAGGCACCATAAAGTTGCCCAAGTTTGACTGGATAAAGAAAGTTCTGGTGTTGGGCAGCGGAGCCATAAAGATCGGTGAAGCAGCCGAATTTGACTATTCAGGTAGCCAATGTCTCAAAGCTCTGCGGGAAGAAGGTATAGAAAGCGTTCTAGTTAATCCTAACATAGCCACTATTCAAACGGATCCTCGTTTATCGGGTAAAGTGTATCTGCTTCCTGTTACGCCTGAATATGTCGAGAAAGTTATCCAGAAAGAACGGCCGGATGGCATCCTGTTGGGTTTCGGTGGACAAACTGCGCTTAACTGTGGCCTCGAACTTGAGAAAAAAGGCATCCTTCAAAAATACAACTGCAAAGTTCTGGGTACGCCAGTCCATGCGATAGAAGACACAGGAGACCGTGAACGTTTCCGGCAAGCCATGCTTAATGCAAATGTGTCGCCGTTAAACAGTAAGGCAGCTACTAGTGTTGAAGAAGCTTTGGCTGTAGCGAGCAAAATTGGTTATCCAGTTATCGTTCGTGTTGCTTTTACGCTTGGCGGTAAAGGAGCTGGTGTTGCACGAAATGTTGAGGACTTAAGAGAGATTGCTACCCGAGGTTTAGCTCAGAGCCGAATTAGTCAAATCCTTATCGAAGAGTATGTTGGACACTGGAAGGAAGTCGAGTATGAGGTAATGCGTGACTACGCGGACAACTGCTTGACAATCTGCAACATGGAGAATTTTGATCCTATGGGCGTCCATACAGGCGACTCGATCGTTGTGGCGCCGTCGCAGACCCTGACTAACCGCGAGTATCATCGTATTCGTTCCACATCGATAAATGCAATTCGCGCTTTAGGTATCGTTGGCGAATGCAACATTCAGTGGGCGTTGAACCCCAAATCAGAGGAGCATCGTGTAATCGAAGTTAACTCCCGCATGTCCCGCAGTTCGGCGCTTGCCAGCAAAGTAACCGGGTACCCCCTAGCATACATTGCCACAAAACTCACTTTGGGTTACCTGTTGCCTGAACTTATAAACAAAGTAACTGAAGTCACAACCGCCTGTTTTGAGCCAGCTCTTGACTACATAACCGTCAAAATTCCCCGTTGGGACCTGCAGAAATTCAAGAACGCTGACCGCCATGTTGGTCCCCAGATGCGCTCCGTAGGCGAGGTTATGGCTATTGGACGCTGCTTTGAAGAGGCGCTACAGAAAGCGGTACGGATGCTTGACACAGGCAAAATAGGCTTGGTATGCAATCCCGAAGACAGTGAGCCTGAATCAGAAAGCCGAATCCGAGACGCCCTCGCTAACCCCACAGACGAACGTCTCTACAAAGTAACTAAAGCATTAAAAATGGGCATACCCATAGATGAAATCTACCTTCTCAGCGGCATCGATCCCTTCTTTCTGCACAAAATCCAAAACATCATCAACATGGAAGCAGAATTAGCCACGCTAAATCTTGCGGAGAAGTCGGCAGTTGAAGTAGTTCATGAAGCAAAACGTTTAGGCTTCTCAGACGAGCAAATTGCAGTGTGCCAAAACACGGACGAAGACACCATACGAACCTACCGCAAAAGCAACAATATTTTGCCTGTAGTAAAACAGATTGACACCTTGGCAGCTGAGTGGCCGGCTAAAACCAACTACCTCTACCTCACGTACGGCGGAGACGAAGACGACATAATACTGGACAATAACGCGAGCAAAGTCATCGTTTTAGGCGCAGGTGTTTTTCGCATTGGGTCAAGCGTCGAGTTTGATTGGTGTGGCGTCAACACCGTTTGGGCGCTTAAAAAGAACGGCATTCAAGAAGCAATAATGGTAAACTATAACCCGGAAACCGTCAGTACCGACTACGATGTCTCGGATAAACTGTACTTTGAAGAACTCACAAAAGAACGCATCCTTGACATCTACGACAAAGAGAATCCCTTGGGCGTAATAACCAGCGTCGGTGGACAAATTCCAAACAACCTTGCCCTGCCTCTTTCCAACGCAGGCGTAAAACTGTTGGGCACCAGCGCCGAAAACGTGGATTTGGCAGAAGACCGCTCAAAATTCAGCGCGTTACTTGACCAACTTGAAATTTGTCAGCCAAGCTGGAGTAAACTCCTCTCCGTCGCCGAGGCAAAACGGTTCGCTGAGAAAATCGGTTATCCAGTAATCGTGCGTCCCAGCTATGTACTGTCAGGTTCAGCGATGCGTGTCGCCTACAACGAACAGTCACTTGAAAACTTCCTCAAGATAGCTGCGAAAGTTTCCCGTGACCACCCGGTGGTTATTAGCAAGTTCATCAACCGCGCCAAGGAAGTGGAAGTTGACGGAGTCTCAGACGGCGAGAACGTGTTGATCGGGGCCATAATGGAGCATGTTGAGAATGCGGGTGTCCACAGCGGCGACGCAACCATGACTATCCCGCCGCAGGCTCTCAAGCTTGAGGTGCAAAAGAAGATCGAGGACTGCACACAACGCATCGTTAAAGCGCTGACAATCCATGGACCATTCAACATCCAATACCTCGTCAAAGACGATGTTGTAAACGTCATCGAATGCAACCTGCGAGCTTCCCGTTCAATGCCCTTTGTTAGCAAAACTCGGGGAATAAACCTTATCGAGCAGGCCACATTGGCGATGCTGGGCAAGAAAATCACCATAAACATCTCGCCCATGACTATCACCAAACACGTGGGCGTGAAAGTTCCTCAGTTCAGCTTTATGCGTCTTAGCGGAGCAGACCCGGTTCTTGGCGTTGAAATGCTTAGCACCGGCGAAGTTGCCTGTTTAGGTGAGAACTTTTCAGATGCTTTCTCCAAAGCGTTGCAGTCCGCAGAGTTTAGCATTCCATCCCGAGACGGCACCGTTTTCATAAGCGTCGGCGGCGACCAGGAACGCAAACGACGCGTGGTGCCAATTGCCAAAGCTTTCGCAGATTTGGGCTTTATAATCTATGCAACTGCACACACAGCTAACGTTTTGAGCGAGGCTGGTGTAGCTGTTACTAAACTTCATAAAGTCAAGGAGCCTGAAGCAGACCCAAACATCCTTGACTACCTCCAAGAACGCAAAATCGACCTCGTCATCAACGTACCCATGGCTAACAGAGACAGCAGCCTCAGCGACATCTTAACCGACGGCTACATCATAAGGCGTCAAGCAGTAGAATTCAACGTCCCCGTCATAACCAACCTACAACTAGCCTCTGCCCTTGTCGAAGTGCTAAAACACAAAGAACTAGGCCAGAACGGCAACTCCATCCGCAGCCTCAACGAATACATGGACGACATACCCTGGAAACAATGGTAACCCAGAGGCTTAGGCTTCAATAGCTCAGTTTTTTTTGTGTTGGCTTTTTTGTTGTTTGCGTTTTGGGTTGCTTTCTTGGTTTAGCGTCTGGGGCGTTGGTAGGTTGCGCCTTTTAGCGTTCCTTGGCGCCTCCCCCTGCCTCCCCCCGTTGCCCTGCGCCTCTTTGCGCCTCTTAGCGTTTATTAATGCCTCAGCCAAAAGGGTAAACAGAGCACTATGACGTTAACAGAAAAAGTCTCCTTCACCGCCCAACTACAAAAAAACCACACCGTCCAAGCACCCAAACTAATCCGGTGGCGATTCAAACTCGACAACAACCAACCACTAAAAATCGGCGTAAACTTTTTAGGCCAACACAAAAACTGGCAATTCTTCTACACAAAAATGCGAAAAGACGGACGAATAACCATCCCAAAACTAATCTTAAGCCTCTTCGAAAATCAAGAAACCAGTCTAACAGGCAACGCGGCGGAAATAACACTGGAACCAGCATAAAAATAAAGCAATTTTTGGTTCTCCCAGTCCCTTCGATAGTCTTTTTTCAAAATAACTTGAAATTATCCCAGAAATCAAATGGGCGTAACTTTAGAAATAAAAACGCTTATTTTAGGTTCTTTTTTAAATCACTGTCGGGCGGGGAGCGATTTGAACCCTCACTTGAACCCTTGGGCCTTGACTCGGAAAATGTTTTTGATGACATATCAAAGTGAATATGTTAGTATGGGTAGTTGTCCACCGTGTAGGCTTCTATCGGTAATCCATCGTTGAGCTTGTCGATAAACTCTTTATCAAGTGACACAAGTACGGCGTAATTTGATAAAGCAACATGTAGGTAGAGTGCATCGATTGCGTAGATTTCATATTCGGCGCATAGCCTGAATGCTGAAATGCATGTTTTTTTGTCACAGTTTATTAGCCGTTTTTGTTCAATGAGTAAATCTAGCTGCTCCTTTGCAGTATTTGCTGTTTCTAGATCTATTTTTCTCGCCAAGGTGCCGCAGACTTCTTGGTAGATAATGCTTGGCTCAACCAGCATAAAATGCTCTGATGCTCTGTTGAGTATCTTTGCACATTTTGTGCTGGCAGGTTCAGTTGTTTTGAGAGCAGCAATTATTATGTTGGAATCGACTGTCAGCAAAGAACTACGAGCTTTCATGTCTCTTGGTCCTTCGCGTTTCCTCAAGCACTGTTGTTGTACCCTCCCATTTGGCAGTAACCTTTGATCGGAGGCTCAGTAATCCGTCGGCTCCTTTTCTCATACGGCGTTTTTGCTCAGCGTCAACTGAAGCGGTTTCACAAGAAGTTGTAAGTTCGGATAGTAAGTCAGCCCATGTTTTGCAGCCAAGCTCCACTTTAAGTCTTTTCAATTCCTTAAGAGTATCTTCAGGTACGTTCTTAATCAGAATTGTTGGCATTCGAGATAACCTTGATTATCTGGATAATCGTGGAATCTTAAAAATGTTGAGGCCAGGACATGGAATACTGATCATCATTAGGGATTAGGCTAGAGGCTTTATGCAACTATGTCGAGCAAAACTATGCAAGCCCGTTACGACCCAATAATGCTTAAATTGACGGGGTTAATCCATGGCGGGCGGTGAGGATTTGAACCTGGACCCCCAACTTAGGAGGCTGGTTTACTAGTGTTGAAATTATCTTTTGTTAAGCAGAATTTTGATTCTTTCTAAGCGAAGAGCTTATAGGCGCAATAGTGGTAATGGCATATGGTGTTTCCATTTGGAAGTTGCAATTGACAAGCAAGGCCGAATCGTCATCCCAAAAGAAATCAGGGAGAAATATGGCCTTTTAGAGGATGGAAAACTGGAATTGGTAGCCCGAGAAGACGCCATTGAGTTAATTCCACTGACCAAAGAAGACGACTTGGCAATCCGTGCCCTAAAAGAGCCCTGCAAAACGGGCAACTCAGAAACGCGCGATAAAGTTTTCACACGGGAAGATGCGTGGAAACGATGAGGATAATTGACGCAGACATTCTTTCTTATGCCCTATTTCAAAAACATGATGCCCACCCGTATTGTTGGCCTCTGCTGCAGAATGCAGTTTACGGAAAAATGAACGTCGCAATCGCAACTGCGAGTCTGCTGGAGACATATCATGCTTTGGTAGAAGACTACCAAGTGGAAAGGGAAGAAGCGTCCTACAAACTTGATGGGTTGACGAGGAGCACAAGGATACGGTTTTTGCCCTTAACCGTTGAAGTAGCCCAAAAAGCGTTGGAAATAGCCAAGTGTACATGGTCCGCTCTTTCGATGCTAACCTAATAGCTTCCGCAGAAACAAACGGAATAACCGTGGTAGTGAGCAACGATGCGCACATCGGCAGACTGTGCAAAGAACGAGGTCTCATCATAGAAAACCCGATACCAAAAGAAGCAGCAAAGAAAATGAGACTTTAAGTCCCGCTGTTTCTCTAGAAATTGGAGAAAACCAAACATGCTCTGGCGGGCGGGGATCGCTATGAGCCCTCGTTTGAACCCTCGGGTAGTTATGAGCTAGGTGACCAGAATGCTCGACCGGCATACGTGTCAAGCGCGAGAAATTCAAATAGTAACTTTTCAGGGTAGCATTTTTTCTCTTCTAATAAGCCTGCTCGACAGCAAAAGCAACCCGGCTGATAGGCCGCCTGCCAAGATGCAAAGTGACAGGACAACGATGAGCTCTGGGATAAATCCGATAAAAGAAAGATAAAAGGTCGGAAAAATAAAAGGGACGCCAATCGCCGTCCCGAGAGGAGTGTTAGCACCTACTCGTTGCTTCTGTAACGAGCTAAAAGCCATCATAGCCACAGTAACCAAAGAAACCACAGAAAAACCCAAAAACGCCGTAAGAAACAGCATCAACAAATCCAAAAAAAAGACAGCTGTTGATCCCGCAATAGCACCGGCGATCAAAATTGCGGAACCTTCGCCGGTGAAGAGGATCACTGCAAG
>PLSP01000093.1 GCA_003165195.1 Candidatus Bathyarchaeota archaeon | reverse complement strand
CCTTCGCACTTATCCTTACCCAGAACGTACCGATTACGAATGGCTTCAATGTCTTTAGTGGGCAGTATTTCGCTCATAAACTTCCCCTTCTTTAGCAATCTTACTAAATCTAAAATGATTGTAGTTATATATTACATCCCTAAAATGAAAGGCTTTTTCCGTAGAGCATGGGCTTAAATAGTATAGCGACGTAAAACAAAACATCCAAAGAAATTAGATTATAGGCGAACTTTTCCTATGCTTTTTTTGCAGATTTCTAAACATACTTCTGAAAGCTGTCCGATGCATAATGAGAATGCAGCTAACTCAGAAAAGAACTTCAACGCTAAAATCGGGGAGCTCCTTAAAAAATACCAGATAAAAGTTGTAGGAAGCTGGGTTTCAATTCCTGAACATCTCAAAGTTACAGTGTACGATGCAGCAAACATGGAAGCTTTGACCAAGCTCTCGATGGAACCTGAAGTCATGGATTGGCTAGGGTACCAAACTACTGAAATCAAACCAGTGATAACAATTGAAGAATCCATTAAGTTGGTTCTGAAATAGGCGAAGCCTTCTTTTCTATTTTCCGGTAAATTTCTTTTTCTAAAACTATGACTATTCTCTCAATCCATTGGCTGAAAAATGGTCAGGAGGGCTTTAGAGGTGCCTTTCAGAGCGACGTTATGGAGAGGCAACTTGGTATAGGGAAAATTATCCGCGCAATAAGCTGGGTGAATTCGTTTTTACCTACCTTGATTTGGAATACGGTGTTTAAGGTAACTTTGGAGTTGTATGAGCGGCTGATGGAAATTGAGTAACATATACCTCTTAGAAGATGTAGATTTTATATTTAACAAACGCATTGGCTAACTAAAAGCAACCCGCAGGATAATTCCAATGATTGACACGGCAAATCTCACAAAAAAATTTGGAGACCTAACCGCCGTTGACAGCCTTATGCTACACGTTAACGATGGCGAGGTTTTCGGTTTTCTCGGACCCAACGGCGCAGGAAAAACCACCACCATTAGGATGCTTTGTTGCCTAATATCAAAGACCAGCGGCACTGCGAAGATAGGAAATTACGAAGTCGGAAACAGCGCCGATCAACAAAAGATAAGACGAATGGTCGGCTTGCTGACTGAAAATTCCAGCAATTTTGAAGGCGATTGAAGCTGCAGGCGGACACGTGCAATTCGTTACAGAGATGAACTTGGTTCGTTTGCATTTAATAACACGAATCTGCTGATTTTGGCAGGTGTTATCTTAGTAATAGATGTTGTTGTCTTCTTTGTCAGCAGAGTTACATTCCAGAGGGAGGAAATACTAACAAAGTGGAAGTAGCGAAATTAGAGGTGGGAGGTTCAAAAAAATGACAAAAGCCAGATTTGAAATAGGCGAGACTGAAAAACATACCATTATTGTTAATGCGAGCGCGCTTCTAAAATACACCGCCATAGAAGTGGATGGCGAAAAAGTCGNNAATTCCGAAAAGCATCATTTGGAAATCAGCGCTGGACCGTTCTCGTCTATCAAACTATTCGTGGACGGAAAAGAAGCTCAAGAAACTTGAAAGTGCGTCGTTAGCCCAAAAGTTTGAAATTAAGCCAAACTAACCGGTAGTTGTCTTGAAAATAACAGGCCTCACGACAAGCTTCTATGAAAGGAAACTACCTACCATAATTTTTGTCCCTTTACCTTCTGGGGAACGCATGGATGACGCGGAAGCGGGGCACAGGCACACAACTGGAAGTTTTCATAGGCCGAGAAGCCAAAATGGCCATTAAGTTTTTGGTAAGTAGCTCTGAACGCGCGGTTTGAGTCTCTATGGATTTGAACCCAAACTTAGGCGAGATATTTTTCCAGTTCACAACGAGCCATCACCCTTAAAATCGCTCATCAATTATCTCGCCCCTGACAAAAGGAGAATAAGTTTTCTTGCTCATCTTGAATTAATTTTCGGTGTGGATATTTTGAAACTCACTTTTGACTTATTTGCCTAAAATAAGCTCAGAATAAGCCTAAAAGTGCTGCGGGCAGGATTCGAACCTGCGAACCCCTGAGGGAAAGGATTTCCCATCATAGAGCCTTGCCGGCCAAATGTTTGATCTTGAGTCCTTAGTGGAACACGCACAAAGCGCATTCTTTCACCTTTGACCTGGCTTGGTTACCGCAGCCCAATGCAGAAGAAAATGTCTGCCTTCTATCTTATTAATCATTTCCATCCTACTCATCGCGTTACATGACTTTTTCCAATTCTGCAATGAAACGGTCGAACATTCTTAAGCCTCCACTCCAGAAGCTGGCATCTGCAACTTCTAAGCCCACCATTTTGCTGATTTCCACAGGTCCAACACTGCTGCCCGCTGACAACGCTTTCACAAGTTTGGGCACAAATGCTTTACCTTCCTCCAAATATCGATCGTAAAGCGAGTAGACAAACATTTGAGCGTAGACGTAAGGGTAGTTGTAGAATCGGTAGTTCGCCATGTAATAGTGGGGTTTCATGGTCCATTCGGCTTCCATTTCGGGGAACCATGTGACTGCGTCGCCGTAGATGCGGTCCCGAGCTTGGGTCCAGTGGCGGCAGATGGTTGGGTAATCGAGGAATTCGCCCTGTTCTATGCTGCGATAGAGTGACTGCTCAAACCAAACTCTTGCCGTAACTTGGAATGCCGTCATGCCTGCCTCATCCAGTACCATGCTGAGGACCGCCTTGCGCTGCGGATCCGACTTTGCCTCGTCGAGAAGCAGGTCGGTTAAGAGGAGCTCGCCGAAAATGGACGCTGTCTCAGCAACACTAGATGGTACACTTGTGTTCATGACCGTTTGGCTTCGAGACATGTAATAGTCGTGTGTGGCGTGTCCCAATTCATGCGCCAACGTGAACACATCGGTTAAGGTACCGTTGAAATTGTCAAGCACAAACGCAGATTTCCCTTTGTACCAGCTTGCGCAAAAGGCGCCGTTACGTTTTCCAAACCGTGGTGGTGCATCAATACGGTGTTTAGCAAACATCTCCTTGACTGCAGTTGCATAGTTGTGATCAAAGCGGCTGTAAGCTCTCGTAACGAGGTTTTCTGCATCTGCAAAAGTAAATTTAAACTCGGGTGATTCGGGTAATGGAGCTATGATGTCATGGTTACCAAGCTGTGGCAGATTCATCATTTTAGCCTTAATTTTCAGATAGCGCCGATATGTGGCTGCGCCTCTCTCTATTGATTGGAGCAGGTTTTCGACTATTTTCTCTTCAGTATCGTTGCTTAAAAAGCTGGACTCCATCGGTGACACGTATTTTCTACGTTTAGAAACAGCTACCCAGTCATTGCAGATGCTACGAAGCGCGGAAGAAAAGATTTCACCGTCCTTTGCTAGTGACCCGTAGATTGAACGGTTCGCAGATTCCCTTGTTGCACGATCAGGGTGAGGCAGCAACCCATTTGCTTCGCCGTAGCTGAGCGTTTTCTTCTCGCCCAACACCACCACCTCGAAAGTACGGGTGTTGAGCCATTTGCTCTGCAGTTCCTCCCAAGCCTGCACGCCAAACTGGTCCTTCTCAATGATGAGCTGCTCCTCCACTTCCGAGAGCTGATGGGGCACACGCCGCTGCGCACGCTCCAGCATGTGACGATAATTAACTAAAACAGGTTCAGAAATGACCTCGGGCTTGGCTTTAACCAACGCGCCTAGTTCAAGCGAGAAAAACGCAAGTTGCTTTCCTAGCTGCGCCTCGAATTTGCTGACTTTGTCGTAGAGCGCCTGCACTTCGGGCAAAGTCATGTTAGCTGAGAAGGACAGGCTTGCAAAAAGTGAAACATCGCCCACCTCATTATAAAAAGACTCCATCTCATGCAAACACGCCAGCAAGCCGGCTGGATCAAGGCTGCCGATTTTCCCTCGATATTTCTTCTCGAAATTATCGGCTAACACTTTTGACTCAGTAATTGCTTTTTCAACCGCTGGATCATTGACACTGAGAAAAAGCCCAGTTAGATCCCAAGTAATTTCTTTGGCACTCATAAATCTCCCTCAACTTTAAACTCGGCGTGCTATTTTGGTTTTCCCCATCTTAATTCTAAACGATTAACTCTGAACGCTACCGCAAAAGCAAAAGTGCTCCCCCACCCATACATTACGCGAAAAGCACGTATATCCACCACAAAATCATCCAAGGCAGCAGTCAACAAATGCCTGAGTTAGCTGAAAGTTCCGTGCAGTTGATTGTTACTTCTCTACCTTACCCCATGATACATTTGTGGGACAGGCTTTTCGCCCAAACCGACCCAAAAATTGCAGAACTCTGGCGGCAACTTGAAGTGGATCACCATGAAGAAACGGTGCGGCGGATCTACTCTGTAATGCACCATTACCTCGCTATTATTTGGCAGGAAACCTTCCGCGACCTCTGTGATAGAGGTATTGCATGCATAAACATTGGCGACGAAACCGTAGCATAAACGGCAAATTCCAACTTTTCCCAAACCACTCACGCATCACTGAGGTCTGCGAAGAAATCGGTTTGATCTAAACATTTTAGCGGATTTTTCTAATCAAGGGGCATCCTGGCTTTGAACACGTCGCGCCGGTTGTGTGCGCTGGTTTAGAGAAAGCCACAAGCATTGTAACTGCCGACACTGATTTTGAAAAGCTATGCTTACAAGTAGAATTAAAGTACACCAACCCAGTGCCATGAGATATTCTTAGGCACCTTAAAGAACAAATGAGTAACCTTCTCGCTGTATGCTAGAAATCCGCTAATATGGTTTTCGAAATGAACATGTATGGTCTTGGGGTGTACATATTTTATTGTAGGGTACAAAATCCTTTTTTGCTACTTTTTGCAAGATAATTTATAATATGCCGGTAGGTATTATTTATCAAGTTAGTTAATTGGGGTATTTGCATGGAAGAGTTGCTGGATAGGATTGTTGTTGATCCGGAGATTCTTGTTGGAAAACCTGTTATAAAGGGCACGAGGATTCCGGTTTACCTTGTAATCGAGTTTTTAGCCAACGGGTTAACGGAAGAAGAAGTCCTCAACGAATACCCCTCGCTTAAGAAAGAGGACATCAAAGCAGCCCTTCTTTACGCTTCAAAATGCCTTGATCGCGAAGTTACAGTAACAATGTAAAACAGAGGGACTTTTTGCCTATCTTGCTTGTAGACGAAAGCGTAACAAGAACTGTCAGGGAGTGGCTTAGAAAGCAAGGTTTCGATATGGTAAACGTTTGTGATATTGGCCTTAAAGGTGCAAGAGACCAAGAGATAGCAAATTACGCAGAAAAAAACCTTATGACAATTTTAACTCTTGACACGGACTTCGCTCAAATTTACCATAACTCCCCAAAAGGTACGTTAGGCGTAATAGTTATAAGAGCAAACCCCTCAACGCCCGCTGTCATCCTTGAAATTTTAAATAAAGCTCACGAAAAAATAAACCTGAAGAAAATAGACAATAAGTTACTAATAATAACAAAGAGAAAAATACGGATAATCAGTTGATCTCTTTTAATGTTGGCAACTTTTTAATAAGCCTATAGAGAAGTACGTGATGGAAGAGCTGGAATAGTGGGAAAACAAAACTCAAACAATGACCCTTTAACGCATGGGAAAGTTTTGAGAAGGTTCAATCTATCAACCCGTCGTACGAAGGGCAATATTGCTAGGGATCGTTTTGCGTTTGACCAGGCTATGCAGGGGCACGATTGCATGAAGATACGAGAGGATGGCGACTTTGTTGTGCAGAAACGCGACTTTTTTGGAAACGAGATTGGTGAGCCCGCGATTGTGGAGGTTAAGACGGGAAACTCTCCGTTGTCCGAGGCACAGCAAAAGAGGAAGCGTCAACTGGGAAGAAGTCGTTACAAAGTCGTTAGGTATTAATGCGCATGACGGGTGTTCATGAGATTTTTCTTTTTATGCAGGCTGACTAGTTTATCAAGAATTAAGCTATAACGCATTCAAATCATCTATAGAAGGGGTCCCCATTTTACATGGGGATTTCTTTAAATAAAATGTCCTTATGCAATCCAGCCGAATAATGTACATTACCGTACTGTATATGGGATAGGGGTCTACATTTTACATTGGGTTTCATTAGGTAAAATTGGACGCGTGGTACCCCCATTTTAGATGTAGTTTCGATGCAAGGCAAGAATCGATGAGGGATAGGGGTCTACTATTTGTGACAGATTTCGACATACAAAAAGGCGTTTCCAAACCAGCCCGCCTCATATTAGATAAGGGTCTAGTATTTACTACAACTTACAATAGGTAACTGTGAAATCCACTTGGTACCCATTGAGACCGGCATCTTGAACTTGGATGGCGGTCGAAACGTAGGCAAGAAGCAGTAGAAGGAAAGGGGTTTACATTTTACCAATGATTCCAATAGGTAAAATGCGCCTACGCCTCAGCCCACACGAAAAGACACTCACTATATAGTATAGTCATTTGAAACAACAAACAAACAAAAAGCTAACATAGTGTTGGCGTGCATCTTAGCCGAAGCTTTTCGCATGTAAAGTATAAATGTAAGCTAAAGTAAAAGAGAAATGTCCCTCGCCAAATTCGGTGTGGGGCATTCTCAGATTTGAGGTATCAAAATGACGCTAAAATTGTCTAAGTCGGACGCAAACTTCATCCAGCAGCTGCCTGTCTGCAGGCTGGCAACAGTAACCAAAGAATGCGAGCCAGTGGTGAGGCCTGTTTGGGCTGTTTTTGACAGCGTGTTCATTTATTTTGCATCTGACCCTGACACACCAAAACTTGAACACATCGACGAAAACCCTCAAGTATCGCTGGTTTTTGATGATTACGAACGTGAAAACTGGTCTAACATCAAAGGCATCCGCATCCAAGGCGAAGCAGAAGTTCTCTGGGAAGGCGAAGAATACCGTTACGGGCATGAATTACTCAAGGAAAAGTACCCTGAATACCGAACTCCAGACGGAAGCTGGAAAGAAGGCGACGTACCAATCATCAAGGTCACGCCCATAAGCTACGCAAAATGGGTTCAAGGCAGCTGGAAATAATTTCACAAAACCCACATAGCCCTTAGATTAAACGATTTTTGACAGCCTAAAAGGAAAGCTTCAAAGCTGCCTTTTTTATACTTTTTTATTCTTTTCTGTACGTTTCCATTCTTTTCTATACTTTTCTGTTCTTTTCAATTCTTTTCCATACTTTTTAATACTTTTCAGTACGCAACCTGCAAACGCCCCAGACGCTAAACCAGAAAAGCAACCCAAAACACAAAGAAAAAAACTTCGCCCGCCACCAATTTAGCGTGTTACCTGAAGCTCAACTTTGCCACTTGGCAAGTTATCCAGTCCATTAATTTGCCCGATATTCCATTAAGCCCTTTTAGCCTTACACAAAAAATAAGCCAAATTTTTAAGCCAACACTTAGATAACACTATATGTGCAGAACATCGATCCAATCTACATCCTTCAGCCCTTAATTGTTATTGTTATTTGCTCTGTGCTGCTGGTTTATTGGTACCGTAAAAGGCACTTCCACTTAATGGTGCTTATTTACTCGCTGGCGGCTTATGCCGTAGCTATCGGACTCAAATATGCTGTGCAGATTCCAACAATTAACATGGTTATCGACTATTTTGGAGATCACAGCGCAGGCTTAGGCGTCTACTATGGACTTCAAACAGTGTTTTTCGAGGTAGGAATAGCTTATTTTGTAGCATGGTACGCTGTTAAACGTGGTTTGCTTGAGCGAAAAGACGCTGAAGGCTACGGAACTGGGTTGGCTTTCTGGGAAAACGCAGGCCTCCTAGGAGCCCTCTCACTGCTAAACCTAGTTATCTATTACAGCGTTCTTTCAACAAATACCGCACTTGCCCAAACGCTTTTCAACCAGCTTAACGCAAATGCGTCTTACCTTTTTGCCTCTCCGACTCAGGCCTTAGGGTCTGTCGCATTAGGCACTCTTGAGCGGGTTTCATCTATTCTGTTTCATTTCTCTTGGGGATACCTCTGCGTTTTAGCCGCTGTGTACAAAAAGAAACGTTTATTTTTGATTGCGTTGCCGATGGGCTTTGTCGATTTTCTCGTTCCATTCGCGGCTCCAGGCAATTTGGCGTTGTTTGAAGCTGCCGTTTTTGCATTGTCAGCTGTCTCTGTTCTGGTGGCATGGTACGCATCCAAAACTGTGGTAAAAGGTTTGAAAAGTCAGTCAGCGATTACCTAAAGCTAACTTCCGACCTTCGAAGCTGCACGCCTGTGGATTGCGAAAAGCTTATCCCTAACTTGCACTGAAATAGCAGTTGAGGGATAACTGTGTCGCTTGAAACGGGCAAAAAACTTGGGTTAACCGCCAGTCTCATATCGGTTATTGTCCCAGTAGTAATTGTTGTCTTGTACGGAGTTCTGTTTTTCTCCTTAATCTCTACAATCTCCTCAACGGTTTCTAGTAACCCTCCTTCGGCGTCACCGTTTTCAGCGTTTTCAGGCAGCGGATTTTTTGTTGCAATTGCCCTGCTTGGAATTCTGTCGCTTGCTGCAATTATTCTGTTTCTAATTGCGATGCATAGCTTAAGCCATTATTACAGTGAACCCAGAATTTTCAGAAATGCACTTTACGGTTTTCTCACAAACATAATTGGAGGTGCAGTTTTAATTGTAATTGCAGCGGCGTTTGTTTTTTCAATTATACATTCTGTTTCAACTGGAACTTCAATCGCTACTGCCATAGGCGTAGGAATTGCATTGCTTATATTAGCTGCAGTTGTCGGTGCCCTCGTTATTGGAATCGTCAGCGGCATATTTTACATGCGTGCATTCCATGCACTTGGAGATAAATCTGGAGTTAACAACTTCCAGACTGCAGGAACACTGTATTTAGTCGGCTCAATTCTACAAATTGTATTTTTCGGCAGCTTAATCCTTTGGATAGGGTGGATTTTTGCAGCAATAGGGTTCAATTCGCTAAAGCCGAAAACAGCCGAATCCTCAATGGTTGCCTATCCTCCCCCGCAGCAGCCAACGTATAGCACAGGACAAACAAAGTATTGCCCAAACTGTGGGGCTGCAAACAATTCAGACGCCCTCTACTGTAGATCATGCGGAAAACCGCTTCAATAAGTAACTGCTGAGCAGCCGAGTTTGCCATAACACCTATATTTTCCTTGTTTGAAAAGATACTTGTTTTTTACGTCCTTAAAACTTATAAGTTAGAGGCTGCTCCATTTCAAAGCAGAAGTAGTGATTTTGATGGCAGTTAAGATAACCACTGAGTATATGGACATGCTCAACAAAGCAGTAGAGCGTGAATTCGGAGTTGCAGTCCAATATTTTCTTCAACACGCCAAAATGGAAAAAATAAAGAAAAGAGAGATTCCAGAAAACATTTTACTTGACAAAACCGTTTACGACGCTGTTGGAAAAATCCTTCATGACATCTCAATCCAAGAGATGAAGCATGCAGCTGCAATTATGGAGAGAATTTACTATCTAGGCGGAGAGGCCACCACCAAAGGTGACAAACCAGTCACAGGCGACACAATAAGTGAATTTGCAAAACTCGGCGTCGTAGCAGAAGAAGAAGCGTTAACCCTTTACCGACAAATAATTGATGTAGCCGGTAAAATGGGCGATTGGGAAACAAGGGAACTTTTCGAGAAAATCTACGGCGAAGAAGAAGCTCACCTGTTCAAATTCCAAGAATACACAAGCTTCCAAGACGAAAAGGAAGAACCCTACAAGGTTCCCATGCCTGAATGGAGAAAAATATTCACACAAGATTACTATGATTTGCTAAACAAAGCGGTTGCAGCTGAAATTGCAGGCATAATCCAGTACACTAACCAACATGAAAAAGCAGCTTTCCTGGAACTTCGAAAGAAAACCACAGCGTTAGAAACAGTCACTGACACAAACCTTCAAGGAGTTGTCAGCAAAACCCTCAAAGACATATTCATGGCAGAAATGAAGCATCTTGAGGCAATCAGCGAACGCATATACCTAGTCGACGGTGAATGTGTAACCAAGCCAGACCCGCTTCCTAAAGTAGGAAAAACAGTTATTGATATGCTAAGGTTGGATCATGCATTGGAAAGCAGCTCTATCTTACTCTATAGGCAAATAATCGCTGAAGCACTCAAACGCGGCGACACAGCAACACGAAAAATCTTTGAAGACATAGTTGTTCAGGAAGAAGAACACTTCTGGACATTCGATGACTTCGTAAGATAAAACCCAGTTTTTCCTTTTCTTTAAAATTTAAGAGAACAGATTTCCGGAAACTTAACTTCCTAAAGAATAGCAGCAGTACATTTGACAGAAGCGAAGTTACGCCCAAAAACGAAATGACCCCTTGTATGAACTGCGGGAAATTTATAGACGATTGCAATTGCGTTTGCCCATACTGCGAGAAACTGCAAAGAGTACTTGCTGTATAGGCACTGGAAAAGCGTCAGGCGGCGACTAAACCGTCACTCGAGAAAACAAAACAATTAGGCATAAAAAAGTGAAGCAATATGGTAGTTGAAAGTGTTAACTGGATGGCTGGAGGACCACAGGGAAGTGGCGTAGATACAGCCTCAAACATATTCGGTAAAGCATGTGGTTACGGCGGTCTCTACGTTTTTGGCAGAAGAGAATACCACTCAAACATTAAAACTATGCACAGCTATTTCCACCAGCGAGTGTCCAAACAGCCAACTTTGGCAAACATTGCCGACGTGAATTTACTGGCGGCTTTTGACGCTGAAACAGTTGTGAGGCACGTCAACGAAGTCGTGAGTGAAGGTGGCATAATAGTTGATTCGCGCGACTTAAACGTCAATGTCCTGACGGATATAACGACTTTTTCAGAGGAGTATAAGGATTACTTAAGAACTTACATGAAAGAAAACAATATTGGCGAAACAATCAATGATTTTCTAGATAACGCCAAGAAAAAACGCATTCAGGTTTACGCCGTTCCATATATGGATTTGCTTGCAGAAATCGGCAAAGCCGTAAAAACCGAAAA
>PLSP01000029.1 GCA_003165195.1 Candidatus Bathyarchaeota archaeon | reverse complement strand
GCAACCTGATCAAGAACATAACCCAAAATGGGCTTGTTCGCCACTGGAATCAGCTGCTTCGCACAGGTGAAAGTTAAGGGTCTAAGTCTAGTTCCTTTGCCGCCGCTTAACACAAGACCTTTCATTTTGCATCCCAGAGGTTATTTAGAGTCGTTTTTATTATGGGTTACTATCAATAGCCTATAGTTGATTTTGGGTATAAACGGAAAAAATCTCGCTCCTTTGAAAATATGCTTTATTGACCTTGAATGAGATTAACCAGTTTTTCCAGCAAGTTCAAAATAGGTAGAATGATCCGACGTAGAGAACCCAGTCCGCCTATGATTTCACGTAAAATTATTATATCAGGTTTTTTCAAAGTTCTTGAAAAGATAATTGTGGGCACGATAACAACCACAAAAAAGACAACGCCTATCAACAACTTTACTGGACTTGAGAAAGGCAACAAAGAAAGCAAAATAAAGGTGAGAACTGCTGCAAGGGCAGAGGAGAAAAGAATCTTCGCTGAAGACGCCCAATCCACCGTCACCCCGAACTGTTTTTTAATAAAACGTAAACCTAGAAAAATGCTTGGTAAGCCTGAGACTAAGTTGGTAACGATTAAGCCGGTGACTCCAAACTTGAATATTAACAGGAAACTCAGCGGAAGACCTATCACGGCTGTTAAAACAGATAATTTCATGCTGTATCCGGCGTAACCTTGCCCGATGATTAAGTTGCCAGTGCTCAAGCTTCCAAAGGCTGCATAAAGATAACTGACTGAGAGCAAAACCAGAAAGAATGGTGCTTGAGCATATCTATCTTGAAATAATGTGCTTATAGCTGGTTGAGAAAGAGCCATAACTAAAGTCGTCACAGGAACAACAATGATGGCGGCGTACTTCACAGAGTACTGAAAAACACTTTTCAAGGTTTCCTTATCCTTCGTGTAGTCAAGCTTAGAAAACGCTGGAAACATCATTGTCGTTACAGGCGTAGCAAAAAAAGTGATCAGCACAACAAAAAGTAAAGCCAAATTATAGTTACCGATGACGGCGTTATTTATGACGAAAACCGCTAAAATATAATTATAGAGTTGACCCAGAAAAGCAGACAATATAGTGCCGGCAGAAGCGGGTAAACCATATTTTATCATGATCTTAGTCGTTGCCAAAACTTCTAGTTTACCTCCAACTGGTTTGGGCAAAGACCGATACATAACCCACATTAAAAGAGCCCCAGTGACTCCCGCAACCATAGTTCCCAAGGTAAAACCTGTGACTGCCCCAAGCGTACCAAAACCCAAAAGCACAAGTCCAACTATCAACCCAGTCTTAACTAACGACTGAACAACTAACACGATGCTGTTAAGATGCATTATCTCCATGCCAGTAAAGGCCGCGGACGCTGCGTTAGTCAACGCTCCAGTCAAGATTATCAAGGACGAAACCTGAATCAACGGAACCATACTTGGCCGATGAAAACCAACTGCTAACACGCCTGAAAAAGCAAAGGCAACCAGAGAAAGCAGCAACCCCATGGCAACCTCAAAGATTAAACCGGCGACAAAAACACGTTTTATTTTCGCAACATCGTTTTCGCTGTTGTATTGCGCCGAATACCTTATCATTGCTGTGTTTATGCCGAAATCCCGAAGCACGGAAAGCAGATTAGGTACTGTAAAAGCGATATAGTACAAGCCATAATTGTCGGCGCCCAGCACACGAGCAATAATTACTGTGCCAACCGACGAGATAACAGTGGAGAGAACTAGACCCCACAGCATATGGACGCCGCCTCTGGCTGTGATTTTTGCCATCTGTGCAGCTTTAGTCATGTTCTCATCCAAGTCAACGAAAGTTAAGTTTACTCTTTGTTAAATAAGCTGATGTTTATCGCTTTTGGTTTAACAAACTTGCGTTTGGAAGGTAACTCTTGAGCTTTCATCGAGTAAAAGAAATTGGGCAGTTGTCTTTCCCTGCAGCTATTTTCCTAAGCCAATGGCGGTGAACTTTAGTTTTTCACTGTATACTTCAGGGCAGTAGATTCGTCGGCCATCTATCAGGATTGGGTGCCGCATGTTTATGCAAAAGTCTTCAGGCGAGAGCTTCTTGAATTCCTCCCACTCTGTGACGACGATTGCGCAGTCAGCGTTTTTGAGGCAACCGATTGCTGAGTCAGCGTAACTGATTTTGTTTTGGAAAATGCTTTTTGCCATGGAAATCGCGACTGGGTCATAAGCAGTTATGACGGCGCCTTCCTTGAGGAGTTCATTTATGATTGGGATAACTCGTGCTTCTCTCATGTCGTCTGTGTCCGGTTTGAAAGCTAAACCTAAAATAGCGATGTTCTTGCCTTCAAGATTGCCTAGCTGCTGCTTGACGAATTCTACGGCTTTAAGCGGCTGCTTATGATTTACATCTTCCACTGAATCCAACAGCTCAGGCTCATAGCCCAACGCTTTGGAGCACGCAATTAACGCTTTAACATCTTTGGGAAAACAAGATCCGCCGTACCCTAAACCAGCATCCAAGAAAAGTGGTCCGATGCGCTTGTCAAGCCCCATGGCGGCTGCAACAACCTTAACGTCTGCCCCTGGGATTTCCTCGCAGATGTTTGCTATCGTATTGATGAAGCTAATCTTTGTCGCAAGCATTGCGTTGCTTGCATACTTTATGAGTTCAGCAGTCGCCAAACTAGTTCGTATAATGCGGGGAACTTTAGGATGATAAAAATCTCTGTAAAGCCGCTCAATGGCGTCGCCGGATTTCTCGTCGAAAGAGCCTATTACAACCCGGTCTGGATTAGAGGTGTCTTCAAAAGCGCTGCCCTGACGTAGAAACTCTGGATTCATGCATAAACCGAAGTCTCTTCCGCAAGTTTTCTTGGACTCCGCTTCCAAAATCGGCTTTACTGTGTTCTGAGTTGTGCCCGGAACAACTGTGCTTTTAACCAGCACCACATGGTACCCGTTTTTTTGCCTCAACGTTTTGCCGATGTCACGAGAAACCGCTTCGATATACCGCAGGTCAATGCTGCCGTCCTCTTTGCTTGGAGTGCTAACAGCTATGTATGTAATATCTGTCTCCATCACCGCAGCCTCGGTTTGGTTAACCAAGCATGTTAGATAACCTTGATTGATGGATTTTTCAAGCATCTGAGGCAAGTTTGGCTCATGAAAAGGAGGAATCCCCGCCTTAATTTTCGAAACCTTTCCACTGTCAACATCTGAACAAACAACGCTGTAACCCTTGCTGGCAAACCCAACAGCGGTACATAAACCAACATAGCCCACACCTATAACTGAGATTCTAGGTTTCGCTGCCATCACACACTATCCCCAATGAAAAGTCAGTCAATAAACTTGGTAAATATAACGTCTTCGCTTCTCAGCTTAAAACGGAGCGTTGAATTCTGCTCCTCGGAACAAGCAGTTTCCATCAATCGAACTAATGTGAGAATTAATCACTCAAAAAGGGCTTTCTTCACAAAACCAATTGAATCTTTAAGCGTTTGAATATCTTTGATCCGGGGCATAATATCAGGTAAAATTCTTGCTCGCTCCATCTGGGAAAGATATCTCGAATTTTTGAAAATTTTTCTGCCAAAACAGTTGTAGGGGTCCTCGTCCGATTGATAAGCTGCTTGGAAGCCCTCCAAGAAAACTTCCGCTGAATCTGGTGGAAAGTTTAATGGATTTATATTATGCGTTGAGTGTTGCAAAGGTAACGATTGCAAGACTTCGTCTAAGTATCTGTTCCATCCAGGTGAGCAATGTGCAGCTTCTATTTTTTCTTTAACGCGGTAAGCTAAATCCCTAAACTTCAATGGCTCGGTAATCATGTTCTCAAGAGAATCATGAAATGCTTCAACTGACGGCGCAAATATATCAAAACTTCTTAAAGCTACATCTCCTGATAAATTAATATTCGGGGCTTCTTTTTCACGTAACCCAATGAGGGGTTTACCGAGCACTCCTGCCTGAAGCAGAGCTACACCGCCTGCTAGAGGAAAACTGTCAACATAAATGTCTGAAGCATCGTAGAAAGTGTGTAATTTTGTGAAATTCATGGAGCCCAATGCTCGAATTCGCCCATTTACCTGGTCAGATGCTTTAGCCCATTTACCCTGATTCCTCGGACCTATAGCGAATAGGATGGCGTTAGGATGCTTCTTTAGGATTTTTAGAAGCACTTCAATAAAATTGTAGCCTGCGTAGGGGGTATATTTGAAATCGCCGCCTATAGTCAGCAACATAACATTATTTTTTTGCAAACCAAGTTTTTTTCTGGCTTCGTCATAATTTGATTCGTTACTGGGTTTGGGTATCGGAATCGGTAAGATTTTTGAGTTTTTGACTCCATGTCGGTTTAATGTCGTTTCTTGCTGCCAGGGAAGAATATCAGCAACTGCATCCGCAACACTTGCGCCCAACCAAAATACATGTCCCGCATGGTTAAAAAAAATAACAGGGGAACCATCTTCAACCCCGAAAGCTACAATTGCGATAGCATCGTACGGGTGAATATGAAGAACAACTAAGTCTGCCCAGTCTCTGCTTAATTGATTTAGCAATTGAGCGCGAGCTATCAAATTTGGTGAATTAACCGATAATGATCTATACCATCCACCGGTTTTCTTAAGTGTAGAAGCGACATCTGTAGGGAGTGGTCCCTTCTGATCAGTAGTAACTAAGCCCGAGATGCACGTATCCGATGTATTCTTGATCCATTCAGTAACCACACGAGTGTGACCGCCATCCACTAGCGCTTCGGTCAGTACATGAAGAACTTTTTTCTTGCCTGAAGAATTAAGAGAAATATTGGGTTGTCCCAATTTTATTTTTTCGCAATTGCCTAATTTCGCAGCTATTTCTAAAAGCAAAGACTCCAAGGTCTTATCGGCATAAAATCCAGGATGCCTTGCCTCTGCGAAATCAGCTCCAATTTGAGCCCAGGCCATTGCGGAATTAAGTTTGCCGCTTTTGAATGATTTCTGCGCTTTGTTTACCGCTTTTTCAAATAATTGCTTATTATAGGCTAAATTTTTTGCTGCTTCCAATTGAATTTTACCCTTAACGATATTTTAGTGGCAATGATCACTTATTATTGAAGTATTTACTTATTTCCTCTGAAATTAAATTAACTTCCTCTTCTTTTAGCCAAGGATGTAAAGGTAAAGATAGTATTTCCCCAGTAATTTTTTCCGTGACAGGCAACTTTGCATTAATATGATAAGCTTCCTGCATGTGAACTGGAATGGGGTAATGTATCAAAGTTTGGATTCCCCGTTTAAACAAAAACTGTTGTAACCTATCGCGTTCTTTATGGCGTATTACGTAAAGATGGTAAACATGTTTTGAATATTCTCTTTCAACTGGTGTAATTACAGGAGTATTTTTTAAAAGAGAATTGTATAGTTCGGCTAATTTCCGGCGTC
>PLSP01000120.1 GCA_003165195.1 Candidatus Bathyarchaeota archaeon | reverse complement strand
GCAAAGTCACATTATGCACGCAAAGTGGAACGAACCGCACGGTGTGGGTGATTTTGTTGCAGTAAGCTCCCTGGTATGGCTGCACAATTAAGCCTTTATCAAGTAGTTTCTTGCAGACAACTCGGACTGTAGAATACTGGCCGGGTCTTATTTCCTTGGGTTTTTTGTCATTATGAATCATTCGGGCAATTTCGGCAGGACGTAGTTCTACCTCAGAAGCGTCAATAACATGAAAGACCCGTGATTCAATTGAAAAGCCGCGGCTGCTAAGCTTATTTCGCTTATCCTGTGAAGTGGGCGCTAAACTGTTTACACTTAAGTTACTATTGCTGTTTGTAGAGTTATCAGATGCAGCCACCAAAAAATCAGGCCTCCACCGAGTTGGATAAGGCATCATTTATTTTCGCTTTCATTTCTTCCTCGAAAGCGTCAATAGAAAGCGTTAGGTCGTCTAACGCACTGCAAAGTTTCCTATTTTCTTCCCAAAGCAGTCGGTTTTCTTTTTCTAGAACCGCAATTCTTTCTTCATAAGTTAGTAAGACGCGCTGGACTTCTTGTAAAACATCAGATTTAATTCTGTCTCTTATTGAACTGTCGCCGTTTTGAATCATCGTTACCTGCCTCCAAAACGTCGATGCTCAAGAGCGCCCCGCCCAGGACAAGAACCGCCACCATGCGTACAATGCCGATTAGCAAAACTGTACCGCTTACACGAAATATCAGTTCCATCAGCAAACGCCAACTTTGCAAACTTGCAGAAAAACAAATCCTTAGAACAAATATCCATAACAGCACAGTCTTTCGACTGAGGATTACTTATGCAGGGATAATATCCAAGAAGGCATGGAGGCTTAAACGAATCAGAGACAAAGCTCAATTAGGGCTGCCTCCTCTGGACAGAAACTTAGAGCAAGCATCGCTTGAAGCTAACTGATTAATCGACTTCTTACCCTTTAAGGTGGGCTCAGAGCAACGACCACACCAAAAAACACAATCCATACAAAGGAAAACTTGAGCAGCTGGCGGTTTAGCGCCTGACGTAGGACCTTCTAAATACTCAAAAAAAGGAGCTAAAAAAGAAAAAAGGCTAGTACTTTTTCGGACATATGTTGGTGGGGCCGCTGGGATTTGAACGTCGGACGTTTCGTGACATCAATCGCTTTTTCCCTTTTTTGTTTAATGAGGTAAAGCTGATTTTCTAAACGAATGGATAATCCCTTGAAGAAGAAATTTGGCGAGCACGTTACAGAGCAAAGAGGATGACCTTGGGTGATTACAAAGTTTGAATGTGAATCTTGGGAAGATAGCGAAAAAGATAGACAGCAAATCATCAAGTACTTTATGGGCAAAACAATCGACACTTACGAAGACTTCCAAAGCCCAGGAATAGAAACCCTCAGAAACCTATACGTCTCAGCCGGATTAGCGATAAGACCCAAAACTCAAACCAACAGAATTGAATAGCTAAAAGAAATCATCGGGTCACCCGATACTTCAGCCTCAAAAAAGGCAACATCGCCCAAACTCTTAGTCTTAGTAACTAAGCCCTTAACAGCTTCAACTTTTTCGCCGTGTTAATGCGAACCTGTGCATCCTTAAGAGTAGAAGCAAAATAATCCAGGTCTTCATCCGGGACCTGCCAGCGGTTTTTGTTAACTGAGGAATCAATCGCTTGGCCTTCTATGATGCCTGTTTTCCTTAAGTCATCAAGACTGGCTTTTACGTCGACATCATAGAGCAATTCCAAAGTTTCGGCACCGGCTTTTTTTCTTTAGATTTTTTGGTATTATTTCGCTTGCTTAACACAATAACACAGGCAATTCGGGTGAGCGTTGAATGGAAAAGTATTTTCTCGCGGGTTAGAAGCCAAAAATATTTAAATTTTTGGCGCACGCGCCAAAAAACGTAAAACCTATCCTGCGAAAAACATTAACACACAAAAGGAAACGCGAAAAATGGTTCGTGTCAAGATACAGTCACAAATCTATAAACATGAACAATTAGATTTAATATTGAAGGCTTAAAAGCATGTCAAACGACACAGGAGTTATTATAACACTCAATCCAGGTCAAAGTGGTTGGATGTCTATTGCGTACAATGATCAAAACGATCACGGAGCAATATACATGATCGCAAATCCTGATGACCCCGGCGGAAGTTTGCAAACAGACAACTACAATAAATCGATTCAAGCCAATATCAGCGATAACCCCACCCAGCGCAATGGTCAACGTACATACTGGATAAACTGCACAAATGTTGGATCAATCCGCACTCGAGTCAGCATGCAATATGAAGGGGTCTAGCCATGCAGCTAAACATTGTTGTCGACGAGAAAGGAGATGTTGTTGGGACTTTTCGCTCTGAAATTCGAGGCACTGATGGAGCAATAATTCGAGCAGGTATTTCACCTAAGCCAGGCCACTCTATTCATCAAATAGACGTGGACGAGAAGATCATGGAAAAACCCGCCACAGCAATTCATGAAGAAGTTCAAAAAATAGCAGTTAAACAGTTAGGTCAAGGCTTCCACCTGAAAAAAACAACTAAGTAGCTTAGACTTTTCCTCTTTTTTTGTTCTAAACCAACTATTTTCAGCAAAAATCTGTATTGCAAGTAATAGAGACCTTTAATCTTAAAAAACCAAGGACCTAACATTATCGAACCGGTTCCAAAGCCGCTTGAAACAATAATCACGCTTAATACAACCTTTGGCGAATGCCACCCTTTGGTTGCGCTATGGCTTGTCGAAATTGTGTGAAAATCCAAATTCTTTTTCATAAATTATATCTTTTCTGCTTAGATCATTTTTTATTGGCGCACGCGAAACGTCGTGGAGCAATTCCAAAGTTTTATTCGCAGCCGCTATTTTTCACTAAATTTTTTGATAATCCGACTGCTTAACACAGTGGCATGCGCAGTTCGGGTGAACGTTACAAGCGAAAGTATCATCTGCGACAAATACCCCGTATGGGAAAATATCTAGTAAATCGTCAGGGTCCTCAAGCTCATATTCATCGCCGCTGTAATCGTCGCATTTTTTGCAGGTGTTTGGATTGCCTGAGTTGACAAATAGCCAAGTGGAAAATTTTATGTTAGGATCCACAACAGCGGCTTGGAAGCTTCCTACGGTTTTTTCGATTCAGTTTTGTTGTTCTGATTTTTTTGAGATGAGATATTCCTTGCTAAAAAACCAGTTTAATTCTTCTGATTCAATGAAAAGTTTTGCTTTCCTCAAGCATTTCAATAATAGAGTTTATCTTCGCACGTCTACTCTCGGCGCTTTTTGCGTTTTCAATCCTGAAAATAATTGCATATCTATTTAACTTTAATATTTGTAGGATTGAAAAGTTGATGTTTTCCTAAAAACCATTCATGGACCTTGCGTTCAGATAGTAACTTTAAGTGAGTTCCTTAGGTGAGCTGACTATTTATTCCAAGTTGTGCCATTGCTTTTTGAGAAAGATAGAAATGACAACAAATCTTGAGACGCAAAAGAGGAAACCATACAAGGGCATAGCGATGGAGGGCATTGTTGCCAAACAGTACGACAGAGTTCAGAAGCACATGATTGAACAGTATAAGGCGTGGGCTAAGTTGGCAAGCGACAGCATACCGCTAAACGGCAGCGTGCTTGAAGTGGCACCTGGCCCAGGTTACTTGTCGATTGAAATTGCAAAGCTTGGCAATTACAGCATAACTGGCTTAGACATAAGTAAGACGTTCGTGAAAATCGCCCAAAGCAAAGCGGAAAAAGCAGGAGTTAAAGTTGATTTCAGGCAGGGCGACGCCGCCAATATGCCCTTTGAGGCGGAGAGCTTTGATTTCATAGTTTGCACTTCTGCTTTCAAGAACTTCCCAGAGCCAGTCAGAGTTTTGGACGAAATGTTCAGAGTATTGAAGGCAGGCGCCAAAGCCTTGATCGACGACATGAACAAAGACACCCCAACATGCAAGCTCAATAATTTCGTCGACCAGATGCACCTAAACCGATTCGATTCATACTTCACCAAAACAACCTTCAAATCGCTGGCTAAGTCAGCATACACAAAGACGCAAATCCAAGAACTCGTCGCACAATCTAAATTCAAGCGATGTGAAATCATTGACGAAGACATTGGCTTTGAAATATGGCTGAAAAAAGCCTAATTTGAGATCGCCTCAATACGTCTCTTCATGTTTCTTCTCTTCTACGTCAGCGGAGACTTGCAACTCGTCTAAAACTACATCTTGCTTCAGGTCTTTACCGTTAATTTTCATGTGCAGCTTTCCTATATTCACGTTTGCAACTTCAATTCCAAGAACCTTAACGATTTCATTCTTGGCACTGGCAAATACCAAAGTTTTTTCCATTCTAATCATCGTCACCGTTAACTGGTTTTTTCTTAATCACTGCAGCACCTACGCCCTGATCCAGCGAGCCTGTACTATTCAGAATAACAACTCCCTGGCTGCAGACGTCCACTTGGTCATCGTGGTTGCCTTCTGGAAAAACTTCAGCTTCAACCAAAAAAGCGTTAATCCAGTCACCTTCAACTAGAAACACATTTTTTCTTTCGGCAGCCGCAGAACAGGCGCAAAAAACTCGCCATGCGACATGCAAACTTGCGCGCTGCTCGCCATCTGCAAAAACTCCTTCTTTGTTTGTTATGATCGGGTATGTCCAGCCATATTTCTGGAGGCTACGCCAAACTTGACTCTGCAGTTTAATAGTCATCTTGTTTGGGTTGTTTTCGTCAGATTTCAAAAGGCGAATGTCCTCAACTATGGGCAAATAAGCCTCAGGCACCTTAACACTCGTCTTTTTCTCAGCCACATTAGCACCGAATCAAGAATTTGGCTTTTTAGAGAAAAAGGCTGTTGTTACACCTTAACAACAATTATTAAATATTAACAAACCAAAATCTAGCAAAGGATAGCGAAAATGCGAAAGCACCCCGTTAGCATAGCCCTCTCAAATCGCATACTACAAAAAATAGACCAAGAAGCTACAAAGCAGAAAAGATCAAGAAGCGAGTACATAGAATTATTCTTCGAAGATGCTCTTTTTACGCCATCTAACTTGGATAAGCAAACATGTTCTCCTTTAAGCTTATCAAAGAAAGCTTTTCACGAATAAACTTCCGAGAATCTTGCATATAAGTTCTTACTTCTTGGGTTTTAGGGAATCTAACATACAATTAGGTTGTTTTCTTGGAACTTCTTAAAAATGCGTTTTCGAAATTTTGCTTTACCATTAGGCTATTTTTTGATGCAAAATTAGATAAGGCACTTACTCTGATACTCTTTTGAAGGAATATGCTTGTTCAAGGTTGTTTCGCTGGACGCCAAGAATTACGAAAGTTGGATGTCAGAAGTTTTAATTTCAATGTCTAATTGCTTATTTGTGAGCGAGCTTCTTAAGGCTCTTTCTTTCAGCCATTTGGCATGCAAGTCGCTGATTTCAGTTGAGACTTTGAATGGAGAGGTCACAAAATGAAGCATGAGAAAACAAAAATTTTGAGAGCTAGCTGCATACTTCTCGTCATCTTCCTATTATTCTATGCTTTTGCATTATTTCCTCAGTCGGTTCGAGCCACGAACGCAGTAACAACGACGATAAATGGTTTAAGCAATCCGTCTGGTTTGGCTTTTACGCCTAACGGAGCATACGTCTATGTAACAGAAGAAGGCAGCAATGCGGTTTCTGTTATTAGCACTGCGACGAATACCGTGACGGCAACAATAAATCTTGCATACGCGCCTTTAAATGTGGCAATAACGCCCGACGGCCAATACGCCTATGTCACAGATGAAAGCAGCAATACAGTTTCTGTTATTAGTACGGTTACTAATGCAGTGACGGCAACTGTAGTTGTTGGAAACGCGCCTTTCAATGTGGCTATTACGCCCAATGGACAATATGCCTATGTTACAGATGAAAGTAGCAATACAGTTTCTGTTATTAGCATTGCCACTAATACTGTGACGGCAACTGTAGCTGTTGGAAGCGATCCTGGTGGTGTAGCTATTACACCCAACGGTCAATACGTCTATGTTACAAATCAAGGCGGCACCACGGTTTCTGTTATTAGCACTGCCACTAATACCGTGACGGCAACAATAACCCTTGCAAACTCGCCTGTAGATGTGGTTATAACACCCAATGGCCAATACGCCTATGTTTCAAATTCAGGCAACGACACGATTTCTTTGATTAGCACCGCGACCAATACCGCGTCAACAATAACCGTTGGAAACATGGTAGAAGGGCCCGAGGCAGTTACACCTAACGGTGCGTACGTCTATGAAACAGAAGGTGGCGAATTTGGCGGTGAACTTTGGTTGATTAGCACTGCTACTAATACTGTGACGTCAACAATAGGATTTGAATGGACCGCGCCTGAAAATGTTGCTGTAACGCCAAATGGCCAATATGCCTATGTAACAAATTCCAAGAATGCAATTTGGGTGATTAGCACAGTTAACAATACGGTGACTATGACAATAACTGATTTGAGCGCTCCTATTGGTATGGCTATTACACCCGACGGTCGATACGCCTATGTCACAAATTACGACGGCGATGCGGTTTCTGTCATTAACACGGCTACAAATACCGTGACATCAACAATAACCCTTGGAAACATATTTTACGATTTTGCTTACGATGTAGCTATAACGCCTAACGGCCAATACGCTTACGTAACAAATCAAAACACAGGTGGCAATACGGTTTCTGTAATTAGCACAGCAACAAATACCGTGACGGCGACAATACCCCTTGGAAGCGGAGCTTACGGATTAACTGTTACACCCAATGGCCAATACGTCTATGTTGCAGGCGGTGGGGTTTCGGTGATTAATACAGCTACGAACACGGTAATAGGGACAGTAACTGGTTATTTAAACGAGTCTTTCAATGTGGCTATTACGCCAAACGGCCAATTCGGCTATGTTACAAATGAAGCTAGCAATACGGTTTCGGTATTTAGCACTGCTACGAATACTGTGACATCAACTATAACTGTTGGAAGCGAGCCCTACGATATAGCAATAGCATCCAACGGTCTATACGCATATGTCACGAATGAAGGCAGCAATACGGTTTCTGTGATTAACACCGCCACTAATAAGGTGATAGCAACAATAAATGTTGGAAGCGAGCCCTATGGTGTGGCTGTTACGCCCGACGATGCCTACGCCTTTGTTGCAAATTCAGGCGTCGGTACGGTTTCAGGCGGCGGAACTACGGTTTCGGTTATTAGCACTGCTACAAATACTGTGACATCAACAATAACTGTTGGCAGAGAGCCTTACGATATAGCTGTAACGCCAAACGGCCAATATGCCTATGTCACAAATCAAGGGAGCGGTTCAGTCTCGGTGATTACGGCTTCGCCTTATGCGAGTATCTCACCTGTTGGTTCGCTTACTATGGATGTCGGTCAAGTTCAGGCTTTTACAGCTGCGGCCACTGGCGGTACGGGAACACTGAGTTATCAGTGGTATCTGGACGGCTCTGGGGTTTCAGGAGCTAACAGTGCAAGCTATTCTTACACTGCTTCGGGCACTTCGCATTCAGTTACTTGCAAGGTGACTGATAGCGGTTCTGTGCCTGTTACTTCTCCTGCTTCTAATGCAGTTTCAGTTACGGTGAATTCGGCTTTAGTACCTCCGAATGTAACGTCAACTCTTGGCACGGTTGATCAGGGTCAGACCAGCAGTTTGACTTCTTCTGTTGAATCCACTGGCACTTCTCCGTACTCATATCAGTGGCTTGCCGAGGCGCCTGGCGCCAGGTCTTACTCGCCCATTAGTGGTTCAAATTCATCTAGCTGTTCTTTCGTTACTTCAGGTTCTACTACAACTGGAACTTGGAGTTTTGAACTACAAGTTGTTGATAGCGCTAGTACGCCTGTTTCGGTTTCGTCTACCGCGGCTTCGGTTACAGTAAATTCTGATCCTTCTGTTTCTGTCGCTCCGGCTGGCCCACTTTCTTTAACTGATGGTCAAATCCAACTATTCACCGCTACGGAGACTGGCGGTTCAGGCACTTTGTCTTATCAATGGTTTTTGGATGGCTCAGCGGTTGGCTCTAACAGCCCGAACTATTCTTATTCTGCAACAGGGACTTCGCATTCGATTACATGCAAGGTGACTGACAGCGCATCCACTCCCGTCACATCTCCAACTTCAAACGCCGTTGCAATCATTGTGAGTCCGTCTCCAACTCCAACACCTACTCCAACGCCCACGGCATCACCAACACCTACACCCTCTCCGACGCCAACACCAACTCCAACGCCTACCTCTACTCCCACACCTACCCCGACGCCCACTCCAACACCAAGCCCAACTCCAACAGCCAGTCCCCAACCAACACCCACCCTAACACCCAGCCTTGCACCAACCAACCCCAACCCAACAATGCCACTTACAACCACAACAACAACACCCACACAAACAACAGAAGCAACAACATCACCCACTCCAACCCTTCCAGAGATTTCGTGGTTAGCAATTCCGCTATTGCTTTTAATCATGCTCTCAATTGCTATCATAGTTAGGCATCGAAAAAACAAGTAACTTAAGCAAGTAAACCTTTTCCCAAGCAACTGCTTAAGATAAAATTTTTTCTGATTATTTTTTTTCGGTTTGTCCTATTGTTTCCAAAGCAAAACTTGTAAGCGACCAGTGCCAGCCTCTTTGTTCGGCAATTTGCTCGCCAAACTCTTTTTCAAGGCGCTTATTCATTCTTTGGATTCTTCTGCTGACCTGATGCCTGGTGATCTTTAGTTTTTCAAGTTTGGTCGCTATGTCCTTTGGCAGCAAGCCGGGCGTTCCTGCCTCAAACAGAAGTTGCAGTATTTCTTTGTCTACTTCGTCTCCACACGCAACCCGTTCAATCAATGATTGCTCAAAATTGAAAGATCCCTTAAGGCCGGCAAAGATTGTTCTCAGCATCAGTTTAACTTCTTCGACTTCTGATAGGGTTTGTTTGAGAAGTTGCTGATTGTACTTCAAACGACCGATCTTATCGCTTTGGCTTCTCTTCTTTTTCTGGTTCTGAACGGGTTTTTCAGTGTTCTCCATATCAGAATGCACACTCCACGAGTTCTTCTCCAACAATACATGGCAAAATTGATAATGAGTAATCAGGACCAACCAACTGCAGAAAAGTGCCTTGTGAAAAGCATGGACTTTTCCCATACCCCAAACGCTGTGCTGAAATTGCTTTTGAACATGTTTTAACTGCCATTAATGCAAATCTCTGTAGATATCTTGGGTTATAAGACGTAGCTTTTGCCTCCTTCAGCTGAAGTCTGGACTGATTCTTTGCCGGTTTCAAAATCCACAAGCTTACCCAGATAGGCCTCAGGGATTTGCAAACTTATTTTTTTCTCGCTCATTTCTGATCACCAAATAACCTTAAACTTTTCAATAACTCGCGTTGCTTTTGCTGCCGCTTCTTAGCACGTTTCTTCTCATGTGCACCCATTATCAAACAGCCTCCAAAGAAGCCAAGTAACTATTAATCGCCGCAAAACGCTTCATGCTCCAAACATCATTTAACGAAGCTGCCTTCATTATGCGCCTGCAAGCTTTTCCACGCAGATACATCAAATCACTCATCTAACATAATCTCCTAATCGTCTCTGGCCTTCAGCAAGCCGCGTCGGATCATCAACATCGCTGAGTTTGCTCAAAACTTCGGTAAGCTTATTCACGTTCAAAGCGAATTTTTCAACTGTTAACTCAAAATTCTCTATCCTATTGAGGTCAGGAGTTTTACGGACAAAATTATAGATAGCCTCTTGCATCCGCTCAACTCCAAGCAACCGACTATTATTAAATTTCAAAGCCTCAGAAACACGCTTAACTTCTTCGCGCAACTCAAAACTATTCTGCGCTTTCTCGCTATCTTGGAAGCCTTTTGAAATCGCCTCTTCAAACTTTGTTACACTCATCGGGCGAGTAACTTTGCGCTCCTTGCGAACCAGGTTCTCTTCTTTTTGGTAAACTCGTTCAACCATCCCCTCGAGATCCGTTTTAGTGACGCATTGAACTCCATCAATTCGAATTCCATGGTAATCCTTGTTGCATTCAAAAGTCAAAATCTGCAAATCATTAAGCTGCCAGCCTAAATGATCCTGCACAATATCAAACCAGCGATTCAACGCCAGAAGACAGGCATCATGACTCATCCCGCCAACATCACAAGCGATGTAACCGCTGATTTTTCTTCGCTCAGATCCAAAACAAACATGAATCTTAACGCCCCCAACAAACTCATCCTTCTCCCAAGACTCCACATCCTGACAAACAAAACTCCGCAACGAAATGTTGTGCACGCACAACGGCACGAACCGCACCCTATGGGTGATTTTGTTGCAGTAACTTCCAGGATAAGGCTGCAACACTTCACCTTTTACTAAGAGTTTTCTAAGAATTCCTCTTACTGTTGTGCATTGGCCACGTGTAGGTTTATGAGGCGCATGGATTTTCTTGGCAATCTCAATCGGTGTGAGCTCAATTTCTGAGGCATCAATTATATGAAAGACTCTTTTCTCAACTGAGAAGCACCTATCCGCTAAACTGTTTAAACTGGTGTTGCTAGAGGTGTTTGCGGAGTTAAGAGATGAGTTAGACATAAAAAACCTCTAAGAATTCTCCTTAGTTCGCATTGCTTCTTTTTCTGATGTTGGAACAAGAGTCCAGAAAACGTCGATGGGTTTTATTCTGCCCATGGCAGCCATTTCTTCAATATATTTTTCAGCAGTTTCAAAGGAAACTCTGGTTGTTTTCACGATAAGTTGTCTTAAAGCTGCATAAGTCAACTTGCCACCCTCTTCTTTTAAGGCTTGTAAGACAGCATCTATTCTCTCTAAACGCTGTTGACTCAATAGCGTCGGCCTCCTGTTGCGAACGTTTTAGCAGGCTTACGCCCAATCCAATCCCGCTGTTTGCTTAACCAATACCATTTACCCCCAATCACAGCGCCCTTTTTGCCCGCATCTTCAGCTTCAAGAATCTGCCTTCGGACAGCAAAATAGTCATTCGAGCGCTGATTGTCCTTCTCAAGCGCCTTCTCATAACGCTCACCACCATCTTTCTCGATCCAGATCCAGACGATGTCACCTTCCCGATGCCCCTCAGTTGGGTGAGTCGACCGCTGAACCTTCTCACTCTGAGGGGCTTCCGGAAGGTTAGCAGCTGCGGGCGGCGAGACGGGCACGGGGCGATCAAGAACTTTGCAAAGTTTCTCAATTAGCGAAGGAAGAGCTTGCCATGCTTGAACCATCTGAATCTCAAGGCAGAGATCTCGATGTTCAGAATTCGACGTGCAGCTACAGCTAACCCCGAAGTCAGCGCAGACCCTACAATAATTATCAGTGAATTGAGTGATCGGTGAAGGCTGTTTTTGATCTTTCGGCTCAACAGAACCCAAATCAAATGCTTTATTGTCCTTCAATCAAGCGACCTCCTTTGCCTCCGCAATCAGCTGCAAAGTTGCCTTCTTGCATCGGGCACTCAAATTAGCTAACCTTGCAAGCCCATACTTTCCCAACAAGGTCTTAGCAGCAATCTTCTCTTCTGCACTATAACTTGGCGCACTCATAGACGTGTACAGGTTTGGCGCGTACTTCACCAATGATTCTGTAATCGCAAGCAACGTTTTTTTGGTTGGGGAACCCAAAGTTTTCTCTTCTGCTGCCGCTTGATCAAGTAAAGGCTGAAGAATATTACAAGGGCCCATTTTCATAGAACCCAATCAAGAAGCCTCCCTTACGACGTCTTGATTTTCCTCGCGATACTCATTGGTTACAATGATTCGCTCACGTTTTTCCGCACTCCTCTTCGGAACAATAACTTCTACATCAAGCGGTTTCTCTCTCGGTGCCTCAGGTAAAGCGGCAAACTGATCAAGACGTAGTTTCAAATTATCAAACATGCGTTTGCCATTAGGCTGAACCGTATCAGGCAAAAACGCAGCAACCCGGCTACTTTGCATTGCATAAGCATTTTCTAAATTTGCTTTGATGTACCAGAACATTGCTCGCATCGAAACAGCCAAATTTACCTGCTCAATCCTGCGCTTCGGGTTTGGACTTCTAGAAATTGACTTATCCCAAATGATAGGCATTACAACTTTAGCGCCAACTTTAACCGGTACCCCATCTATGACTTCCTCAATAATGAACTGCACATAAACATCGCTCTGTTCAGGACGCCAATGCCAATAAATATCATAAGTATCATAGGCGCGGAGTTTTTCAGAGATTTCCTCACGGGTACGTTCAGGAGCGATTGAGGTACTTACATACTTCACTCTGGGATCATCAGTGTAGATTTTCTTCATGAAATAGCCTCTTTTTCTGTTATTTTGATTTGAGCAAAAAAGTCGGGATTATTGCGCCAGCTGCTACTATAGGATGGATGCTCCTGGGCTCTGGCCAAAAATGCGGCGTTATCTCTGGCCAACTAAAAATCTGCCTCCAAAAAACCTAAAATATTGTTGAAGGAGAACCTACCAGAAAAAAAAACTGGTAGTTTCTTCCCGTTAGTAGTGGCGCCGTCGAAAGGATTCGGACCTTTGACCGACTGGTTAACAGCCAGCCGCTCTACCGGGCTGAGCCACGACGGCACATCATAATGTCTACTGCTCCTTTTCAGTTTCAGTATACTATTTAAGTGTAGCTTTGGCAGTTGGAAAGACTAATAAAATGATTTCCGAAAATCTAAAAATGTTTAATTGCTAAGAGGTGTTAGAAGTGTTTCATAATAAAATCCCTAATCACACTATGACTTGTCATGAGTTCAACAATCTTTTTTGTAGCTTGCGTTATTTGAGTATCAAATAATCTTGTTACTGCCAGAGAAAATACAAACACAAACGTGCCGATTATTATGCTTCCTATGACGTTTATCGAACCAAGATACCATATGATAAGATATGTAACCGCGGCACTTATGAGCCCCATTAGGAAAGATCTTATAATAAAATAAAGCCGTTGTAACCACGTAGAAAATAATAGAACTTTGATCACCGCTCTTTTCTCCAATTCATTTTCAGCTTCAGATTTATCATCACCTATCTTTTGCAGTACCCCTTTTGCATAATGGATGTCTGACAAGCGTAACATCATTTTAGCATAACTTGCTTCAGATAAATCCGAGGAACTTGCAGATTCAAGCTCTAGCAAAATCCTCTGCGCTATTTTGTCTATTTCGTCATTTGTTTTTTTTATTTTTATTTCTTTAGTTACCAATATATATCCAACACTGAGAATTTTAAAATAATTACATAAAAGAAGGCTACGTTAACAATACTAAAAAAATGTGTTTGGGTCGTGACGAAGAAGGATACTCTTCCACACCCACATCAGGTAAGGATTGCTACTTTTTTTGTCTTATTGCGACCTTAGCTTTCATTTCTAGGATGGTGTCTTTACCGGCTTTTCCAACACCAAAGTTCCATTCTAATACGTCCACTTCCATATCTTTGAAGTGGGAAACCCAGGTTTTCTGAAATTCATTCCATTTTTCGCCCATCTTCTGTATCTGTTCTTTGACGTCCAATTGCTGTTCTGGCATAATTTGCTACACCTCCTAAAATACACTAAAAAATTGTGCAGTCCTAAGTTTTAACTACCGGGCTCAGGTACATGTGAAGCTTATCTTTCGCAACTTTTAAGTGCAATCCATTGTTCATCCACATGCCAGTTCCTTTCTCTAAAGCTGAAAGGTTCAACATGTTTCGCACTCCGCCTTTCTTTGCGCCAAGCACTGATTCAGCTACACTTTTATCCAATTCAACTTCAAGATAAGTTACTTTCCACTCATTAGGGTCTACTTCTATGTCTTTGATTTTACCGATTTTTTCATCTAAAGCAAAAACATCTTTTTCCATAAATTCTTTACTTTTCATAACTATCTGCCCTTATTTTTGACATCAAAATGTCTTCTAAATTATAAATAGGCAATAGCTTACTTATGCGTATGTGACTGTGAGGTTGCATTCACAACTGGGCATTTGAAGCAAAAAGTTCAGTTAGCTGTTTCTGTTTATTCACAGCCACACAACTTAAAATACAGATGGCGAGTCAATGGTAAATAAGTTCTTTGAAATGGGTGCGCTTGCTTTCTTTATTCTTTTTTCTTGAGTTCTTTTTTTTATTCCTTTTCCAAGATCTTCTACGGCTTTGGCGCTTTTCTTGATGTCTTTGCCGACTGCTTCTCTAGTTTTTTCAGCAGCATTCTCAACTTTTTTCTTCTCTTCAGGCATTCTATCACCTTCCATCAAAAGATCTTTTATTGCAGAATTAAGTGTGTGTGCCTGTGAAGTCAGAACAACATAGAGTGCCCCGCTATCAAAAAATGTTTCCTTTACAAATTTTGCGACTTAATTGGAAACGATAAAAAATTTATTCAAAAGATAGAATTTTTGTCCGATGACATACATCTTTAAGTTACATTCTTTGATATAGGAACAACCGTGATTAAGTTACTGTGCCGACGGGTTCAGGAAAGCCAGCGGCCACCGGAACTTTTTTCGACTTATTAATGCTTTATGGAGGAGTTAAATGAACTGGAAAAGAAATCGAATTCTTGTAGTAGATGACGATACGAATATTTTGAGAGTTTTTAAGAGTATTTTAGAAAAGGAAGGATACAATGTTGAGACTGCTGAGACAGGCAAGGGTGCCCTCAAAAAAATAAAAAAAGCAAAGTTCAGTGCGTATTTGGTTGATGTTAAGCTTCCTGACATGGATGGAACAGACCTTCTGCTTAAAATACCAAATAACCTTAAAACAATCAAAATTATTATCACGGGCTTCTCCACAGATGAAGCAGGAAAAAAAGCTGCCGATTATGGAGCTGACGATTTTCTTGTTAAACCAGTCAAAGCTGAAGAGCTCATAGCGACAGTTCGAGAAAGATTCCATTCAATACAACAAGAACACCAAGGTTTTTGAGAAGATCGACGAATTTGTAAAACTTATTTTTTTCGTAATCCAAAATTCCTTTTCCATTTTTCAGATATGCATATAGAATCAGCACTTATTCAGCTGTTTATATTGGTTAAAGCACGAATAAAACTATACAACTACATTTTTTTGAAAACTTAATCCTAACCTATTAATATTTTCAAAAGAATATTTTTAACAAACAAACTCAATTTTTGGCGATTTTTTTCTTTGAGGCATGTGTCGATTTAAACTATTTATTATTTATTGACGTATAGGAAAATTTTGCTTCTTAGATGTCGATACAATTCTTCTATATCAGATACTCTTCCCTTCAGGTCAACTCCTTCACTAGGAGTTTCAGGGTGGATTTCGATTCCAATATGTTCCATCATTATCAAATTTGTCTTTGAGTTTTTCAATTGTTGCCTCACCCAGATAACAGAAGGGACAAACATAATCTGAATACATCTTGATTCTTATTTTCGTCAAATCACCTTTAGCAATCTATCGAGATGAAAGGGGACTATGAAGTACAATGTTAAGTAAATTGTTGAAAACTTACTTTATTTTTCCTACTCTATACTTTGCAATTGCCGAGAAACCCTTGTAGAATTCTTTGGTGAATGCCTGATACCAGTGGTCTGACATGGACATGTCTATGAGGTCATCTACCCAGCGGAAATCCCTTTTTGCGCATTGAAGAAGCAGTTTTTTGTGTAGATCATTTACTTTGGTGCTGGTGAACCAGTCCTTGCTTTTTAGGCGACCGAGTGGAACAAAGAATAGGGGCACAATTAAGCTTCGTATGTCTTTGAGGTCATCAACCAAATCCATGGTTTTTAGAATATCTGATTCCTGCTCCTCTGGCAAACCAACGATAAGTGTGCAGGCTGGCACGAGCATGTTATCATGTGCTATTCCCATGCCTTGGACTACAACATCATGCCAATTGTCAGCGCTAAACGGTTGTGCCTTAGCTGGCATAATTTTCTTAGCGATTTCTGGTGAACCCGTTTCGATGCCTATTTCTGCCCCCCACCACTTTTGGTTTTGAAGAATAAGCTCTGACAACTTTGGCAGCAGCTGAGGTTTTGACGCTATCGCAGCCAAGGAACAATGACTCCAGCATACACCTACGCCCCTTTTAGTCGCCATCTCGTGAAGCTTTACTAGTTTCTCCTCGTTTGGCGTAGTGTTGGGTGAACCGTAGAGCATGACGTCTTCGGCGTGAAGGCACACGCCAGTATCTAGAGCATCATTAACATCCATTTCGCGACTAATTTTTTCCAGCGGATACCAACGTAATGGTCGCTGTGTAACGTTGCAGAATTGACAGCCCCTACAGCACCCCCGACCTAATTCAACTAAACCGTTAATAGCCGGGTTGACAATGTCTGGAATCNNACCTCTAAGGTTGGAGATTCACCTGCCCCTATTTCGTAGTAATTAGGGATTTCTTGGCCCTCGATTGCAGCCTTGAAGAGTTTTCCAATTACGTTCTCCGCTTCGCCCTCAACTACACAGTCTATGCCTAGTTCTTTCACAGAGTCTTCTCGGTAATGAAATTGCCATGCGCCTGGCCCGCCTACAAACACTTTTAACCCTTTTTTTTTGGCCTTTGCGATGGCTGGGCTTTTTAGCAAGCTTTGAAAGTGTTTGGCTAAATAAGGCTCCTTTTTGAATAGTGCGGCAAGTGTAGTGGATGCTGGACCTAAACCGAATGGGTCCATGGTGTGGATGCCTAGGACTTTTGCGTCTTTGAGGTAGTTGCTTAGATGGTTTGGGCTGACTGTTTCAACGTTGAAGCCTTCTTTCAAAAGTTGAGCCTCGGTTTTTCTGAGGCCGTAAGGAGCCGCTTTGGGAATACCTTGTTTTGATTTTAACCTTGGAAAGAAGAGATAACTGAATAGCCATTCTGGTATGAAGTTTGGGGGAGCACACGTGCCAAAGCCTAAGAACTCGTTGTTGTGATAATTGCTCATTAAAGTCCTATCAGCAGTCAAGACTACTTCTGCCATAACCCCTTTCCCACTCTTATGTAAAATTCCTTCAGAATGTTAGAAAGTGTAGGTGGATATAACTTTTCTGCTTCATAGTTCAACAAGCATGCGATAGTTGACTCTTTTTTAAGAGTAGGTTTTAAAAAGACTCATGCTGCGTATAAAATTAGCTTTTGTCAACTTAATAAAGAACAAGGTTTACATTAAAACGCTGGCTTCAAACGTTTAACTATGAAAAATGTGTTAAAATAGCAAAATGTATATGAAGGCATCCCTCAATTAAATTGGGAAATAACCGTTATGGGAGAAGAGGTTTACTTGAAAAAGATGGTTGAATTTAGGTGGCATGGTAGAGGCGGTCAAGGCGCCTGGACAGCCAGCGAGCTTTTAGCAAGAACAGCCCTAGACGAAGGCAAATACATTCAATCCTTCCCAGAGTTTGGGCCTGAGCGAATGGGAGCACCGGTAACTGCTTTTACAAGAATAAGCACTGAACCAATAAGGTTGCACTGCGCGATATATGACCCCGACGTCGTCGTCGTTTTGGATAACACATTGCTGAAAACTGTTCCAGTAACAGCTGGATTAAACCGCGATGACAACATACTCATTATCAACTCCAAAGAGGAGCCAGCCGCTCTGCGAGAAAGCCTCAGAGTGACGAAAGGCAAAGTCTGGTCAGTCCCAGCAACGGAAATTGCCCTGAGGATTTTGGGTGCCCCAATAACCAACACGGCACTACTAGGATGTGTCGCCAAATCGACCGAAATCGTCAGTCTAGAAGGAATCCGCAAAACGTTGAAAGGTCGTTTTAGACCAGATTTAGCTGAGAAAAACTTTGCAGTAATCGAAGAAGCCTACAAGGAGGCAAAAACTGAATGAGCAGCAAAGAAAAAACGTGGAAAGAAATGTCCATAGCGGGCGTATGCTCAAAATCAAGCATTGGCTTCATGACAGGCGACTGGAAAACCTACATGCCGGAGCGAGACCTCGAAAAATGCACAACCTGCTTGACATGCGTAATGTTTTGTCCTGAAGGGGCAATAAAGTGGCGTCCAGAAATGGGAAAAATCGAGTTTGACTTAGGCTTCTGTAAGGGCTGTGGAATCTGCGCCAATGAGTGCCCAACAAAAGCGATAACCATGAAATTACCTGAGGAATAAAAATGGAAAACCAAATTAAACAAGTAACTGTGCCGCTAAACGGTGATGAAGCAATAGCATTTGCGGCTAAGCAATGCGATGTTGACGTTGTCGCTGCATACCCAATTACTCCTCAAACAATTATTGTGGAAAAATTCAGCGAATACGTTGCCAACGGCGAAGTCCAAACCGAATTTATCTGCACAGAATCCGAGCACAGCGCTATGACCGCTTGCATCGCAGCCGGATCCGTGGGGGCACGTACATTCACAGCCAGCGCTTCAGCGGGCTTAGCATTGATGCATGAGATGCTTTTTATTGCGTCAGGTTCCCGGGTGCCGGTTGTCATGGCAGTAGCTAACAGAGCTCTCTCATCGCCACTAAACATTCATGGTGACCAATCTGACAGTATGGCTGAACGAGACAGCGGATGGCTCCATATTTACGTTGAAAATGCCCAAGAAGCTTACGATACCATAATTCAAGCCTTCAAAATTGCAGAGGACATCGAAATTTCATTACCTATAATTGTTGGTTTGGATGGCTTCACGATCAGTCACACACTTGAAAACGTCAGCATACTTGACGATAATACAGTGAAAAACTACGTTGGAGAACGTATTCTACCAATGGTTGTTAACCAAGAAGGAAAAACCTTGCCATACAAGCTTGACCCAGAAAACCCCATGACCATGGGGCCAAACGTTGCGCCAGCCTTTTACTTCGAGTTCAAGAGGCAGCAGGAAGAAGGTATGAGAAACGCCCTCAAGAAAATCCAGCAAGTCAACACAGAATACGCCAAAATCACTGGCAGAAGTTATGGCAACGGCCTTATCGACGCTTACGAGATGGATGATGCTGAAATTGCAGTTGTCGTAGTGGGCTCAACTGCTGGGACACTAAAGGTTATTGTTGATCAACTAAGGCAAGAAGGCGTCAAAGCAGGCGTTCTGCGCCTCCGTACATTCCGACCGTTTCCAGCGGAAGACCTTAAGAGTGCACTAAAAAGCGTCAAAGCCATCGCAGTTATGGATAAAAGCATGAGTTTCGGCGCCTTCGGAGGGGCAGTCTTCAACGAAGTTAGGAACGCATTGTATGATGTAGAAAAACGCCCAACTATCGTAAGCTACATTTTTGGCTTAGGCGGCAGAGATTATAGTCCTCACGACCTGCGAAGAATCTATGAAGAATTATGGAAAATAAACAAAACGGGGCATGTGGAGTCTCAAGTACATTATTTGGGATTAAAGGAGTAAAGGTGGAAACAAAATGTCAACTCAAGAGTGGAAATTTAACGCTAAAGACATTGCAAATAAACCTGATCTATTCCTTTCAGGACACAGAGCATGTGCCGGCTGTGGACCAGCTTCTGCTCTGCGGCTGATAATGAAGGCTACTAGGGGACCGACAATTGTTACGCAGGCAACTGGTTGTATGGAAATAGTCGGTTCAATCTACCCCTACACTTCATGGGCTGTGCCTTGGCTACACACCGCCTTCGAGAATGCCGCAGCAAACGCTTCAGGCATCGATGCCGCAATCAAAATAATGCGTAAAAAGGGCAAAATCAAAGATGAGCACATCGACATAATAGCGTTGGCAGGAGACGGCGGAACCTACGACATCGGCCTACAAGCATTGTCAGGTGCGGTTGAACGTGGACACGACTTCCTATTTATCCTCTACGACAACGAAGGATACATGAATACAGGCATACAGCGAAGCAGCTCAACGCCTCCTGGCGCAGCAACAACAACTACACCAGCAGGAAAAGTCATACCTGGCAAGATCGAACAGAAAAAGCCGATAACCGAAATCATGTTGGCCCATAACATGCAATATGTAGCCACTGCAACCCCATATTATTGGAAAGACATGCTAACTAAAGTGCGCAAAGGTTTAGAAGTTGAGGGACCAGCGTTCCTGCACGTTTTTGCTCCATGCCCAAGAGGCTGGCGCACTGAACCCGCTAAAACCATGGAATACTCAAAACTATCAGTTGAAACATGCGTGTTCCCCGTTTGGGAAGCAGTAAACGGCAAACGAACACTTTCAACACCAAGCAAACTAATAGCACTTGCACCTCAAAAGAAGAAACCAGTCACAGCTTACTTAGAAGGCCAAGGCCGATTCAGACACCTGTTCACACCGCAAAACGAGCACCTCATCGGAGAAATGCAGAAATTAACTGATTCGCAGTGGCAACGGCTCAACCAAAAATGTGAGCCAGCCTAAATTTTTACTTTTTTGAAAAATATTAGATTTTTTTAGTTCGGGGCGCAGTAAAACAAAGATCTCGATGAAATCAGAGATTTAAAAAATGGTTGCCTCTTGCGTTAGGCGCAAGGGGAACAGGGGTCTTGAGGCAGGATTTTTAGATGTCGCAGGATTGTTTTGAACTCTTCTTCTTTAAGTGACGCTCTTCTGCCGTTAGCATAAATATCCTTCACCCTCTCCAGAACTGTTGCAACACATGCATCGTTTGGTTCGTTGCCTGAAAGCTCTGTAATTTTGTATTTGATTATGCCTTTTCCAGACTGCTTTCCGATTGTGAGCCGTCTCTCATTGCCGACAAGTTCAGGCGGGTAGGGCTCGTATGTCCAGGGGTCATTTAATACGCCGTGGGTGTGGATTCCTGATTCGTGTGCAAAGCCGTAGTCTCCAACGATTGCTTTGTTTGGGGGAACAACATAACCTGTTGCTTGACCGATGAAGTCAGCGGTCGCCTTGAGCCGCTGAGTTTTGCCAGCATACTTGTTAACGCCATAGTGTAGAAACAGGTTGAGCAGCACTTTTTCGGTTTCAGCATTGCCTGCACGTTCGCCTATTCCAAGATAAGTTGTGCTTGCATAGACTTTATCCCAGACGCCGGATGCCGCCTTGATCGCCGCCATGGTGTTCTCCACTGCGTTGCCAAAGTCGTCATGGGCGTGGATTTCTACTGCGCTAATTTTGGTTTCTTTTTTGCATGCCACAACTTTTGCTGGAATGCCGATGGGCACGGGTGCAGCGGGATCAGATAAGCCGATGCCGACGGTGTCGCAAATGCGATAGCATTCAGCTCCTGCGTCAGCAACCGCATTGATGAATTTGCGCTCAAAATCCCAGTTCGCACGGGTGCTGTCTTCTCCGTGAACGAATGTGCGTAACCCGCACGTTTTAGCGGCGTATTCAACGACATCTACAACGTTTGCTAAGATTTGGTCTCTTGTTTTCTCTGGCCATTTTGCTTTAAAATGTAAATCTGACACTGGGTGAGAAATGCCGACCTCTTTAAGTCCGCATGCGGCCGCGCTGTCAATGTCTTCTTTTACTGCTCTACACCAACCTGCAACGCGCATGTCAAGTTTAAGATCTCCTATAAGGCGTGCCGCTTTCTTGTCTGGTTCTTGATAGTGAAACAATTCGATGCGTTCGACGCCGACTTCAGCTAGGAACTCGGCTATTTTAGCTGCATCTTGTGGTGCCACTGCTAAGCCAGGCATTTGTATGCCGTCTCGTAGAGTTGTGTCATCTATTATGGGCTCAGTTTTTAGAGGCGGTAACTTGAAATAAAATTCCTGTAGTTCCATCTGCACTTCTCAATCCTGTCTTATGCCTTCTCCCAAGGCACTATGTAACGCTTACTAAAACGCTTTTAAGCTGTTGATAAACATTTCTACTATAGTTTTGTAAGATTGTTCATCGAAATATGATACTTACAAACTCTATGTCTTGTCAAAACACACAAAAAACTTTACACATAAACAAAGCAAAAAAAATTATTTGAACTTAGAATAAAGCGCTTTGAGAGTCCCCGAAACGTTCAGAACATGAACAGACGCTTCCTTGCCTGCAAGACTTATGATTGCAGTGAAAGAGGCTCTAGCCATATCCAATGTCGCCAACGAAACCCTCACAACAGCCATTCTTGTCTCAACATCTAAATTAATCAACGCTAAACCAGTTTGGCTTGCACCCACCTCGCCGAAAAGCCTAGAGATCGAAGCCCAAAGGGCATCAATTAATTCCCGCTCGGTTGGCAGCGTCTCGCAGTCAAGCTTTAAGGCCAAGTAGCGCCGCTTAACCCGCTTCAAAGCTTGCCCTCCTTTATCACGCTGATGCCTGGTGCGACAAAACGACTGCTTAGTTTCTCACGATTGCGTCCAATAATTGCCGCTGGATTAGTTGAAACGGCATCGAGCGCCGTTTCCTCGTTTAACCCGAAGAGAAACCCCAGGCTAGCCATGTCTTTTGGCAGACGCATAAGCCGCGTCTCAGCTATGCCGCTGGAAACTACAACTGGCACATGAAATTCTAGAGCAACCGCGATTTCACGGCGCAGACTCGTTAACAGCCTAACCCGCGGCGGGCCATCCAAAATCAGAAGAGGTTTAACATCAACTTCTAATGCCGTTAAGCTGCCACTTGCTAATTCAGCTTCTGCACGGTCAAAAAAACGTTTATGGTAGTCAAGACTTGGAAAATTTAGAAGATCTACCCGTCTGTCCTTTGCAGCTTGTCTAGCCACGTCTTTGTCATCGCATATCACGCAGATGACTTCAAAGCGGCGCCGGAACTTGCGCAGAAAATGGGTGAGGTCGTTTTCGTTTCTTGCGTGGAAATCAGCACGAGAAATAAAGTTGACTCCTGCTTGCTGGGCTGTGGTTTGAACCTTGGAGAGTTCTTCCTCGCTAAATTTATTGGAGAACGGGACTGAAACGAAAGTGTAGCCAAAGCTTGCAGCCCTTTCAAAAAGCCGCTGGGTCTCCAATTGGTCTCTGGGGTTAACTTTCAAATGCAAGTCCGCGAAGGCCCGTTTCATAGCAGCAACCCAGCTGTTTTGCAAATATCCTCTATTTCACTCGCTGTCTTGTTTTTGAAATGAACCTTGAAATGGATTGGATCGTTTTGCGTAAACTTGACAGTTCCAAGAAAAGCTGCTTGTTTGTCAAAACGGAGAAAAAGGTTGCCCTTTTCCAGGTGCAGTTTTAGATCCCGGCAAAGCTCTTCTTTATCCAGAGAAGGTAATCCTTCTCCGATTTTTTGCAACGCCATAAGTAACAGTTTTTTGTCTTCAAGTTTGGCGCATAAAAGAGTGATGGGATTTCCATAATGTCCCGTTAAAGGCGTATTTTGGAAAAGAAGGGTTTCTGCCAGTTCCTGTGGCAGCAGGTTGCGTACGGCTGCTTGGACTTTTTCTTGGTCCTCAGTCGCATGCGCGAAGACTCGCAGTTCGATGTAAGCTATTGGCAGTTTAGAAGACATTTTTACCGAGATGTTTTCAGTCTTCTAGCTTTTAGCCTTTTTCTTTGGCTTCGCAGTCGGCTTAGGTTCAGTTGCTTTGGGTTTTGCTGGGGCTTTTTCTTTTGGCTTTTGAGCGTGGGCTTTTATGGTTTCCACGTTTTCGTCATGGCACGATTTGCGTTTGATGTCTAGTGGGATACCAATTTTTTTGGCATCTTGTTTTGTTAAGCATGCTTTTTTGAGCTCGCTTAAACTGAATCCTCGACCAGTGCTTTGTTTATCGTTCTGCTTCGTTATTATTGCTTTCATGTGATGCATATTTTACCACCTTTGCTTGTTCGGGTACCTTGCGCCTCTTTGATGGCTTGGTCGAGCTTTTTCTGATCCTTTGCCTCGGTGTCTTAGTCCACGGACGCTTTTGCCTGCACTGGTCATGCTTCTGAAAACCCTGCTTGTATGCTGCTTCTCAGCTATCCAACCTACATCTTTATCAGTTTTTATGGTTGGTGCGTTAGGGTCAACTAGAATTATTTCGAACCACTTGTGTTTTCCGTCTTCGCCTACCCAGTAACTGTTAAGTACTTCTAGGTTAGGGAACTTTCTCGCGGTGCGTTCCTCAGAGATTAGGCGTATGCTTTTGCCTGGTTTAAACTTGGCGACACCCATGCGTTTGGGTCGTCTACCAGAGCGCGGTCTTAGTTTGCGGAGTCCGCCTCTGCGCACTCTTGTGCGTGCTACAACGAAGCCTTGTTTGGCTTTGTAGCCTAATTGGCGAGCTTTATCCAATCTTGTTGGATGCTCAATTCGTAGGGTTACCGGTTGCTTGCGCCATTGCACTAAGCGTTGCCTGTTGAGTTCGTCAACAAACGTTTTGTCGCGGTTTGCCCATTCTTCAGCTATGTACTTATATGCCATTCTTTTTTCCTCTTTTTTTTGTGTTTTATGCTTACGGTTCAGCCCACGTGGGGCCACATCCCATCGGACAGGTTAGTCCGTCAGCAAGTTCCCATCAAATAAGGATGCAACAAAATAAACCTTTCCAGCAACCNNGCAACAGGGCAATTTAAAGAGTTATTTCGGTGCGTCGTCCGTCTGGGTGTTCTGAAAATAGATAAAGAAGTTTAGTTTCTATTTCCAATTGCTTTTCTTGAACACTCTTGTAACGTCTTCCAGTTTTTCGCCGATAATTTCAATGTTGTCGATGTTGCCAATGCCTTTTTCGCCTGCTTTGCGTATATGGCTGATTTCTTTGGGGTCGAATCCCATGGCTCTGGCTGCGGTGGCGTCAGTAGCGACGACGTCTTTGCCTGAAACTATGAGGTCCATTTTGACAGGGTCTCCGTCGGTTGGTCCTCTGCCTTCCATGGCAACGAAGCCGTCAATGACCGTTAGGGCAGGGTGGAGGACGGTGTTGATGTCTACTACAACGCCGCTTATGCCCTGTGCGTGATATTTGAATTTGAGTTTGTCGGGAAGGAGGCCGAACATGTTTTTCATGCCTAAGGTGACTTTGGTTGCCATATGCGTTTTCATTTTTGCTGCGCTAATTATGGCAGACTCGGTTACGATTCGGGGAACAGTTATGTTTTTGAGTGTTTCGCAGTTTGGAACTGGGATTTTGACTTTGTCTTTTTCATATCTGAGGTTGAGGAATTTGACGCCGTTACGTTCGCACATTTCCTTCATGCCTGTTGCCACGTAGGCTTTGTCTGCGTTGGTCATAGATGCGTCGGATTCGACAACGAAGACTTCGATAGGCAATTCGCGCAGCCGCATGATAATGGCTTCAACCACGATGGGATCGGTTGTTCCTCCGCTATCCCAGGTTTTAGTTGTTATGAAGTTGACTTTTATCAAAGCCCGTTTTTGACCTGCCAAGCATGTTTTGTAGTCGATCAGGTCGAGGGCTCGAAAGACGGGTTCGTGGCCCCGTTCGCCTTTGACAAGTGCAACCGTAGATTTATCCAAGACAAACACCATTTTCAATAGTCGCAGTTACACCTTTTAATGTTTAGCCTCAAAACTCACCCAGATTAAACACGCAAGAGTCTGAGGGGGTGCTTCTGGCTTTTTCTGGTCTTTTTTTTAAGCCTAAAGCAAAATCAAACGCTAAATCATCAAATGCAACCCGAAACAAATGCTTTTTGAAACCGTTGATCCGAGAAGTCCCTTATTCCTTGAACAAAGATTTAATCACAAATAGCAAACAAGCAAGCCTCAAAAAAAGGGTATAGGAGGGAGGGGTCTACTATTTACATAGGTTTTCAATAGGTAAAAAGGGACGCGTAGTAACGCCCTTTTTGGATGTAGTTTTTGGTTTAAGGCAAAAGTTGAGGAGGGATAGGGGTCTACTATTTGTGACAGATTTCAACACACAAAAAGACGACTCCAAACCAACCCACCTCATAGTACATAGGGGTCTAGTATTTGCTGTCTATTTTGTTAGGTTAATACTGGTTCCAAAAAACAAAAGAGCCCAAACGGGTCTGCTTTCGAGACGGGATAGGGGTCTATATTTTACTACAAGTTTCTGTAGGTAAAATTGGATTAACAGTTCAGAAACCAAATGTCAACTATCAAGGAACCTTAGATTTAGGGATAGCAGGATAGGGTCTCCTTTTTACATGGGTTTTCAATAGGTAAAAAGGGACGCGCAGTATCGCCCTTTTTGGATGTAGTTTTTGGTTTAAGGCAAAAGTTGAGGAGGGATAGAGTTCTACTATTTGAAAACAACTTTCCATAATCAAATAGTTGGAACCCAACCTGGCCATTAACGCTTCGCCAATGTGAAGAGCTTTATTATTTACAACCAAAAACCCATCTAAAAATGGATACGTAAAACAGAATCAATCGAACATCAACATTTCGGAAAATATGGTTTACCCCTTAGAATACGAATTCTGCATACTGAAGACTTTTAATGTTGATCGATGAAAAACACTATTGCTAATTGAGGAAACTTGACGCCATGACCGAAAATAAAGCTGAGAACGAATTCGAGAAGTTGCCGCCTAGAATCAGCAGGTTGTTTGAGCTTGCAAACAATTTGTGGTGGAGCTGGAATGAGGAAGGCCGACAAGTTTTCCGTGCACTAGATTATTCTCTTTGGCGAAACACAGGACACAACCCCGTCATGCAACTACGCCACACAAGCCAAGAAAAACTAGAAGCTGCAGCCCGTGACCCCGTCTTTCTGGAACTGTACGACATGGTTATGGCAAAGTTTGATGAATCACAAACAAAAGGCGGCGAATGGTGCGGTGAAGGCGGCCCAAGCAAACCAGCTGGGACGGTAGCTTACTTTAGCGCTGAATATGCCATCCACAATTCATTACCAATTTATGCCGGCGGCTTAGGAGTTTTAGCGGGAGACATAATAAAAGAATGTTCTGACCGCTCGATACCTCTTGTCGCAGTAGGATTCATGTATCCACAGGGCTACTTCCGCCAAAGAATATCCTCTGAAGGCGACCAACAGGAACAGTATACACAGTTAAACTTTGACGACGCACCCATTACGGAATGCGCTTGGCCACAAGGATGCGGGCCACTCATACCCATACAACTTGCGGACCGCCAAATATACGTCAAAATCTGGCAAGTACATGTTGGACGAGTTAACCTTTACTTAATGGACACAAACGTCGAGGAAAATCAGCCACAGGACAGAGCGTTATCTGCCCGGCTTTACACAGCAGACCAAGAAGAGCGGCTTAGACAACTCATCGTGTTAGGAGTAGGAGGCGTCCGCGCCCTGCGGGAACTCCACATTGAACCGGTGTTGTGGCATGCAAACGAAGACCACACCGCTTTCATGATGCTTGAACGCCTCAGGCTAGAACGAGCCAAAGGAATATCACTTGACGAAGCAATCCAAAACGTACGAAAACAAACAGTTTTCACCACTCACACACCTGTTGCTGCCGGACACCATGTTTTCAGTTTCCAACTAATGGACCGTTATGCACGCAACCTCTGGGAGCCGCTGGGAGTGGACCGCGACAGTTTCCTGGCTCTGGGACGATTCCCAGGATTTGCACCCGAAAGATTCAATCTTACTGCCTTCGCTTTTCGTCTTTCAGGCAAAGCAAACGCTGTTTCTAAACTTCACGGCAAAGTAACCCGTAAAATGTGGCAAGTACTTTGGCCTGACCTACCTGAAGACCAAGTGCCCATTCTATCCATCACAAACGGCGTTCACCTTCCCTCCTGGCAATCGCCTGATGTCAGCGAATTATGCGAGAAATACCTTGGTACAGATTTAGAGCAGAAAGAAGACATGGCGGCGTATTGGAGTCGTATAGATGATGTTCCAGATGGAACGCTGTGGCAGGTCCGCCAAAGCTTAAAAACACGTTTGATAAATGCGATCCAATTTAGGGCGCAGCAGCGTTGGACGCTGGATGCAGTTACAACTCAGCAGGTGATTGCGATGGGTTCATTACTTGACCCTTACGCATTAACAATTGCTTTTTCCCGACGATTTGCAGAGTATAAACGCCCCTATCTCATCTTATCGGACATAGAACGTTTAAAACGCATCATCACAAACCCTGAACGGCCAGTGCAGATAATCTTCGCAGGCAAATCCCATCCTGCTGACTACCTATCCAAACAACTGTTGAAAAGAGTGTATCTTGCTGCTTTGGACAAGGGCTTCCAGGGACGCATTGCCTTCGTAGAGGACTACGACTTAAACGTAGCGCGGGAACTTGTCCGAGGAGTAGATGTTTGGATGAACCATCCGCGTCGGCTTCAGGAAGCTTCAGGAACCAGCGGCATGAAGGCTTCAATGAACGGTGTGCTTAACTTCAGCGTTCGAGACGGCTGGTGGGATGAAGGTTTCAACGGCAAGAACGGTTGGGCAATCGACGATTTCCACGGAGGCAGCCCAGAGGAAGAAGATAAAAGCGACGCGCAATCAATCTATAATTTGCTTGAAAACCAGATTGTGCCCCTGTACTATCAGAGGGACCGTCATGGCGTTCCGCATGGATGGGTAAAAATGGTTAAGGAAGCCATAAAAACAGTCACTCCTGCTTTCAGTGCCTGCCGAATGATGAAGGAGTATGCCCAAAACATGTATTCGATGGCCAGTCAGCCAAAAAAAGAAGAGAATAACCCTATTGAGGGATATGAAATTGGAAACAAAGGATAGGTTAACCCAAAAAGAAGCTGGGCGAAAGAAGAAAGCATCAACTTTAGAGATTCGCTTACAGTCAACGTTGGATTACATGATTGAAGGCTGCCAAATTATCGGTTATGACTGGCGCTACCTATACGTTAATGAGTCAGCCGCTAGGCAGGGGCGGAAGCCAAAACAAGAATTGATAGGCGTCGAGATGACGAAGGCTTATCCCGGAATCAATAAAACAGAAATGTTTCATCACCTGCAAAACTGCATGATAAACCGCGTTCCCCTCGAGATGGACAACGAATTCACTTTCCCCGACGGATCCAAGGGCTGGTTTGAACTTCATATTGAACCCGTCCCAGAAGGCATACTTATTCTTTCCAAAGACATCAATAAACAGAAAACTGAAGGCGCCGAATTAAACAAGTACCGCGATCGTCTTGAAGCAGTAGTGGCTCAACGCACAGCTGAATGCACCCAGACAAAACAAGATTTGAAAGAGGAAATACAGGCTCACCAAAAAACTGAGGAAGGGCTCAAGCTAAGAGTAACGATTCTTGACAACGCCAAAGAAGCAATTTTTCTAGTGAGCCCTAAAGGCGACTTTGCATACGCAAACGAAGCTGCATCAAAAATGTATGGGCGCAGCCTAGATGAATTCCTTAATTTGAGCTTACATGCACTTATGCCGCCGGAAGATGCACCTTCAGTTGAGAAGCTTATGCTGCATGTCCTTGAGAAGGGGCAGACAAGCCTTGAAATGGTTCATATACGCAAAGACAACTCGCCAATTAAAATAAAATTGTATGCGAACACAGTGAAAACCCATAGAGGACAATTCATCGTCCTGCTAATCCGAGAAAACTATGAATAGTTTTCCGTGCTCCAGAACAATAAACAAATATATAAAAAAAAACAAAAAAGGGTTACTGGGAAAGTTTCCCAATTGTCACTGGAACCATCTGCGTTTTTCCTTCTCTTACTACAGTGAAGTTTACGGTTTGTCCTGGCAACGTGTTTTGTTCGAGGTAACTAAGCAGCGAATCAGTGTTGGTTATTCTTGTTCCGTTGATCGCTATTATGATGTCTCCGCCTATGGTGATTTGGTTGCCTTGGTCATCGTAAGCTGCTATGTTGCCGCCTTTTAGTCCATTCTGTGTGGACTCAGATTCAACCAAGAAGCCGTAAGTTACATTGACGTTCATTTGCTGACTAATCTGATAGCCCATGTCTATGCCATTCGCGTCGATAGTCGGATGGTTGTTGTATGTGCCTGTTGAAACTATGGTGCTGACCTCGCGCATTATTGTGTCAGAGGGGATTGCGAAGCCTAAACCTTGCGAACTAGAAACTGCCGCCGTCGTTATGCCAACGACCTCTCCTGCATAGTCGAGAAGAGGTCCACCTGAGTTGCCTGGGTTAATGGCTGTGCTTGTTTGGATTATGTCAGGTATTGTTGGTCCTGTTTGGCCTGAGTCGGATGATTCGGTGATGGTTCTGCCCATTGCACTCACCACGCCAGTTGTAAGTGTTCCTTGGAGACCGTATGGAGAGCCTACTGCAACAACTGGATCACCTACAGAGAGTGTTGAGGAGCTAACCAGCGTTAGCGATTGCAGATCGCTGGGCATGGGGTTTACCGTTAGCACTGCCAAATCAGCCAAAGGATCTGAACCTATTTCTTTTGCAGAGTAGCTGTCGCCGTCTGGAAAGGTCACTGTTATGTTTATTGTGCCCGTTACGACATGGTTGTTAGTTATGATAACTTGCTGGTTGTCTACGGTAGCTATAAACCCTGAACCTTGCTGCTCGCTGTAGACTTGCTGTAAGAAAATATTGTACCCCGGTAACAGGTCTTGGATAACAACGACTGATTGCTGCACTTGCCTGTAGACCTGCGACAACGAAACGTTCCCCGCAAGCAAGTAGGTGGCGTTAGGATAAGAAAGATAGGTTGCGTTTTCAGATGAACTGTTGATTAGTGATTGCAAAGAGTTGACTTTGCTGTTAAGAGATGAATAACTAACTGCGTAACCAACCAAACCTCCCGCGACTAAACCCACCAAAACTAATCCAACCAAAAGCACCACAGAAAAACGGCGCTTAGCTTTAGGCTGCTGAACTGGCACTGGGGCAGGCGGTGGAGAAGAAGAGGGTGGAGTTTCTGGCGGTAGTGGTGTTTCTGGAGATTGTGCATCGGGTGTTGTTGAGGGAGTTTCCATTATAAGTCCTCCTTAGCGCCCACATTTTGGTTGGTTAGAGTTAAACTTTTTCCAGAATTACGAGGAGGCAAACTTTTTCCACAGTTAACACATTTGCTGTCGCTCAACTGTATTTTTGCGTTACAATAAGGGCAGGTAAGCTTCTTTGCCAAGTGGAGCCCTTCTTTTTCTTTGGCTATTTTGCCGTCG
>PLSP01000127.1 GCA_003165195.1 Candidatus Bathyarchaeota archaeon | reverse complement strand
ACCATTTTATGTATGGGCTTTTAAAAGTTAAAGCTACCATAAACATTGAAGGCAATATTATTGATAAGCTAACCCAATAGTAAATTGACAAATGATTGAAAAGCAGATCATCAGCAGAATGATTGTAAAGAGGAAAACTCAAAAACCAAGAATAAACCATTAAGGCTATGCCTATAAAAAGAGGAATAAATAGAAGTCTATTCTTCTCCATATCTCACGCCTAATTACGGTTTTTAAGTAGATCGAAGATAAGATTCTAAATCTTGCGCGACTCTTTCAATCGAATAGTCGTCAATTATAACTGCTCGACCGCTCTTTCCCCATTCTGCAAGTTTATCTCTATTTTCGTAGGCATATTCAATTGCCTTTGCAATTTCTTCAGGCTGAACTGCATGAATGTAGATAACGCAGTTTTTGTTTTCAACGATAGATCGATGAGCGGGAATATCCGAAGCGATAATGACTTTTTCCATAGCTAAGTACTCTAAGAGTTTGACGGGACATTGAAATCGCCAATATGGATTGTTTGGTAACGGAACGATGCAAACGTCACTTGCCAAGATAAATTTTGGGACTTCGTCGTGAGGTACGGGGTCATGAAGGATTACATTTTCCTGAAGATTTTCAGCCTGAATCAATTCCTTAATCGCTTGAACGTTTGGACCATTACCAAGAAGGAAAAAAACAATGTCGGGGTAAGTCTTTTTCAGTATTGCAATAGCTTTTATTGTTTCGTTCAATCCGCGAGTAGCTGACATTACTCCATGATAGAAAACAACAAATTTTTTCGACAAGTTAAGAGCGGCTCTGAAATCATTTCTTTGCGAGATATACAGATTTGGATTGAATTTAACGGGTGAAGCTCCACATGTCCAAACCCCAACTTTTCTGGGGTCTAAAAGGTAGTTCTTGCATACTTCTTCTTTCATCAACGGTGTAATGATAGTTATGCCTTGAAACATTCTTTTAGCGGTGAGGATCGATGAACTATACCAAAACTTGAAAAGAAACCCTCTAAGCCCTTTAGACTCGACAGGCACACTTCTTATGTCCAAAATAAATTTGGTTTTTGTTAACTTAGAAACAAAAAGACTTGAAAGAGAGGCTAAAGCGGCCATATCAGGCTCAAAAATTACAAATTTAGGTTTTGATTTCACAATGTAAATCGGCAAATAAAGCAATATCACAAACGCGAAGAATGAAGGGGAGATTACCGGAAAATATCTTAAAGGAACAGTGGTTATATGCAGTTTAGGGTCTTCGTTTTGATATTTGTTCTTTGAGCGCACCGCGATGAGTGAAGAATCGTGTCCCATTTTTGTAAGCTGCTTCATAATGTTAATCAGAAATTCTCTGTAGAGTTGAGTATCAAGGATAATTGGGTTTACCCAAAGTATTTTTTCAGCGGTTCCTTGATTTCTTGTTTTCACTGTTTGTCCCCAGAGCATTTCTTGAAAACCTAAATTTTCTGCTTGTTCCTTTACTCAACTATTTTTTTGTAAAGAGCCATATAGCGTGACGCCATAGATTTTACGTTAAAGCCAACTATTGAGAACTCCTTTATGTCTTCGCTATATTCTTGCAGATCCAACTCTGCAATTGCGACTTTTAGCTTCTTAACCATATCTTCAATGTCGCTTGCGATTATTCCGTATTTGCCATTGTCAGTGAACTCTTTTGAAAATGGGAAATTAAACATAATCGGTATCTTACCTAAGCACATGCTTTCAAGTAAAATCATGGGGCAAGCTTCATGGAAACTTGGGATAACCACAAACTTGCTTTTTTTCATGCTTTCCATAAAGGGTATGCCAGTTGCAAAACCTTTCAGCTCTATGTTAGTTAATCCAAGCTCTCTTGCTTTTCGTTCAAGAACTTTAAAAAGTGGACCGTCCCCATGGACAATTAATTTGAAGCCTAGTTGCTCCTTTTTCAGCAAAACTGCTAAATTGATTAGATTCAACACGCCTTTTTTCCAGACTAACCGACCGGCAAAAAGTATAGTGGTGTTTTCCTCTCTTATGTCGTCATCAACACTTTTGTAAGAACTTTCAAGCCTTTCTATATCGATACCGTTGTGTATTTCAAATATTTTTTCGCTAAAGCCCTCGCCCATTTCGTCTATTATATCAGCCCTCAGGTTTTTTGAAACGGCGACAGCTGCATTTGAATTAGACAGCTCTTTTCTGGTTATGTATGACCATGCTGGATAACCAATTATGTCTTTCTCGAAATCCTGCAGACTCCCCCCTCTCAGGATCGAGTGAATGCTCAGTGCTTTTTCCACTTTGGGGCATGAGTGGAAAGTGACTACAAGCGGGGCTAAGTTTTTCAGTTTAATCGAAGCGGGAAAAGTCGTTAATCCTTGTCCATGGATTAGATCGGGATTTAATTGTCTAATGGTTTCGGAGATTGTTTTCAAGTTTGACATCTGAAAAGTCGCATTCATAACCCCGTGTATACCAAAATATGGCAATCTAATTATATCTATGTCGCCGTCTTTCTCTTCTTTGATTTCCTTGAAGGGAGAGGATACTGGGTATCCCGAAATTACTGTTACTTTTGCGCCTTCCTTACGCAGACCGATTGCTAGGTTTTGAACAAAAGTTCCGATTCCTCCAAAGATATATGGAGGATATTCAAGCGTCAATAAAACAACATTCAAGTGTTTTGTTTCCAACCGTGAAGGCAAGAATTATCCGATAGATGCATATTTTAATCTCAGCCAGTTGAGACTTGTTTCAAATCAGTCCGTTTCGCCGGAGCGTTTCTTCTTCTTGAGAAGCTTTCTTTCTTTTAGGTATTTTCCAAATTATGAATTTCTTGCCGGCGGCAACAGAAAGTATGGAAAAGAAGAGAATGATGTAGCTCTGAACGCTTTCAGCCAGAAATAAAGCGACGTTTGGAACTAAGAGAATCAATAATAATATCAGAAAGTAGGGGAACCCAATAACCATCAAAACTGAAAGGGCTAAAAGTCCAACAAACATAAATGGGCTAACTATATTGAAAAAAACATGTTGGAAAACTGTCCCCTTTGAACTTTTAATTCGATTCTTTAACAAAAGTGAGGCATATTTTGAGTAAACTCGTACGATTTGGTTGGCTCTTCTAGTTTTGATGCTAGTTTTTTCTTTCCATGTTTCTGGAAAGAAAGTGAAGAATTTTGCTTCAGGCAAGAAAAGCGTTCTTTGATTGTTTTCTATTAAGCCAATTACTGTTCCGTTGTCGTCTGAACCGGTGTTGTATTGATCAAATGAGGTAAGGATGTTCCTTTTGAAAGCACTGAAGCCGCCTTCAAAGAGGAGCGTTGATCCAAGCTTTGATTCTCCTAGACGTCGTGAGTTCAAAGAGTTTAGATACAACGTTTCTGTTTTTGTAACCCAAGTTTGATTTGGATTTAACAGTATCTTGGGTCCAGAAATTGCCCCAACAGAAGGATCCGCTAAGAAGGGCATTGTTTTTTCAAGAATATCAGGATACCAGTAAGAATCTGAGTCTGAAACAACTATTACGTCACCGGTACAGTATTGTAGAGCAAAGTTTAATGCTGCTGACTTTCCCTTTCTTTCCTTCTCGCTCAACACAGTAAAGTTGAAAGTCGATTGTTGCTTAACAAAATCTGTAATAATATCCATTGTTCCATCGTTAGAGTTACTGTCAACAAAAACTATTTGCATTAACTCTCTTGGATAATCAAGCTTAACCAAGTTAACCAATTTTGATCCAATACAATTGGATTCATTGTAAGTTGGAACTATTATCGTAACCTTTGGTTTATAAGCGGCTGAAGCCTTGATATTCCAAGGCTTCTTCGAGTTTTTCTTCATTATAATAAGGTTAATTCCGATAATGCCAACAGAAAAAAAGAATAGAGCAATCCACAGTGCAAGCAAGAAAAGTAGATTCATTTTTACATCGCTTCATTGGACTCAAATTGTTAAAAGCAATCGCTTGTTAACGGCTCACAAGTACCAAATAGTTGTTTCTTCGTGCAGATTGTTACCGCTGGCTCAAATTGGTCAAAGATTTTTTGTCAACGTACTTTTGAATAGACCAAAAGTTTCGTGTGCTTGCTGTTGACTGGATACCCCTGCAACTACGCCTTTAAGGTGGTCAAGAGTGGCAAGGTACTCTAATGCTTCTGAAGGCTTAAAGTAACCACCTGCAAAAACGCTGATGGCTAATACCACCGGGCTAGATAGAGTAGCTAGAGATCTTTCACAGGCTTCTCTGTTGGGATTCATTTGGAACCCTGCTTTGTTGAAAGGTGTTGTAATCAGACATTTATTTGGATCAATTCCCCATTCTGCGAATTTATTAAGGAGAAATGGGAGATTGCGCGTATGAAATCCCGGGGTTAACTTCTTTTTTGAGATGAATGCTGAATAGTCGGTGAAAAGCCATTTTAGGTTTAAGGCTAAGCTCATATCTGTAATTACTTCGTGGAGAAAAAGTGACGCCAAGTTCTTTGTGGTGCCTGTTGCAGATTTTAGCCTTGATAGTTCGTAAGCTAAATACGTTTTTAGAAGGTCAGGTGGATTCATCTGCATGACGCCCTTCATGCCGCTAAGTGTTGCTCGGACGTCGCCAGATAGTGCGATTTGTTTTGCAAACCGTTGAGCTAAACCGGGTGTTCCTGTTTGTGTGGCAATTCGAACGTACTCAAAAGCGTAAGGTATTATCGGATAGAGTTTAACTTCCTCGATCCTTTTTCGTTCTCTGATATTTTTTAGAATTGATAAGGTAGTTTCGCTAACAGAAAACATAAAGCCATTGGCGCCGGTATCAATTGAAGCTAAAACAATATCTGCGTAGTCAGTCGCTGAATCTTTGCCAGGTCTGCTTCTTGCACGTTCTTGAGAGAGGTGGCTGATTCCGTGAAAAGGATTGTCGCCTACTAGAAAAATTCTTGATGTATCATCACTCATTTTGAATCACCGCTTTTTTCTCGGACCTGATCTATTACTGAATCGACTTTGGATGCAGTGTCGAAGTTCGGTTGACAAGTTCGTTTTTCTGTTACGGCATTTACAAATTCTTTGTTCTCTCTAAAATATTCTGATTCGCCCAGAAAGAAATCAACGCCGTCGTTTAGGTCATGTTTATACCACTTTTTCTTGTCGCCATTTGGTAACGACAAGAATAGTCTATCATCGTTTACTTCAATTAGCCCTTTGGAGCAATTTATTGATAATCCAAATTCGGGCATTCGATAATTTTGCATTTTCTGAGAAATATCGATCTGGCCTTCTAACCCCATCGAGCCCTGAGTTGAAAATGAGATAAAGGTTTCTGAGCCAATTAAGGTGTCTTCCCTAGATATTATTTGTTTGACCTCGAAATCTCCCAATAACCAAAGCGCTAAATCTATCAAGTGGCATCCGCTATCTCTAACTGCGCCACCTCTGGTGGCGGATGATTTGGACTCTTTTGTAATTCCTAGAAAATCTGATGAATAGGCATAGGCTTTGAAAGAGAGAGGTTCACCTAAATCGCCTTTATTCAACAGTTCTTTTGCCTTTCCAAAGATTACTGAAAATCTTTTCATGTAACCAACCATCGTTATGGCGTTGACCTGCTTGGATAGAGAACATAGCTCCTTTGCCTGAGTATAGTCTTGGGAAAGTGTCTTTTCAACAAAAAGATTGCGAACTTTTCCTTCTGTAAGTATTTTCTTAACTATTATTGAATGTGAGGATATTGGAGTCGTAACATAAACAGCATCAAGGTCTAAGCTTGAAAGCTTTTCAGAATCATCAATTACCTTAACTCCTAGGGGAGAAAAAATCTTTTTGTAAAGCCTATCCATAAGAGCGCTTTTGTCGCATACGGCCACTAACTTCGTATTGGGAAATGTACTCAAAATACTTGAGTGTAACAACCCCATCTTTCCTAAGCCTACAACTGCAATCTTGAGTTTTTGGGTTTCCATATTATCAACTCTTGTTTTGTTAGGTCTATTTCAATGAAGAAGCAAATTCTCTTGCTTGGAAAACGTGAGAATTTAAGTAGCAAACCGGTGTATAGCCCATCAAGTGCATTCCAAATTGCCCTCGTTGCTTACCAATCAATAATATCGCTTATCAACATTATGAATCGGTAATAATTAAAAGGTCATATTTAGAAATCGGTCATTTCGGAGTTTAGAAATTCTTTGAATATTCTTGTAAATATACTTACGCCGTCTCTTATTGCGCGAAGGTTCGATGTTCCATACTTGCGTTTGAACTCGGTGCTTGGAACTTCTTTAACTTCAAGACCGATTTGCGCCGCTTTAATGAATATTTCAGCTTCGATCTCAAAATTGTTTGATTGCAATTTTGGAGCAAGAGCTTCTACTGCTCGCTTATTTAAGACAGCAAACCCGTAGCAAAGATCGGTATATTTTGTCGAAAAAAGAATGTTGACGCCAAGCATCATAAGTTCATTTCCAATTCGTCTGGTTAGCGTCATATCATATGTGCAACCGCCTTTGCAGAAGCGGGACCCTTTTACGACGTCAGCGCCTGAGGCCAATGCTTCGACAAATAAAGGAACTTCTTCAGGAGCCATTGAGCCATCTGCATCCATCAAAACTAGTGCGTCAACGTCAAAATACTTCTCCGCTAACGCTTGTCTTACAGCGTTGCCTTTTCCTAAACCTGTTTGCGCTACAACTTTTGCGCCGTTGATCTCTGCGATTCGAGAAGTGGCGTCCTGTGATTTACCGTCAATTACAAGTATGTTGTCGTAACCGAGTTCTCTTAACCTGCAAATAATATCTTTTATGTTCTTTTCTTCGTTTCGAGCAGGAATTACTATGCCGACGCTCATTTTTGGAGGTGAGATTGCCTTCTTCAAGTATGTGGTCTTGTTTTCGCAACCTGCTAAGTGCCTGTGCATATAGCTACTCTCTTCAAAGTCATATTGGGAGAGACTATTTGTCGACTTCAATGCAGTTTGTGTTTCTTTTCTGTTCAAGCAGGCTTCCCTCGACATAGAGACGCATAAACGTATATATAAGGAGGCATAGAAAAAAACACAGTATATCGATTTCTGATATAACGCTACTGAGTCATATTAAGAATCAATGAAACAAATCGATCATTATATTGACTAACTCCCTGAGTGCCATTAAAAAGCCATAGTTCCACAAAAAAACTGTAATAGTATCCTGTTTTGTTGGAATCCCAGGCCGATGTCAGGGTAACTGGATAGTCTATTCCATTGATGTTTATTCCAGAAACTTGGGATGTATTGTTTGCAAAGTTTGATGTGTCAATTTGGAAGGTAAATGGAGTTTCCCAAGTTGCACCATCGTCAAGAAATACATTGTATTCATACAAAGACGGTAGAGAACTTGGGCTACCTAATGTTTGGTTAGGAAGTAGTGTGCTATCATTTCCGAATTTCGTTAAACAAGAGTAATAACCTGCTGATTTTAGGTTATTAACTACCCCTAAATAGAGTAAATATGAAACGTTCGGTTCAATGTTGAACGGAAGGTTACTAAGATCATGATCAGGTCCAAGAAGATAGATTTCAGAATACTCTTGACCTGGTGGCAGTTTTACCAACAACACTATTGTTGGTGAAGCAAAAAGTAGAACGCCAATTAAGCCGATGGTAATTAGGATGATTCGATAATTGCTAAGTTGTATTCTAGACACCTTTCGGCCTTAAGCCAGGGAGTTTTTTAACGTAGGAGTGCTTGATGTGGCGCCAAAAGAGCATTAAAACAGCTGTAAGAATCAAGGAACAGCTTATTGAAAAAATTAAATAAATCAATAGATTGTTTCTTGAAGCAATTTCACTTTCATTTTTCAGTGTAATCGCATTACTATTTACTTGTTCAGCTATTGAGTGGGCATTATCTGCTTCAAGGGTAACGTTCGCAAGGTTTCCAGCGTTGTAAGAGCTTATCGCTTGTGTCAGAAGTGAACCTGCAATATTCATTTGTGCTAATAGTTGAGTGACGTTTCCACCTGCCTTTTGTGCGGCTAAAACATTTCCAAATGCGTTGTTAATTGAAGAATTGGCTGCAGTTATGCTTTCAGTTTCAGCGCTAGCTTTGGCTAGCGGTAGGCACATGCTTGATAGGGCCACTATGGCAAGCATAACAAATATTAAAGCAATCTTGCGCTTCTTCAATCAACCGACCTTTTTCAGCTTTACGTGAAGCTAAAACAGCTTAAATTTTCTTGCCGAATTGGAAGCCTTTTTTCCCGTCAAGGTTAGCTTAGAGGGTTATAGGCTGCTTAATAGAATGCTCATTATTTTGATAACCATTGATGCTAAGAACAGAATACCAGCAGCAACGGCGGCATTCTGGAGTTTTTTCTTTTCAATTGTGACGTCAAATGGCCCGTAGGAGGGGGATAATTCCGAAGTTATCAGCAACATTATCGTGCTTATAGCTAGAAAAATGGTTACCTCGTTGAGGTTTAATGGTGGAATTGGAAGTGGAAACTGAATCATTCTCAGTCCTTTGCTTTTTCCATTATCTTATATTTTATCTTCCGCGTTTTTAATTGTGAATCGTAAGTTTCATCTAGAATGAATATTGGCTTGCCGATGACTTTTGTAACGGCGCATGCTATAGCGCTAGTGATGACGCAACCAACCTGTTTGTTAGCCTTGGACTGACCATTGGTCACTTGACAAACTTCTTCAAATATACTCTTCGTTAATGTAACCGTTATATTCTCTTTGATTTCAACTGACACTCGTTCAGCAAGTTTTAGTTTCTTAATGACATTTGAGAGCTTTTTTGAAAATTGCTGTTGGCTAATTTTGGAGAAGGGCTGCCCCATTCTTTTTTCGAACACTTCGCAAAGAGCTAGTCCTGGTGGTGTAAGGTATAATCCCCCTGTTGGGCTATCCTCTATTGGATAAGTGTTTTCTTGAATTACGTTTGGGTTCTCTGAGAGAAAAACAAGCACTGATTCTGTGTTGTTGGTAGTCTCAAAGTTACCGAAAAGCCTCGAGTTGCTCTCATTTAGCATATAAATGCCTTTTTGATTTATGTTGAATTCTGTCAGGATTCTTTCGATATTAGCAGTACTTGACCCCGTTAAAGAATTCAGCAAATCCATGAAAGGGGTACTGGTTGGAGTTATGTAGAGCAATATAATGCCCCAAAATATGAGCGAGAAACTAACCATGGCAAAGAATTCAGATATGAAAAAGGTTGAGTAAACTAGAGTAGCAATACCCAGTGCGATTATTGAAAGAATCGCTACTTTAATGCCTGTGGAAGTTTTCTGATCTATCAATGGTTTTAGCCTTACATCAGTCTACTTATTATTACTTAAATAGGCTTCTTTTTCAGCCTTAACAATTAGTTCGGTTAAGGTACCTTAAAATTGTTTCATTGAGAATCAATTATTTCTTATTTGCACAGCTAACGCTTTCAAATCCCTTCCTGACAGAAGTGGATATGCAACAAAGAGGCACTAACTATGCTTTTGATCGGTAGCTATGGTCACCAATTGCTTACACTTTTTCGATGTTTTGTATTAAAGTCTTTCTACTTGCGAATCAATATTACGCTTGAGCAACGGAGAGGCTAAAGATTAAACGCAATTTGAGTTGAGTACCGTACTAGAATATTTGTCTAATTTCAGGAATTAACTCAAAGGATTATTTTCTTGAATACCAACTACTTTGTAAAATTAATTCTTAAGAGTTAGCTGGCTAAACAATCTTTGGCTCAGTCGCTTCTTGCACCAAAATAAGAAACAAAAGAAGAAGGATTGATAATCCCCGAAGAAAAGTCAGTTTCAATTTGTTTCGAGGAGGATTAATTTTGGCGTCTTATTTTCGGAATTACAATGGCGATTACTAGAACTGTCGCTATTACAGCCACGATTATAGCCACCCAAATTTGAGTACTTGGTGCCCCAGTAAATGTAATTGATAATTCATAATTCTGTGTGTAAGACGTATACCAAAGGTAATAGTTGCTGGCGTCCTTTGTGAAGCCTTGATTTTGTGCCGCTTGGCTATTAACATATATTGTCGGTGTTGTGCCGTATTTTATAGCTTCTTTGGGGATAGTAATGTTGAAGAAGCCATCGGGGCTACTTTGACCTGTTAAAGTTAAGGTCACAGTTGTTTGCGATGCAGATGGATCAGCAGAGATAGTTGCATTCGAGACATCAGCCCCATCTAAACTGCCGTAAATCACAATATGAGTTACTGAGCCGTCGGTTGATATTGCGGCTATTGTTTCGGACGTTCTGTTTGTATTAGGCGTTGGGATTGGTGATGTTTGAGGAGTTGGACTTGGAGAAGGCGTAGTGGGAGTTGGAGTTTGTTCTGATATCGGCGTGGGGGTGGGGGTGGGTGTTGGGTTTTGAGTGAAGGCCGCTGTTATTGTGCCTGCACCATTTATTGTGGCCCATGTTGAAGCAAGAGTTACATTATCAAAAGTTATCAAATCCGATGTTTGCCAAGACGAGAAAGTATAGCCGTTACCGGCAGTCGCATTTATTTGAACAATTTGACCAACGGTATATTGCTGGATTCCAGAGGGATTTGTAATCGAGTCTGAACCGCCGCCGTATGTGGTGAAGGAAACTTGATAATTAATTTGTGCAAATATTGCAGTAGCCACCATATTGCCGGTCACCGTGACTGTGCGCGTGTTTCCTGTACCGTTTCCATCGCCGCTCCAACCGCTAAATGTGTAACCAGTACTTGGACTGGCAGTTAAATTAACGGTATCCCCGTAATGGTAGGGACTGGAGGGGCTGGCTGCGACAGTGCCAGCGTTCGATGAAGGAAATACCATAACAGAGACGGAATAGGAACTCTGAGTGAAAGTGGCGGTGACTGTCATGTTAGCGTTAAAAGTGATTTGTATTGGATTACCAGTCTCGTTTAAGCCGCCTGTCCAGCCCGTAAATATGTAGCCTATCGATGGATTTGCAGTCAAAGTTACTGTGTCACCGTAATGGTATGGTCCTTGAGCACTTCTAGTAACGTTGCCGGCGCCAGAAGTTAATATTGTTACATTGTAGGTGTTCAATGTGAACGAGGCAGTTAAAGTTCCATTACCTTTGATGGTTGCTGTAGTAGAAGCAGCGGTTGCATTTCCGAATGTTACTGAAGCGGAAGGAGATGCACTCCATGAGGAAAAACTATACCCAGTAATAGGAGTTGCAGTTATAGAAACTCCCTGACCAGCACTATACGTCTGAGTACCAATAGGATTAGTCGTTCC
>PLSP01000056.1 GCA_003165195.1 Candidatus Bathyarchaeota archaeon | reverse complement strand
ATAGTAGACCCCTCCCCTCCTATACCTTTTTGCCCCCGATTTTCTTTTGGGCAATTAGAGGGGGCGCGCTTAACAGCATCTTAGAAGCGGATAACAAGCAACCAAGCAAGTACTGCTTTCAAAAATTAACAAAATTGGAGTGACCCATAATGAGGACTTATACATCATTTTCTGAACCGGCAGATTCATCAGTTGTCCATGTTAAAAATGTTTTATTCGGTTTGTTTGCCTATGTTTTTTGCATTATCGACCGATAAGTGCCAAGTGTGTAAAGCGGATCTTCGACGATTACTCCGGTTATATTGTAGAGTTCATCTTTCTGTTCGTAGAGTTTTCTGTCGGCTGTAGCAAAAATGGGAATGTATCCTTTGTTTTGCTTTAACCAAGATAACGCTGCGATATGCAAGAGGTCTTCTCTATCGTTAAAATCTGATCCTGCTTGCTTGAGCTTGTCGACCAGCACCGTTATCTGGTCTGATGTTGGGCTGACAGGGATTTCGTTGATTATTCCAAGGTTCTTTTCTGTTCTCAGCAGTGCATTCTTTGATTGCACATAATATTCATTCAAGTAAACGCTGAGTTTTTGAAGATAATCCATAACTGGAAAGTGCCCTGTTGTATCGCGCGGCATCTCCCCAAATACCTCGATTGCCCAGAGCTCGACAGTCTGTATCTGGCTTTTCGAAAGGTCTCTTGCCTGTTCTTTTATCTTTTGCCTGAAGTACGTTTGTATCCCAGGGATATCTTCGTCCCCGAGCATGGCGTTTGCCAGTATGTGAGGGAGACCTGCACCTTTGTTCATTGCTAAGTGGTGCCAAAGACCTCTAAGTGAGTTTCCCCCTGCTTCAATAACTTGGTTGGTTATTCTTTCTCTAATGGTTCTAACTGTCGAAAGCATATAACAATCGATTTTGGCTTTTTGAAGAGAAGTTTGGAAAATTGTGCATTTTCTTAGCAAAGGTTCTTGGTCATAATCGAGCGTTAAGAGAACACTATCGTCAGGGTAAATCCTAGCGCTCATCCACTCACCTATTGAGTAGCTCCTATTAGGACTAGATTTTTCCAGAGTGTTTCAGTCGGTTGGTGATTCGCAACTGTTACAAATACTGAAGAGTCTGCATCATAAAGGTGACGCCGCAATTCTTCCATTGCAAGTTGTTGCTTGCTATGTAACTCGATTAGGTTGGCTGAATCAACTTCGTATGTCGTTTCACTTGAATTATTTGGAAAATCTGGTGAATTAGCGTAATTTGCTAAAGCAATTAAAAGCCATAGCTCGAATTGTAACTTAACGATTTTTTTGAATAAATCTTCCGCAGGCTTTAGAATATCAAAATAGTTTTGAATTGCTCTTTTTCTTTTAGGCAGATTTGTTCTTTCCCTGATTAAGAAATGGTTGTGGCGGAAGTGCTCTTTAGATAGTTTAGCTTTGTATTCGTGGAAGTATGAAATAGTATAGTTTCCTAGGTAGAGGTCACTAAACGTTGTGAAAGGCGCAGTTGATCTTAAAGCGTTCAAAGCTAATTCGCCGTTCATTTTTTGACCGGATGTCGCAACTCGGGTAGCCAAATCGTCTAGACCTATCAGGTATTCGGTTGCGTTTTTGTTATCCATTCCATAGTATGGATAATTTAGCGATAGTCTGGAAACTAGAGTAGTGAATCCTTCATCTTTTTCTAAGAGATCTTTTAAGCTATCTAGCAAACGTTGGAGCAAAATCGATTTGTCGAATCTTTCAGGCAGAATAAGTTCTGATAAGCATTCAGAGTAGTATTCACTCATTGAATTGTAATAAGTCTCGATTTGTTTTTCTTTGACCCATTTGGGGACCGGGCCAGATTTCCGATTACCGATATACTCGATTGTTGCGTTGGCATTCGCCGAGTGTTCCAAGATAGTAGTTTGCATATTCAGTCCCTCTTGTCAAATCTTAATTACCTCACTGGCCGACCTCAATTGAAAAGCAGCATAACCCTCAGCGAAATTTAAGACCAGCACATTTCCCTGTAAGGGACAATGCTAATAAATATTACGTTTTAACAGTAAAGATTCGTTAAATCTATTGAACTTTGTTGTAAATAGTAGACCCCTCCCGCCTATACCTCCGTCTTACGCGCCGTCGACCACCTTTCGGGCTCGTTAGATGCGACGCCTAACCGGATCAAAGAAACGTCTACAAGCAACCAAACAAGCACTGCGAAACTAATTCAAGATAAACTTAATCCCATGAATAATAAGGTCAGAGGCCGAGGCTGATTTTCAAAGCTTCCCCTACTTCCAACATTTTGTATTTTGGCACCGATCCTGCTTTTCTCTGCAATCGAGATTTATCTACTGTCCTTATTCGATTGAGCAAAATAACGGATCAGAAGAGAGGCCTGTTTCTTTTGCCTTAACAAATACGTTGGTTGGATAGTCTTTCCTTGATACATTGGTCGTCATTCAGGCAACAATTGTTACAGGGCTTTTTTCATTAGCCTTGTCACTTTGAATTATTAAAACTGGTCGGGTTTTGCCTTGTTCTGATCCCTTGACTGGATCAAGGTCCGCCCAGAAAATATCGCCTCTATGCATCGCATTCTTCATCAAGCTCGTTTTCTACCTGCTCAAAATCTTTAGCTATCTCCAAATCTTCGTCGGCACCTTCTTGATACCCCTTAGCCAATAGTTTGAGGGTATTTTCTGAAAGATTCTTCTTTGGGAATAGCTTAACGAATTCGTCTTCGCTTATTTTTAGCCACTCCATTGCTGTGCACGCGTCTATCTTGCGCTTGGAAAAAAGGCTTTTTACAAGTGATTCCTTTTTCTTTTCAAGGCGAGTAAACTCTGTCGAGTGCTTTTGCGTTTCAGGAATGGTCTTATACATAAAGTACAAGAGCTCGTCAGTTGGCAGATCGTTAAGTAGTTTTTTGGCGCAGACTAATTGTTCGTAATCTTGCCGATTAAAGGTCTTCTTTAAATCCACAGCCGCCAAGAGCCCATCTTCGGTAAGATGGAATTCGTTATTTTTTTTGTCGATTAGTTCGTATTCAATCAAGTTTTCTTCGTTCTCTTCAAGTTCAAATGAGACGCCGCCCAGCTTGAAGTTTGAAAAATCAATTTCTTTTTTTTCTCGAATATATTCGTAATACCTGATTACTTTTTGGATGTGCAGTGGATCCATTTCGAGTTTTTCATTAACATCTTCAATTGATAATACAGTTAAAAGCAAGGACCTTGCTGGAGAATCCAGGCCATAGTCCTCAATAAGGGTCATTATAATCTTTCCTTGATTTTCTATTTCTCGAATGATAAATTTATTGATAGTGGCGTTAAAAGACGCAATTTAATATACAGATTGATATCAATTATAAGTTATGCATTTAAGGGTAAAAGAAATTGAGCGCGATGAAAGCCTTGGAATAATAAGAAAGGATTTGACATTAGATGGCTTTTTTTCGTTTCAAAGCCCTTTAAGAGCAACAAAGTTTCTAAAGCCTGATTCTTTTTTAGAAAAACATTCACGCGCTAACGAGATTGTAAAGAGAATCGATGATGAAATTCTCAATTCCCTGGAAGAGGGAGCATCCTCAAGAATAGCAAAGGAAATATCTCTCAATTTCAAAAAAGACAACATGAACCTTGTAATTTTTAATTTGACTGTTGACAAGATCCCAAGCAAAAATAAGATATGCACTCTAGCTCATCATTTGTATGCATCAAGTCAAGCCTCCATCTTTTTGCCAGCAGTCAGAACTACCTTATTCAAGGAAGGTACCAAGATTACTGAAAAACGTATCCAGCAATATTTAGAAATGATGAGAACAATAATCAGTGAAATAAAAGCCGTGGGGAATTCTAAGGTGCTTATCGGAACCGTTCCACTGCTGGCGCCAAAATACTCAAGATCAATAATCAATTGTTATCAAGAATTTGGAATCAACGCTTTTTCTATAGACGGCAACACAAGTGACCTTCTAACCCATGAGGCTGACTTCCGATCAATACTCTCATCGATCAACGGCAAAACACCATTAAATAAGACCCTAATACACGCATGCAACCTCGGATACCCTCAATTTGAACAAGAAGAAACACGTGCAGACGATTTTTTGAGTATTTTTGCATACATAGACATACTAGGTGGAACGTTCAAAATAAGAGGAATCCCAAAAGGAAATCCACGACTAAAAGAATTTTCAAGAATGAATTATTCATACAAAATACTGGCACCGAGTGCTTTTCCTCCAAATGAGCTGAAAAACAGTAACCAAATTGAACAGTTGAAAGAAACACAGACAGTTCAGCAGTTAGTTGGTGAAGAAAGAATCGAAAAATACATCCAACAAAAATCTAAGGTTGACGAAATAGCAATTAACCGCCTCAAATCTATAGCAGGTAGAGTAAAAATCGATTAGACTCAAAATAAACTTTATGAAAACAATTGTTTTATCGGGCGGCGCATGCCGTTGTAACGCGGACGTTGCCTCCTCTGGAGACCCCCGTAACCCGCTGGACATGCGAACTTCTGAAGCCAATTCAAAAGCAGAACTACGTCAAGAAAAAGATGTTATGAATGTTTGTTCTCATAAAGGATTATTAGTATGAAAGTAAAATATTCTTACTGATAAAATATGCCGACAGATGAGCCTGAAATAACCACCATCAGCGAAAAAGGACAAGTAGTCATACCACAATCCATACGCAAAGAACTGGGAATAAAACCAAAAAACAAATTCCTAGTCTACGGACGAGGCGACACCATCATCATGAAAAAACTGGAACTTCCAGACTTACAGAAAGAATGGGAAGAAATCTTCAAAACAATGGACAAAAAAGAACTGAAAATATCAGACCAAGAAGTACAAAAAGAAATAGCCACAACCCGGAAAACCAAATAGATGATTTTTGATGTTTCAAGCAGTCCTCGACACAAATGTTCTTGTTAGCGCAATAATTTCAGACTGAAAATCAAGAGAACTCTTGAAAAAAGGAAATAACAAACAAATATTCCAACGTAACATCGAATTCGAAAGGTAATTTAGTTCAATGGCTTTTTTATAAATTCGAGTTGCCATTTGATTTTACAAACAATTTTCAGCAAAAAAATTGCAATCCTCTTTTTTAAAAACCTTCAAATATAGAAGCTAATTCTGCGTTAGTTGATAAACATAGAATCCTTATTCTGGCTAAGTAGCATTCAATCGTTTATCTTAAATCAAAATGCAATAATAACAAACAATCGCTGTGACTGTTGTTGTTTGCATTTCAAAAGCGCCCAGAAGGTTTCGGAGTAGTTTTGGGGCTTCTACTCATTCTTTCCGCGACAATAGTAAGTTCAAATTTTTCAATATCGCTCCCACTATTGGTTGCAGGACTAATTCTCTTTTCAGGAACGGCAGGATTGCTTTTACAGAATTATTCAACTCAAAGCAACTAAAAAAGGCGAGTGCAGAACAACAGACAAGTTGAGCTATCAAAGTTAGTAGTGCAAGCTGAAAAAGCGATCTTACTTTGGTTCTCGAGCTTAGAGAAGAAGATTAATGCAATTGTTGAAAGCGGGACTTATCTGATTCAAACCCAAAAGGATGAAATTCTCGGCAAAATTGACGACTTGCAGAAAGAGCTTGAGAAGTGTGCAAGCAATGGCTTCTTGTCGCTTGATTTTATAAACAGTATAAATGCTAAACTCAACGATCAAAGGCAATATTTAGTGAGTTATAACCGAGTTTTCGTAAACCAGAGAAAAAAAGAGTACTCTTACTTTTGGAAGAAAGATAACATTGTACTTGATGATGAACAGCAAACTGCAATTGTTACCGACGATAAATATAACTTGGTTGTTGCAGCAGCGGGCTCAGGCAAGACAGAAGTCCTCATAACGAGAATAGCTTACTTGATCCAGCGAAAACCTGACAGCATAGAGCCCAAAAGAATTTTAGCGATAGCTTTCCAAAAGAAAGCAGAAGAACAAATTGAAACCCGATTGAAGGATCGATATGGGTTACATGATGTTAATGTTTGCACTTTCCACAAGTTGGGAAAGGACATTCTCGAACACTCTGGAAGGAGAATAAAAACAGCTGATATTGTTAATGAAAATAAAAAGTATGGCTTCGTCAAAAGTTATATCGAGCAACAGGTTGTTGCTAATCCTGATTTTTACAGTCTTTTTATCCAATATATGAAGACAGTTAATGATATTGATGAAGTGGCTGTTCAAGCAGAGAAGGCAGAAGCAGCTATCTATGCAAAAGAGCAAAAATATATCGCCATTAACAGCATTAAGGTGAACAGTATTGCTGAAAAAGAAATAATGGATTGCTTGTTAACCCATAAAATTAATGGTAAACCAATTGAGATAAAATATGAACCCGACCTTGATGGCTTTAGACCTGACTTCTATCTACCGCAATTTGACGTTTTCATAGAACACTGCGGAATTGACCAGGATGGAAATGTGCCAGTATGGTTTAGTCAATCAAGTCAAGAATATGTAGAAATTATGGAAAAGAAAAAGAAATGGTTCAATGAAAATCATCGTCTACTAGTTGAGACCTACTCNNTTAAAACCGGAAGCGTTTTGTGAGTTATTGAAAGAAAAAATTGAAAAAATCATAAAAAAGCCGCTTTTTTTTACACCTTTAACCTACGACGAAGTTCTTGAACTTGTATGGCAATCGCAGAAGTCGCCCATAGATGATATTGGGAATTTTATTACTATTGCAAAAACCTATGGTTTGAACCCAGATGATATTGCAAAGAAATTGGATAACAAAAAATGGAGCAACAAGCAATTCGCATTCGGTAGACTGGCTCTTAATGTTTTTAGAGCATATGAGGCACAACATGACAGTCTTGGAAAAATAGATTTTGAAGACATGATAAACGAAGCAACAAGAGAATTAGAGAATAATTCAGAACTCTGTAAGAATGCCTACGACCATATTCTTGTCGATGAATATCAAGACATTAGCGCCCAAAGACTTGGTCTTCTAAAGAAATTGCTTGAGCATAATCCAAATTGTAAGCTTTTTTGTGTTGGAGATGATTGGCAGAGTATTATGGGGTTTTCCGGTTCAAATCTTAATTATTTCGTCAATTTTAACCGCTATTTTGAACATCCTGCGATAAGTCAGATACGAACGAACTATCGAAGCGTCAAATCCATCGTTGAAACAGGGGCACAATTGATAAAGAGCAACGGCGACAAGCAAATTCAAAAAATAGCATTATCGAAGAGAAAAGAGGTGAAACCTCTTATCGTGTTTGAATCTACTCATAAAGAAGCTTATGACAAGCAATACTTCAGGCAGACAGTTGATGACTGTTTAACAAGAATCAACGAATACCTCTCGAAAGGATATTCACCGGATGATATTCTTGTCCTCACACGTTTTATTAGAACGAAAGTTCTTGGAAGGTCAAAGTGGTTCAAAATCGTTGAAAATTTTTACTATTCGGCACAAGCCAGAGGAATCCCTGTAGCTATTGATAGCGTTAAACTGCCGAATGCAGTAAGACTGCTAACAGTTCATAAATGCAAAGGGCTTGAGGCGAAGGTTGTTTTTGTTTTGAATGTTGTAAGTGGCGAATTTGGTTTTCCGTGTGAAATCGAAGATCCCTGCATTCTTGAAGTTGCAAGGGGTGATAATGGAATTCAAGACCAAATAGAAGAAGAACGCAGGCTGTTCTATGTAGCCATAACAAGAGCTAAAGAAGACCTGTACATTTATACTCGTCTCAATAATAGATCGAGGTTTTTAGAGGAAATAGCAAGTCATAGTCAACCAATAACTCTTAACTATTAGACATCAGACTCGAATGGATCTTACCGGTTTCTGTCGGTCCGGAAGCTATTCTATAATTGCCTTCCGAAGAGCGGCGTAGACTCAATCTTTCATCTATCTCCCAACCCTCAGAGATTGACGCCTTATTTCGATAGAGACTACAGAGAGTTTAGGCAGGTTATAAGAGCCCAGATTTTTTTTGAAGATACTTGTTACTTTGGAACTTGCTTCAATTCCTTTAGGATACTGTCACATAGGCATTTGTAGTCGCATTGAGTGCATCCCAACTTCCTTTTTCGATTCAAATGCAGCAACCTTGATTTTTTCCGCCATCTCCGGTCTCAGTTCACATTGCCTCAATGGCTTGATCTTCAGGCTCAAAAAACACCTTCTCGTTAGACTGCAAGAACCGGTTCCTACTCAAGGGACTGGCGCCCTATATCTCCTTAAAATTGTGTTATTGGAAAGCAAACAACTGACCCATTTCAACCGAAGATTCAAAAAAGCTTTAAACAAAAAAAGCGACTTGGGGAAAGCCCAGAATAGTTGCGATATATGGGCAGAGTCTATTTGTGTTAAAAGAGTTTACGCGTACTAAGATGTTTTATTATCTCTTTTCTTGTTCTCAAGCAACCGTACAATTTCCTTATAAAAGATTTCAGGCATTGTACCCTCAAAACTCTTTTCATTCGAACGCAACCAAGATAGGCAATCAGTTTGCGTGTTCAAATCTTCTCCGATGCGCTTATTCAGTAATATTGAGACACTCCTTGAAAGTCCCAACTCCATAAAGAAGAGTGTGTTTTTGTTGAATGTACCCCATTCTAAATAAACAGGCAGTTCTTCGCATCCATACTTTGCAGGTTCGTTTTCTTCTTCAACAATATGCCTGACAACATCTGAATAACACTTTAAGCCTCGCGCATAATCGTACTTTAGAGCCCTCTCAATATCAACATCTAAATCCTCTATTATCCTGTTATGAAATTCCTTGTCTGTTTCATTTTCTTTAGAATGGTTATGTTCGATTTTGCCATCTAGTATTTCACGATAAGGTTTTTCCAAAATCCAATTTGCTCCGAGAACTGCCAAATAAGACCAACGTCGTGACTGGCGCTCAAATAAATACATCGAAATAAGGAAAAATATCTTTTTCATTTTCCAATAAAAATATTTATCCGAATCAGGGAAAGGTAAACTAAGATATTGAGTCCCCTTAAGAGCAATATACAGATTATTTTGAAAACGAGGATCAAAAGTACGGTTTCTCAGAATAGTTTCATCAGGAAGCATGAGTTGACAAGCATTCTCAATCTTGTTTACAATCCGTTCGATGTCAGAAAAAGCGACGTTTTTGCTTCGCTGAAGGAAACTAATTACATCTTGGCGATTGCGCTTTTTTAGATACTTCATCATCAGACTCGTAGCAAGTCTCTTTATACTTCTGTTTACACCTTGATGATGTGGGTTATCAAGATACCCGACTAACAATTCCATGCTGTTATTAAGGGTTCTATCAACTGAACTTTGGACAAACTCAGGGCTATCCTCAAATGCGTCAACACCTATTACTCCATTAACTTTCCAATCAGCCATGTCAATGCAATAAATTTTTCCATAATGATCTTTCATCAGTCTTCCCGCTCGACCAGCAAGATTGAGAAGCGATTGACGTGCAATATCATGACCTGTCTTTGGGTGGCAAAGTACAATATTCTTTGCAGGCAAATTAACACCCTCAAGTAAAGTGCTAGTGCAACATAGTATGCTAATTTGTTTGTCATCAAACAGATCTTTAATATAGAATTTGATAAATTGGGGCATTTTTCCATAATGATATCCAATGCCGTTTGAAAGAGCCTCACAAAGGTAGTAATCTTCATGAACTTGTTGAGCAAAAAATTCAATTGCAGTTTTCAAATTTGAGGATATTTCTTTTTTTCCTCTTAATTGTGCTATTTTTTCGGCAACTCTTCTACAGTCGGCAGGTCCATCACAATAAACAATTGTCGGTTCTTGCGCATACCCTAGTTGATCTTCGTTCTGAATAAGTTTTGTAGCAACCCAAGCTTTTCTTTCTGCAAAGGAAGCGGTTTTTGTTTCTAATTGGTATTGTTGAAGCGCGATAATTTTTACGCCATCGCTCTTTCCGAGTTCATATGACCTAGCGGATAAGGTGACAACTCGATTTTCAAAAGTTACTCCCAGTATATTCTGTCCTACAGGCGACTTAGATGTACGTTCAGGTATTACTTCTTCCTCAACGCCAAAAATCGATTTGAAATCCTCTGGATTATCAATATGCGGAGCGATGAAGAGTTTTTGGGTCTTGGGATTATGTGCGAGTAAATCATCGACGGCATCTTGAATTATGATGCCTCGAGACTCTTCGCTGACCTTTTGCGCTTCATCAATAACTAGTAAATCTACGTTCAATAGAGGATCATTTGACATGGCTTCCTGAAGGCGTTCTTGAGTTAAAACAAAAACCTTTTTTGAAGTTACCTCTATCTCAGCTAAATTCAGTTTATTTGCAGAAACAAAAACTGAAAAATCGTTTGGGTTTACTCCAAGCTCCAATATAGTGTGACGTATGCTATCTTGAACTTCAGCGATTAATGCCCTAGTCGGAACAATATAAACCGCACAAAATGTCTTAGATTGCTTGATTTTCTGGGCAATATAATGGTGAACCATATACGATTTTCCTGCAGATGTAGGCGCTGAAAAAGCAACATTTTTTCTAGCTTGAATCAAAAAGAACACACGTGATTGAAAATCGGTTAAAACTAATGATTTTTTTGAGCCTTCGATTGGCGCAATATTAGTTACCTTTTTTGCAAGTATTTCTGGAAAACGCAAGTAAAGAGGCAGAATATCTTGAAAATTCGCTCCTCCAAAATATGAGAAATAATCTAATCCTTCATCATTTTGTAGTATCGACGAAATCGCGGGTAAGTCTCCCAAACGTGTAATAATTAGTTCTACAGCAAATGGGATAGCTTCGTATTGCAAACGGTATTGTTTCAACANNCGGTTTTTAAAAGTTTAGAAATTTGATCTGTGGTCAGTTCTTTATTTTTTTCTGCCAATTCATTTGTCGTTAATTGAATATAGTCGTTTACAAATTTCTCATCGTTAATTGTTCGGAAACAGGCAGTTTCAATAATAGCATTTTCCAACAAAAAAACTCCATTATAACTTTTTTAGTCTTTCCAGAAATTTCTCCCTAAAATTCTTTAAATTAGATAATGGTAAAGTCCACACGATAAACGAATGATTGCTTGCTTGAGGCAAATCACTAATTTTATCCTGAATATTTGTTTCCATTGAACTTAGTTTTTTCGAGTATTCATCGATTAAAAAGTCATCCAATTTGCCAGATTCTGGATTTTCGGGTTTATCAAGGATAGACCAATGATATCCAATGAAGAGTGAATGTGCTTCAGATACGAAGCTCTTATCTTCCGCATAAGGAGATATTATCTCAATAATTTTCTCAGAAAGATCTTGAAATTTATCTCGGTCAATATAATCGGTCACTAAGTCGAATTCTCGATCTTTTCTTACGGGGTCTTTTGAGAAGATCTCAATTTCTTTCACGGCATCCCTAACGGCATCACCATGCCTTTCATAGACTTTTGAATATCCATAGTAGATTGTCAATGTGTTATCTTTAACTCCAATGTGTATGGCATCCAAACCGTGAATGGGCATCTGTGCATTAGTTTTAAGATTCATCTTATTCAACAGTTGGACTATTCCTTTAGATTCGAGTAGCATGAAGAGAAATAACTCTCCGAACTCGCTTGTTGTCTTAGACAAATTTTCAATAAATAATCCCTTAGCTTGACGAACCAAGTCGACCATGTTCTGTTCGTAAAAATCTTCAATCTCTTTCGGAGTAGAGTTTTTACTGCTCGGATGTCTTTTGATGTATTTTAATGTATAACGCACAATAGCTCCAAGAAGCAGTTTT
>PLSP01000037.1 GCA_003165195.1 Candidatus Bathyarchaeota archaeon | reverse complement strand
ATATCTTGTGCGATAATTAGTTTGACGCCCTATTTACTGAAAACATGCTTACTCAGTTCTGTAGGGAGATATTCGATTAGTTTAGCATTATTGTTTACTTTCGTTCGTTTGTAAAGGAATTTTTTCTTGACTAGTCTTTCCAAGATAACTCTGTTTTGCTGTCTTGAGGTAGTTTCAACTTTAGCCGTTTTTAGTGATTTTATTAATTCGTCCGAACCGGCAGTAACTGCATCCAAACGCTCAACAATTCTAAAATATACTCTCTCTGTTCGCGACAATCTTTCGATAAAATTCTTACCCATAAAGTAGTCCATAAGTTCCTGTGCGTTGATTTGCTTACCTTCCTCCCCACAATAAATGAATCCTTGAGAACACAGTCTCATTAATTGTTTGGGATTTCCAGCTGCAATTTCAAGAATCACTTTTAGAGCGTTCTTTTCGAACGGATTTCTGTATTTTCCATTAATGGCGTAGTATGCCAACCTTTTGTTTATTATTTCAAGTGATTTTTCATCTTCTAGCTTTTGAACTAGTATAACATCGCAAAAAATGCTTGACGTTGTTGCTTCTTCCTCATTTCCCAAGAAGACTTGCCTAAAATTCGTGTAGAAATTCAGCGTACCGACAAAGATAAAATGACTATCTCGGGTTGCTAAAACTTCCTTTATTACATCTAAACACTTCTCTTCCTCTTTAAATCCACACTTATCGGTTTCATCTATGCTTACGATGATTTTCTGTTTTGTGTCTTTTTTCAATAAATTTAAAAGATGTAGCAATTCACTAACCAAGGTTACCTTTGAATAAGGCTTTAACGATTTCTCGATTTGGTCGCTAATGCTTGCCTTTGTTTCACCACCTATTTCAGAACCAAAAAAACTAAAGACACTTGCCTTAATACTTGCCCGAATACTATCCTCAGACGTTTTTTCTTTGGTTACCTTTTCATCATATAGAAGATTAGCCCTAATTCTAGCCACTTCTTTTTTCATATTTTGGGATAAGGATTTATCATCTAATTGGTCGCACAAACCCGTAAGTATTTTTTTCAAATATTCTTCTTCCGAATATGTTCCCGATGTATTTACCATTAAAGTGAGGTTACCACCCCTACGAATTTCAGAAAGAACTTTATTCAGTATAGTTGATTTGCCAGAGCCCCTATTTCCGCTGATTCCGTAAACAACCCCGCCTTCACTACTGTCCAATCCTGTGATTAATTGCTTCAATTCTTTTTCTCTATTAACGAACAAAGTATCGAGTTCTTTCTGAGCATAAAGCTCTTTTATGCTGAATGGGTTTTCTGAAAATGACCATTTATCTTGTATCCAACCCAATTCTTACACCACAACTCTTACTCTCAAGAGTTTTCATCTAAAAGCTTTCCGATATCTAAGAAAGAGTAAACAGTTAACTATTGCCTGTTCTCCGAGCGTGCTTACAAGGCAGCCGCTCTACTGGGCTGAGCTATCGAGGCACCCACCAAGAGCCCAGAACACACCAACCATAAAGCCAGACACAAATAAAAGTTACTACTGAGGCATTCAGTTTTTTGTTACAGCTAAATTGAGGTCATTAACCGGTTGAAAATGGAATTATTGACGGACAAGCTAGTTTTGTCCCTTTACTTTCGGTGATTTCGCTTTCAAAATTGCCGAACTCATTCTTGCTTTGTTTTATGTTTACTTCTGGCAAAGAGCTTTATCTCGTCTGCTAGAATATTTGCTGCTGTTTCCGATATTTCTGTCCCATCGAACAGGAAGCTTAAGGGTTTTTCAACCTTTCGAAGTGTAGCTATGTCTTTTTTCGGTATCTTTCTTCCAAGAAGCATGGCAGCCAGCTTTAGGAAGTCTTTATCGGTCGAATCGAGGTCATTTAGAAACGAATATGCCAAAGTTACTTCTTTTGCCGCTTTGCTTAGGTCAAATCTGACTGTTGGCTTGATAAAGGCCGATACATCATCGACGTAATTCGTTTCGTATCTTTTAGTTAGGTTTTGATAATGTATTTTTGAGTTGAAGATTTTGCGTGATCGATAGAAATAGTAAAGGAACATTTTCCTTGTTATCGTTGGGTTAGGCTTTAGTTTGGAAATGAAGTAGAGGTCATAGACGTCTCTGCCCTTGCTTCGTTCCATCAGTGCTCTTAGTTTTGTCGATGTTAACTCTTCAAGAGTGTATGTAGTAACCTCTGAATTGCCCTCGGGTGTTTTGATTTGTTTTTGAACAGGCGGAAGAATCGGAAAGCGTTCGACATGGGAAATTTCAATTTTAAGACTTCTTGTCATGCCATAAAGGGTTTTGTATCTTGCCTTAATCGTTGTTTGTTCATACCTGTGTTTAGAGTGGATGATGCATTCTTCGTCATGCTTTTCCAAAATCTTACAGATATGCTCTCGAAGGGCTTGTCTTTCTTTCAAGACCTCTTCTTTTGCTCCAATATGATTAAAGTCAAGATCTACAGAAAGTCGGGAAGTGTCTTTTAGATATAATTTGTTTATTGCAGTGCCGCCTTTCATATAGAGCCTCTTTGCCAAGAAGTCGTCATGGTATATTGCCTCAAGTATCTTAACTAGGCGAAAGTCCAGCTCAGCAAATAACAAATCTGATAATTCTTGTTCGTCTGCCCAAGCTTTGAGGTCATGGCTAGTTAATAGCAACTAATCTTCCTCTTCCGTTTTTTCCCAGGAATCTTACAGCTCGAGTAATCCTGCATTGTTAATAATTCCCCATTTTCTTGATAGCTTGCCCTGTTTCGGGGCTTTAATGTTTAATTGGTAAATTTTAGAGCTTGCTAAGGATAATAACTCGTCGAGAACTTTCTGGTCCACCTTGATTTTCTTGCGTTCAATCAAAAGTTCTATGATAAAGCCGACTCTTTGAGCGAGCGCGTGATTTTCATATCTTCTTACGTATCGGACTATTTTTTGCCAGTCTATCCTTGCTTCAGATGCGTTTCCGATAGTGCGGATGACCTCCGCAATACCACCGCAAAGATCCTGTCTGTCGACGCAATCAACTAGGGTTTTCTCTAAATCAGAAACATTCAGAAAGACATCAGAGTATCTGATTTGGTCGAATCCGCAGAATCTTGATTTTTTAAGCCTAACATACCTAATGTGCAAGTTTCCTATACTAATTGGCCTTAGTTGCTTAAGTACAGCCACAGTGGTTTTGAAAGGCATCTGCTCAGTTACTCCATGAACATGAGCAGCACTCAAGTAAGCGACATAGTAGTCAAGACCCTTCATTAATTCACTAACCAAAACCAACGGGTCAGCGACGTAACTCTTTCGACGATACAACACATCTGCAGGAATTATAACATACTTTCCTTTACCGACTCTCTGCGCCGCCCCATGACTTGCAAGTTTAGAAAGAATGTTTTTAGCCCAGTCATATGAAACGTTGAGAATAGATTTGACTTCTTTTGCACTAGCTATTATAATGCCTTGCCTTAGAAGGGCGAAGTAGGTATTTTGCTCAGCTGGGCTTAGCTTAATTTCAGTCGTTTTCCCAGTTTGGGAATTAGCTATGTCATTCACTGGTATGCCTAAGTCGGCAAAGGTTTCAACGTCAATGTCCATCTTCCTTAGGGTTTCTTTTAGTTCCGGCTTTATGTCTTTGCAGATAAGTATAATCTTTGCACTCGGGTTAGCTTTAGACAAATTTGCTTTGTATTCGACAATCTGGCCTACGCTTAACCGGTTACACTTTGATGCTTTCACTTCGATATAATAATCAATTCCATTTGGAGCTTTTGCATGTATGTCAAAAGTAGTATTGGCAACTCGCGGTTTTTTTTCTATCACTTTGAAATTTTGGAAGAGATAAGGTAGATTATCCGCCACGTATTTCTCAATGAATTCTCCATTTGAAAGCTCAGGAAGATTTTGACTATTCATATGCATTGCGCACTTGATATTAGGTGCGTAACGTATATTAAAGGTTTAACTTTTTTTGCCCGGAATTTCGGAAATTGCATTTGAGAAAAAGCTAAAGAAGTCGCGGTCGGTCAAACCCTTAAAACAACTGCGTTTTTGCTGCCTCGTTTTCAGCTTCATGGAGGCTACTGTAATCAAATTCTGAAAGATCCGAATCTCCATCGAGTTTCTTACGGAAAAATCATTAAGCCTGAACTGGCCACTCGGATACATTTTCTTTTGAAAGCTAGCCTAAACTCTTATTTTCGTCTTCTAGTTTGAGCAAAAACAACGGTGCCTTCTTCTATCATGCGTTTCTGGATGGCAGTCAGGGGGTATTTAATTTGTTGCTCGAAAATTTCTGCTGCTTTTCCCTGAAGGTCTGGAATTGGCTGTGGCTTCACATTTGACACCCTTTTATCTCTCTATAGTTATCGCTTTTTTTAAAGGCTTTGCGGGAAGCAGCGCACAACACCAAAAACTGTGGGGAACGCTGGCTATTTTAATCCGTGGCTTACAAAGAAAGGCGCGTGTTTTTTGTTAGTAACCCGATATGGTCAAGAAATTAGACATAAATAGGCGGGAATTAGATTTTCACTTTGCATATTTCATATACAATCAAATGCGGATACTTCAAGTAAAACCTGTATAAATGAGGATTTTCTTTTTCCAATTCAACACTTGGATCAGGCTCATAAATCCTACAAATAGCCAAACAGTTCTCGCAAAGAGCACTCGTCATTTCATCAAGGGTAAACCAATGATGCGGATTATCCTTAGCCTTATACTCTATCTTATAACTGGGCAAACGACCATGAAAACGTCCATCTTTTGATAGAGTTATTGCTTTCGCAAGTTGACCGAAAAATGGATGTGCCTCAATAATAAAAAATCTGCCCTGATCTGTCAGAATCCTGCTGATTTCGCTTAATGCCTGAGTGAATTCTTTATGGTTATGTGTTTGTCTGCGATAGTCAAAACTCACAATTGTATCTATCGCTACAATGTGGTCAAAGTTTTTGGAAGTCACGTTTTTTGCGAAATCACGAAAGTCTCCTTGAAAAAACTCTACATTTTCAAGTTTCAGTCTTTGTTTGAGTTCGTTTGCTTTTTCTATTAGAAATGTGCTCCGGTCAATGCCGGTTACGTGTGCTCCAAGTTTAGCCAGAATCGTGGAGTAATATCCTGGTCCGCATCCGAAGTCGAAGATTTTTTTTCCTGCAATTTTTTCTTTTGTAAAGAATTGGTTAATGAAATTTTCTACGCAATATTTGTAGTAGGTTCGGTTTTCAGGTCTTATGTCTGAAACGTCATCATAGAATTTCTTTTTAAACCATTTTTCCATGATTCCTTGTTGATCATTATGTTCTTTCACAGCTTGTGGAATTGTTGTTTTCATGGCTTTGTTGACAGCTGAAGTCACCAAGCTGTAGATGTTTTGCAGCGACTCATTTGCACAATCGTTGCCTGTGATTTTTTCGCCAAATGCAGAGTTTAGCCATTCTTTGTATTCCGGCAACGTTTTTTCTATGACTTCATGGATTGTTGACTGCAGTTTTGCATAGATTTCTGGATCCATTTTTTCAAAGAGCTGAACTTTTTCGGAGGGTGCATTCAGGTGTTGATTTTGTTTTTTGGTTATTGCAGGCTTTTTAGAGAGGGGTTTAGTTGTTGGTTTATTTTTTGGCAAAAATAATCGCTGCTCTATTTATGATCTCCATAGATGATATTTATGGGTTTAGTGATTCTAAATAGAGACCTAACTGAAGCGTTTTCTTGAAAGTGAATTTGTTAATAGTATGGGACGATTATTTTTAGGGGATAATTTCTTTTTGAGCTTGCCGTTTTTCCATTGTTTAAGCGGTTCCACGCCGAACGGAGATTTTCATATCGGTAGCTATTGGGCAAAGGCGAATAAAAATAGCTATAATTGTTTCCAGTTTTTTCTTTGCTTAGCTCAATTCCATATTCTTGGGGGTTATGAGAAATTTCTGATTCAGGCAAAACCCCGAAACGTGAAATGCTGACTTGATCAATAAATTCTTGGTTTTGTTCTAAGAAAGCGAGGGATTGTTCAAAATCTCTCTGGGTTTCTCCTGGAAAATCTACTATCATAAATGTTAAAACGCGAATGCCACTCTTTGCGGTATCGCGGATTACGTTTTTAGCGGTTTCTATGTTATACCCTTTTTTCATTTTACGCAGAATTCTCTGGGACCCCGATTCTATTCCAAACCATAAACCCATACAACCAGCTTGCCGCATTTTCCCAAGCAATGCGTCAGTCATTTCGGAACGAATTCTGGCCATGCCCATCCACTGCATTCCGGCATTCTCTTCAATCAATAAATCGCAGAGTTTCTCCAGTGATTTAATGTTACAGTTTATCAAGCTGTCATTGAATCGAATGGTGGAAACTCCATATTTTTCTTTGATATTCTTGAATTCCGACACTATGTTTTCCGGTGACCGCATCCGATACGTGTTGCCCCATAAACGTTTTTCAACACAAAAAACACAATCACCAATACAGCCTCTAGAGCCCACAATCGGCATTATAGGCATCCCAAACTTGTTTTGAGGATACTCTTCCAACGGCAAATCATAGTAGTCGGGAAAAGGCAAATCATCAAGAGACTTAATTAATGGTCGATCGACATTAGAAATAATTTTTCCATTCTCATTTCTGTAGGAAATTCCCTGGATTCTATTTATTGATTCTAAATTGCCGTTATAGGACTTTGCTATGTCAGAGATTGTGGCCTCGCCCTCCCCTCGAACTGTTAAGTCAATTTCAGGGTTGGCAGACAGAACTTCTTCCCATGAGGCGAATGCTGGACCGCCCAAAACTGTCAAAATTCTCGGTTGAATCTTCTTTAATTTACGTGAGAGAAGCACGCTCCACAATAAACCAGAATGCGTTATTACATGAAAACCCACAATACTCTGTTCTTTAGGACCTTTGGCAATCTCCAAAATCCAATCATTACAAATTTTCCAAACATCCGACAATGTTGCCTGTATTGCTTCTTCGCTGATAATATCTTTGGATATTGAATTTGAATAGGGATAACCTAGTTGATCAGAAGCCTCTTGTAACATTATTTCTTCAAAGATTTTTTGTCCATTTTGAATGGTTGAATAAATTTGGGCGTCAGGAACTTTTTTCCATTTCGCGTTTCCCTTGTTGTCGCTTTTTCTTAAGATTTTTCCAGGTTTGATTTTGAGTCCTTGGTGGAAAAGGGTTAGGTTGAAGGCTTTAATGTTTAGATCAAATGTGGTTGCCTTTTGATTGTTTGCTTTCAAGCTGCTTGTCAAGTATGGAATTGCTGGATAGGGCGTTAAGGAAGAAACTGGAGGGATGCAAAGAAATATAGCCAATTTAGATCATCCTGCCTGTTTATTGAAATTGGGGTTTATGGCACTCGCTATCTTTATGGGTAAATCGATGTGCCATTTTTTCAGTTGGTGGCTTTGGTTTCTGAACGGCAAGGCTGCTCTTATTTGAATTGGTCTTTCAAAGCTTGACGAATTGCTCCTATCATAGCCTCATTGACAGCCTCGACAACCATATCGTCCATTTTTCTATTTGGCGTAGGGCAGTCGTTCCCGCATGAACTACACAATGGCGTTGGACAGTCGTTTCCACATGAACTGCAAAGCGGCTGTGGACAATCGTTCCCGCATGAACTACATAGAGGTGTTGGGCAATCATCAGCTGCTATCAAAGAAGAATCAACCCACTTCTGATATTCCGGCAAAGTTTTTGCAACAGCATCANNACATCTTAGGATCAAGTTTCTTAACAGACGGCATTTTTGCCAAGAGTTTCTCTAAACGTATCTTTTGTGCTGGAGTCAGTTTTTTTGTTGATGGAGAAGTAGCTGGTTTTTTTGAGGAATCATTGGGTGTTGATTTATTTTTTGACAAAAACAATCACTACATTCTTGTAGGGAGTCGTTTTATTTAATGTTTATTGTCAAGTAAATCCTGGGGCTGAATTAAGGCGAGAATTCTTCAGCTTTTAGTTTTTGCAGTTTTGGTTTTTTGAGTTTCCATGAGGAAATTGTATGAGATTAGGAGTTTGAGTATTTCATTTTGAAAAGTGCAGAAGTAGTCTTCTTTTATGCCAAGCTGCCCAGTTTTAACGTAGATGTCGTAGGCGCATCCTCCGCCGCAAATTCCAATCGCAGCACACCTCATACATTCTTTATTCTTTAGCGTGCCCATTTCCAGCCATTTATAAAACAAGGGTTCTTCTTGAACTTTCAAATCATCTTTGATTGGAATTTGATATTTTCCCGAGGGATAAAACGCGTGGCAGGGCCCTACTGTTCCGGTTGGCGAAAAAAATAGTAGCTGGCCAAACGCAGGGCAATCGTAAATATGGAATATTTCTTTGAAAAAATAATTTGCCCGCCTATTATCAATGCGGTCTTCGAACATGTGTAATTCTTTTGCTTTTAGGTAGGCCGCAAAAAGGTGATGCGCAAGTTGTTTGGGGTCTGGCACTTCAAATTCGCTTGGCTCTTTAAGTCTGGTCAACAAGTTAAAGCCAATGGTTCTGATGCCTAGTTTTTGGATAAATTCTATTATTTCTTCTGCGTGCTCATAGTTCTGTTTTGTAATGGTGCATGATATTCCTGTGTTTACTCCAGCCTCTTTTAGAAGCGCTAACCCTTTGAGTGCTGAGTAAAAGGTTTCTTTTCCATCGGTGAAAACACGGTTTTTGTCAATGTTAGCCCACCCGTCAAGCGACAATCCTACAGTAACGTTGTGCTGTTTAAGTTTCAAGGCTATATCTTCAGTTATTAGGCTTCCATTTGTGACACAGGAAAACAAAAATTTACCCTTAGACGCGGCCTCAAGCTTCTCCACAATATAGAAAACAATTTCACTATTGCTAAACGGCTCTCCCCCATAAAATGTGACCCTATATTCTGGAACCTGTTTTGCCTCGTTGACAAGAACATTTATGACTTTATCAGCCAAATCCTTAGACATCACTGTATTTGGTGCTTTGAGAGAGTTTTCTATAAAACAGTAACCGCACCGGAAATTGCAGAAGTCGGTAACCAAAATGTAGGCAAGGTTGGTTTGTGGACTTTTTCTAAGCAAGCTGGCTGCAACAGCTTCCAAAACTTTTTCCTCATCAAAGCCTTGAGGCACCAAAAAATTTAGTTTCATTAACTCTTTAATGTCTTTACTAGACTCGCCCCTGCTTAGATTTGCCAAAACCTTTTCGTACTTTTTGTTGGTTAAGTACACTTTCTTTAGAGTTAAAGAATTGAACAGACACTTCGTCGATTCATCAATATTAAAAAGGTGGACAAACGGCGAAAGAATCGATTGAGCAAGCTTTTCGCGAATAATTTGCTCTGAAGACTGGCTCTTATTCATAATCACATTAACCGCCTTAGATTGTTTCTTGCTCATTCACACACCCAAAAGAAAACCATCTTAAATGTCCCTAAACTGACAAATTATTAAAATCTTTCCCAACAATCCCATAGACGATCATTTTCGATGTACAGGATAGACCTTACTTACACACGTAGTTAGTGTGTTGTGTTGGAAGGTGTTTCTGCTGGAGAGATCCGTTGTGCTACGCATGTGACAACATTGTTTTATAACTGTTAATGTGACTTGAGTAATCAGACAAGTTTCTTCTTAAAGCCTTGGTGATTTTATGATTTATATTCAAGACAGAAGAAAGATAGACTCTTTCCAGACACTATTTTTTAGTAACTTTTCCAACTTGAATTTTGAGCTTCAAATTACGTTATTAAGAAGAGGTGGAGACTAATGGTTTTCACCGCTAATTCTGATTTCTACGTTGCCATTCAAGATGCTGGGATAAACAGGCTTGTCAAGCACGTTATGCGAAAACGGCCCTCTCTTTTCAACTACGGCACTCCACTGGTAGCTTCCAATCCTCAACTTCTCTGCGAACAAGTGGACGTTGCACCAGAGGTTTTGCAGGCTGGAAACCCCCTTGTCACTGAACTGAGCCCTTTACCTGTAATCCAGACGCCTTACGCACTAAACTATGCTGTACAGCTCACCAAAGGAGAACTCGATTTCCACCCCAGCAACGTCTTTGCGCTTCCGCCTGAGCTAAATCCGCCGTTGGCGAATCAACACTTGGGCGTTCATTTCCAGGTTTGCGCAGGCGTAGGATGTCCTGCAAATACAAGTTTTCCAAATCCGTTTCCAGGCAGAAAAACCGCCAAGCCCTCCTTGTCAGCAGTAAGTCACGCAAGAAGAGGCCCGCCTCAGGCATTTCCATACCGACCGTGGGAGGAATTAACCAAGGTGGCGGCATCACTGTTTTACCGACTCAAGAGCTCGACTGTTTTTGCCTCGATTTGTACGCAACGGGTGGAGCAAAAATTACCGGTCAAGTTGGTAACCAGCAAATTCAGCCCTTCGTCGACGGCATAGACATCGTAGATCTAAAACCCGACGCCCTAGAAAACATAATTAACTGTTACGCTTTGCTTGCATTGAACCAGGGTATTCTTCCAACTGTCGGTCGAGCAGCCTCGAACTTGGCATTTGTTCCGTTTAGTATTCCAGGCAACTTGGGTTCGATATTGATGTCCGCATCCACAACGGTGGCAAATAACCCTGCGATTGAAGACGATCAACTGAAAATATTTGTGAACTTGGACAACTTAGTTCTTAACATTTCAATTCCGCCCACGATCTGCCAGTCAAGCAGTAGCGGCGGAGGTGGAAGCAGTGGAGGCGGAGGAAGCGTAACGAGAACTACCCGAGGCAGAACGCGAACTGGCAACTTTGATTTAACAGCGGCTATCTCGGCGAAGGCGTTTGAGAAGATCTTTGGTGCAGTGATTAAGGGCTTTCACTTTTCCTGCGCGGGCAGTGGGAGCTACGGAATTTTCTCTGCGAGTTATGATGTTGAAGCCCATTTAGAAGGCGGATCGATTCAACTCCGCAATAACGGGACCATCGAAGTTTCTGATTTAGAAATAAAGTGGGATACTTTAAGCCTAAACTTATGCGTGACAATTCCCGAGATATGTGTTGGCGGCGGCTGTGCCATACCCAATCCCTTCGACGGCTGCATCGTTAGCATACCTAAATTCTGTTTCTTTAGCGGCAACCCAGAAATATGCATACCCATAAACCTTGGAGGCTTAATCACCTCTGAAGTCACTTTTTCTGCAGGCATTCAAGTCTTCTATGGTATAGGTTCAGGCGTAACTAACCGATGGCAAATAGTTATCGTGCCTACGTTGCCGTTTGACCTTCAAATAATTGACGTCGCAGACACAGTGGGTGACCTATTCAAGAATCTGCTGGACGGCGCCATTGACACATTATTAGGTGGCGCCCCTGATTGGGCAAAGGATCTGCTCAAGGCAATCGTTGGCTCAGTTGACGATCTAATTCGAACAGTCCTTGACATTCCAGACGACATTACAGGATGGCTCATGGATATGCTTACAAATCTTGGCGTGTTTGATGTTTTGCTCGCTGCGCTTAACGGTTACTTAACCAATATTATTCCGCCACTCGAGATTGATGATCCTGTTCAGGTTTTGCCTCAGGATGGAGCGTTGATACCTGTTATGGTTCCTATTGAATTTATTGGAGTTCAAATCAACGCAAATGAAATGGTAATTGAAGGAGATGTGGGGAATTAAAATGAAATCAGTCCTTAATCCATTAGTTTTCTCTCAAGTAAACTTAGATAGCGCCTCATTGACAATGTTGACCTCAACGATTCATAAGGTTTCTGAGGCAGGAATCTATGACGGCACAATCAAGAGAGGATCAGACACGGTGGGCCTTTTTCGACTAACTGCGATTGACGTTGTACCTACAGATTGCGCCAAGGAAGCAAAAAGCCAAGTCAACATTGACCTGAAAAGCCTCGATTTACCCGCAACAGATCATATAGAAAGCCTCTCAAACAATTGCTTCCAAGTTAAAACTGGAGGATACGCCGTGTTCCACGTTTCCGGCGGAGCAGGTGGCTACTCAGTTGAACTCCAAAAAACCGGAGAACAAAAAACCAAAGTCTTCGACAGCAAAAAACTTGACGAAAACGACAACTTCATCGCAACAGTCTTGCGACCAGGAACCTACAACATCACAAACATCGATAACAAAACCAAAGCCGAACTAATCGTCGCTTACCCTGAAATCGGAAAAATCCCCAAACACCCTCAAGCAGTCAAAGTCGAATGCACCCCAAAAGCCATAACCCCCGGGAAAGTAAAAATCAACCCAACCGAACCACTCTTATTCAGCTTCAAAACAACATCAGGAATCAAAATAGAACTAACAAAACCAGAAGACCGACCCAAAAAAAATGAACAAACCAAAACCATCAAACAAACAAAAACACAACCTACTCCACCCAACAAAAACAAGCCCCCAGTACGACACCTACACATAAACGTCTAAACTGTAGGTCATAAAAAACTAACAGCCTGGTAATCCCAGCATCCGCAACATATACTCTCTAAACTATCAAAATCTTTTTACTCTATCTGTCTTAGGCTTCATTGAGCTAACTTGCTCTTTCAAAATTTAATATGAGCCAAAAATGACAATGAACGTTCAGTTGATAAGTTTAAAGGATGACACAACGCTGATTATTTGAAGGCTATCATGAGGTTGTTTGCGGGGACTTCGATATTAATCACTTATGAACCCAAATCAAAATGCCCAGTTTGTTTGGTGAAGTCGGGTCCAATTAAGTGCCTTAGACAAGGGCGTTTTTGTTGCCTCGCGTTTTCAGCTTTATCAAGACTACCCCAATTAAGCCAACGACAAGTATGCTGGGGAGAATAAACAACCAGTTGTACGCAGTTATGTTAGTGTAGATCATGGCGCGATTATTGAAGAGTCCATAAACGCCCAGCGCAATCCCAGCAACGAGCAAAACCACTTTTGACACATCAATCAACTGCACCATAGACGTCTTGGCTCTTAATCGCCTATCCACCTCGCCAGCCGCAAAAACCAACCCAACCGCCCCAAACCCGACAACGCAGCCACGCCAGTTTTGGCGGGCAAAAGTCTCCAACAAGGATAGGTGAGAAGAGTTGGGAAGCAATATCCAAATTATCGTCAACGCTATCGAGCCAACTAAAAAGCCGGTGTCCAACAGCATCCCGTTCAAAGCAGGACCATAAGTCCTACGCCACGGCACAGGCTTATCCCCACCTCCCTGAGATCGGGATCAGCGTTTTCAAGCACCCCCTTGGCGTCCTCCTGATAAAAATAAACATGACTCTTCGGGTCCACTGGCTCGTCTTTTCCGTCAGCATCTTTTTCTCCCCGCGTCACAAACTGCGTAGCAGGATAAAGCCACTCAACTCCCCGATCCTTCACCGTAGTCAACGCATCCTGAAGAGTATGAAGAAACATTCCAAACGAAACAAACGGACTAAACAAAAAAACAATCGAAATGACAAAGAAATTGTGAAACAAAGAACGATAAAGCTGCTCATCACGGTACCGTTCCATCTTCATAAACCAATACTCTCTATCAAGATCAGGCAAGAGCGCACCAAAAGCCAACAAAACAGCAAGACCAGGCTGACCAAAAAACAGAAAACCCACAGCCAAAGCAAAAAACAAATGAGTAGTTAAATTTAGACATAACCCTTAACCTTTAATTTGTCCTTGAACGAATTAGTAATTTTCGGTTTAGGATACAACGAGGGAAAAACGCCCTCTGCAGCGAATAGATTGTGTGATTCCTTTGGCTGTAAACACATGCATAGTTAAAGAAAAGTCTTAAAGTGATTACAAAGGTTTGAGAACCATTAAAGAGTGATCGCGCGCCGGAGTAATATTCGGAAACGACCTCGTTTACGATTTTGATGCACAAACAAGGAAAGGTAACCCCAAAAACTCCGCAGATGGTGCGGTCAAACGATTCAAAGAAAAATTCGTAGACATAGTCAAAAACACCTACAGAGTACTAGTATCGCGTGGAATTAAAGGATGTTATATCTATTTTGAGGATAAAGATAATGAAAAGTTCTTTAAATTAAGAATAGACAATAGGGTTGAAATGAAACACTTAGAAGTCGTAGGGGGGATTCTGATATTCAAGGGTAAAATATTATGTATGCAGCGCAATGTTGGGAAATATGAATATCTTAATTTCAAATACGAGTTCCCTGGAGGAAAAGTTGAGGCAGGAGAAAATCATCCCCAGGCACTTATGCGTGAATTAAAAGAGGAGATGGACCTCGACCTGATTGTTTCTGAAACTAATTATTTCGATAAAGTAAGTTACCAATATCCTGATTTTGAAATCACTTTGTATTGTTATCTTTGCCATCTCCCCTCGGGCCATTTCAAACAAAAGGAACATGCAAACTACAAATGGGTGAGCCAAAAAGAACTACATACATTAGATTGGGCTCCTGCAGATTGTCCAATTGTAAAAAAATTAGAAGAATGGATCTCTATTGAATAACATAGATTTAATTCCCGAATTACAAAAGAGCCTGATTACAGGATGTATTGATTGTTCTGCTCAATCATTAGAGGAATATCAACCAAAATTACTTCTCAATAGTCCAGAGTCAAAAGTCCTTTCAAATATCATAACAGAATTGAAAAAATGCGATGAATTTTTCTTTTCCGTTGCATTTGTTACAAATAGTGGTGTAGCTGTTCTTATTGAAACTCTCAAAGAATTAGAAAAGAAGGGCGTTCGTGGAAAAATTATCGTATCTGAATACCAATACTTTACAGAACCACGTGCTTTACAACGTCTACTTGGTTTAAAGAATCTCGACCTTCGAATTATTAGCGAAGAACAACACCTTCATTCAAAAGGCTACATTTTACGAAACGACGAAACCTTCTCGCTTATTGTTGGAAGCAGTAATTTAACACAAGATGCTCTTTGTAAAAATCAGGAATGGAACATAAAAGTCACAACATCTTCCCACGGATCGTTAATAGTAGACACGTTTGAAGAATTTAATCGACTCTACAAATGTGCGACTCCAGTAACTCAAGAATGGCTTGATACATACAAAGAAATCTATGAAAAACAACATGAAATCAAAAGAAGATTTGTTGACGAATTTGAAGAAGATTCTATTACACCTGTTCGACCGATCATTCCAAACAAAATGCAGAGTTCTGCATTAGATTCGCTAAAGTTACTGAGATCTGAAGGTCATAGAAAGGCACTTCTCATATCGGCAACCGGAACAGGGAAAACTTACCTTTCGACTTTTGATGTCAAGATAGTAAATCCAAGAAGATTCCTGTTCGTTGTTCATCGTGAAAACATAGCAAGAACCGTGATGAAATCTTTCAAGAAAATTTTTGGTGAAAGTAAGAAAATGGGTATTCTTACTGGATCCGAGAAAGACTTTGGAGCGGAATATATTTTCTCAACAATTCAAACTCTTTCTAAACCAGAGATTCTTAAAAAATTCTCTCCCGATTATTTCGAATATATAGTAATTGATGAAGTTCATAGGTCAGGAGCAAAATCTTACAGAACAATCCTCGAATATTTCAATCCAAAATTTTTACTCGGAATGACAGCAACCCCGGAGAGAACGGATGGTTATGACATTTTTAAGGCATTTAATTACAATATCGCCTACGAAATTAGGCTCCACACAGCCTTAGAAGAGGACATGCTCTCACCTTTCCATTATTACGGAGTTACGGATATTTCGGTTGATGGAAAGTTACTGGACGATTATACAGAATTCAATAGTCTTGTTTCAAATGAACGTGTTGAGAGAATTATCGAAAATTCAAAGTTTTACGGATGCGACCGGGGAAGAATCAAAGGATTAATCTTCTGCAGTCTGGTCGAAGAAGCAAAGGAACTTTCAGAAAAACTCAATCTCAAAGGTTATCAGACAATTGCCCTATCTGGAGAAAATGATGAAAAGGAGAGGGAAGACTGTATTGAGCGCCTTGAATCAACTGTTCGAGAAGATTACCTCGATTACATTTTGACAGTTGATATTTTTAATGAAGGTGTTGACATTCCATCTGTAAATCAGATTATTATGCTTCGTCCGACTCAATCAGCCATCGTATTTGTTCAGCAACTTGGACGAGGATTACGAAAGGCCGAAGATAAGGACTTTCTGACTGTAATAGATTTCATTGGAAATTATTCAAACAACTATCTCGTGCCAATCGCCCTTTATGGTGACAGTTCCTACAACAAAGACACACTTCGAAAATTAATTTCAACGGGAAGTAACCTAATTCCAGGTGCATCTACAGTCAATTTTGACCAAGTGGCAAAACAGAGGATTTACGAAGCTATTGATACCGCAAGAGTCAATAGCTACAAAGAATTAAAAGACGATTATTTGCTCTTGAAGTACAAATTGGGTCGTATTCCTTCCATGATGGATTTCGTGGAACATGGAAGCCGGGACCCGATGATGTATGTAGAAAAAGATGGTTCGTTTTACGCATTTATCGATAATCAAGAGAACATAGGAGCGTTATCTCCATTACAGCTTAGACGGCTTAGTTTCTTTGCAAAAGAAGTGTGTGATGGGAAACGATTAGAAGAAGTTCTTCTCTTGAAATTGCTTATCGAAAAAGTCCAGGTTTCCTTAGCTGAATTTACAAGAATATTAGGTGAAGAATATCAGATTGAATCACATTCAATCAACTCTGCAATTGATTACCTGAATGGTGAATTCCACCAACTGAGCGATTGTGAAAAATACAGTTCAACAAAGTACGTTAAATTATCGGATGAAGGAATTCTCTCAAAAACGAAAGAGTTAGATGAATTATTAGCATCTCCAACCTTTTATTCGTATTTGTTGGATTCAATCAATTTCGCAATTCATAGATTTACAAATTCATTTGATCCAAAACACTATTTCAAAGGATTCTCTCTTTATCGTAAATACTCCCGAAAAGATGTTTGCCGAATTTTAAACTGGTCAAAAGATGAACATTCAACGGTTTATGGGTACAAAATAAAATCCAATACCTGCCCAATTTTTGTGACTTATTCAAAACGGAAAGATATTCTTGCTAGTATAAAATATCAGGATTATTTCCTAAGTAACAGAAATTTCCACTGGATGACTCGGCATAACAGAACAGTTGACTCTCAAGATGTTCTGAGAATTCAGAGGCATAAGGAAACAGGACTAAGAATTTGCTTATTTGTGAAAAAATCTGATGCAGAAAGCGATGATTTCTACTATATTAGTGACTTAACCCCATATGAATATAATTCACAAACAATCAAAGATGATTCCGGCGCCAACCTGCCGATTGTCAACATAAATTATGAAATAAACACTCCTGTCGCAGAGAATATTTACAACTATTTGATAGAGGAGTAAAAAAAATTTAACCTGATTTTGTAAGTATTCTTTTCCAATACCTACAAGTTAAATGTCCCTATAATAAATAAAACAATCCTTCGTCCCTTAGTCATTCACTTTGTTCTTAGCAATGGCCTTCGATGCTTTGCAGACGAACGGCTGTGTTGGATTAAGATTTAATCTTTTTCTCTCTCCTTTCGACTAAACACTAACACACCTAACACTCACAATGCTATAACCCGCACTACTCTAAAGCTTCCTAACCAGAACACTAACCTAAACTCAACCATACTCCTCTCTCCTATACCTCTCTCTTTTATCACCACAACACCACACCCAACAGGCGACACACAACCACAAACCAACGGGCGCTATACACCCGCAAGATAGAGAAATAAACAAAGATACAGAAGTCGACGAGATAAAAACAAATAATCGAAAAGAAGAACTACCAAAGACCGCTCGTTTTGGAAAACCCTTAAAACTAAACTGCCTTAATGTTAGAATATGACTGAGGTTGAGAAATCAAAAGAAATATTATTCGATTTCAGTAAATTTGAGGTATTACTTAAGGATATTTGCATAATTGATCCTAAAATAGAGAAAACCGTTCATAAGTTCGCTGGGAAGA
>PLSP01000118.1 GCA_003165195.1 Candidatus Bathyarchaeota archaeon | reverse complement strand
GAATTAAGAAAAGACACACATAACCACGTCATAATATTTGAGACATTTCCGAAATGGATGCATGAATTCGATAAAATCCTTTACATGACTATTGCAGAAACCGACATTCAAGAGAAAGAGAATTTGCCTTACTTAGAGCAAGATAAAAGCGTTATTCAATGGAGTAAGGATTTTGAGATTGTCAACGGCGCAACTGTTAACGAATTCCTAAAAACAAACAAAGATTGCTTGTTTCTAATCGAAGCCTTAGACATGGAAAAGATTAGTGCGTTTATGACCTACGTTATTTATCAAATATACCGAAAGCAGTATTTGAGAGCTAAGGCTGGAAGGCTTGAAACCGTTAACGAAAACTATTATTTTCTTTGTGAAGAAAGCCATAATTTGCTTGATTCAACAGTTATAGCCAAAAAAACCTTTAACAAATTGCGAAAAATCCAAAATGAATTTAGGAATCTCAAGATGCATCTAATTTGCGTAGCCTTACGACTCCAAGATTTAAGCCCTAAAATAAGAAGCAAAATGTCTATTCTACTGAGCAGAGTTAGCCTTGACGACTACCAATTAAAAGTTAGAATGTTATTAAGAAACTCAGAGTTTAGGGACATCATAACAGAACTACCAAAAGGCACATTCATATTTCCAGAGTTAAACCTAAAGCTGACAACTGAGCCATTTAAGCAAGAAGGCACACCTTACTTATGGCACAAAGCAGAACAACCTCAGCCACAGCAACCACAAGGACTTTTAGAACGGTTGCAAAATTGGCAACACAAGAGGCATAATAAAGCTGTAAATACATACCAAGTAAGACGGGTAATAAATGCAGAACAGAACGATGATGACGACCCATCGGTTAATGACTACGATGACCCAGAACAAACAGGTGAAAGCGATTGCGAAGAAGACCTTGCATTATTAAACGATTCAGATATGGGATGGTAAAAATATGATAAGTAAAATATTTGCTGAAGCATCAAATATTAAAAACCCAAATCTTTGCTCCAGAAATATCTTTAAATATAAAATTATTGGTGTCCTTAACGTGTACAGAGGCAATTCAGTTGAGAAGCGACGAAATAAAGTCTGGAATAGAGCGAGCTCCACACAGGGCTCTGCTCAAAGGTCTTGGGTTAACAGACGAGGATATAGCTAAACCTTTCATCGGAATAGCTAACAGCTATACATCAATTGTTCCTGGGCATGTTCATTTGCGAACTATCGCAGAAGCCGTGAAGGACGGCATATTGGAAGCAGGCGGAACCCCATTTGAGTTCAACACAATCGCTGTATGCGATGGATTAGCTATGGGACATGAAGGCATGCGGTATTCTCTACCCTCTCGAGAAATAATCGCTGACTCAGTAGAAATAATGCTTCAAGCCCACCGACTTGACGGGTTAGTTATGGTTTCAAACTGTGACAAGGTAACTCCTGGCATGCTTATGGCGGCAGCGCGAGTTGATATACCTGCGATAATGGTTACTGGCGGACCAATGCAGGCTGGACGCTTAGACGGCAAAAAAATCAGTTACTCTTCTGTCCCAGAGGCATTAGGGCAAGTTGTAGCCGGCAAAATGTCGGAGCATGAGTTAACCCGACTGGAGAATGCTGCTTGCCCAGGTTGCGGCAGCTGCAGCGGCATGTTTACCGCTAATACAATGGCGTGCATGACTGAGGCGCTTGGAATGTCTCTTCCATATTGCGCCACCTCACTAGCAACAAGCGCTTTCAAAGTGCGTCTAGCCCACCAAACAGGAAGCAGAATAGTTAAACTCGTCACTGAAGATGTGAAGCCCTCGTCAATTCTTACTCTGGAAGCATTTGAAAACGCAATCTCGGTGGACATGGCTCTTGGAGGTTCAACTAACACAATTCTTCACTTGCCCGCCATCGCCAAAGAAGCAGGATTAACGCTCCCGTTGTCAATGTTTGATGAAATCGGCCGAAGGGTTCCACATTTAAGCAGTATGATTCCAAGCGGCGTCAACGCATTGGAAGATTTGGATGCAGCCGGCGGGGTTCCAGCAGTCATGAATGAAATCAAAACCTTACTGCACCTCAAGCTACCGACGGTTTCAGGTAAAACAGTGGGCGAAAACATCAAAGATGCAAAGGTCCTCGACCCCCAAGTTATCCATCCACTATCCAACCCTGTTCATGCAGAAGGCGGCATAGCTATCTTAACAGGAAACCTTGCGCCGAAAGGCTCTGTGATAAAAACCGCAGGCGTTTCACCTAAAATGCAAAAGCACACGGGACCTGCGAAAGTGTACGATTCAGAGAAAGAAGCTATCACGTCAATCCGGGCAAAAGACGTCAAGCCAGGCGATGTCCTGGTCATCCGCTATGAAGGGCCACGAGGAGGGCCAGGAATGCCTGAAATGCTTATACCCACAGCAACAATCGCGGGCATGGGTTTGAGTGAAAGTGTTGCTTTGATAACTGACGGTAGGTTTAGCGGAGCCACCCGTGGACCATGCATCGGACACGTTGCCCCTGAAGCCTTCGACGGCGGACCAATAGCAATCCTAAGAAACGGCGACAAAATAACCATCGACATACCCAACAGAACCCTGAGAGTTGAACTCACCGACAAGGAACTGAAGGGACGCTTAGCTAAGTGGAAGCCACGCAAGCCTAAAATCTCCAAAGGTATACTGAGCCGTTACTCACAATGCCCGACAGAATAGCGTGAGACAACTCACCTATTTTTAGCCAATGAAACACGAGCGATGTCCAACAGCTGCAGTTCCAGAAATACTTTGTTGCAGGCTTCTTTCAATTAAAAAATAGCTGTTACAATGGTCGTTGCTTTGGGTTTTCTTGTTTTGGTGTTTTTTCTCTTAGAATAGGAATTGCAAATTCTACAATCACAAGCAACATTATGAGTGCAATTACTATCGGCAAGCCCCATGAGCTTTCTTGCATAATCATTGTTACCCAACCAAAATAAGGAATGCGCATAATCACTTTGCCAACAATTAGGTTTTGAGGTACTCCTGGGTAGGTGTTGTTGAAGTCCCATGGGTCTTGGTCTGATGTGGGTGTTTGGGGATATGGGTTGCCGTTTCCGTCGCCTTTGGTTTNNTTCGGTGAACAATTAATTCGCCGTTATCTGGGCTGTGAAATATGATGATGTCGCTATTGGGGTAATTGACGTTTAAATCTTTAGGGTTTATCCCTTCTACGATAACTATGTCTCCCACGTCCAAGGTTCTTGAGAAAGGATGAGTGAGGCTTATCCAAAGATTATGCGCAGTTGGAAGGACCGCACCGTTTGCGTTCTGCCCCATGTAATAGTTGCCATCAGCAGGTATGTACATGCTTTGACTTATCACCGTCAAGGCTGGATAATTTGTGTGGAGAACTAATTGAGAGCCAAAGAAGAAACCTAAAACTANNATACTATTGCGACAATAAGGATGATGGCAACTACTGTTTTGAAGTAATCGTTTTTCCACATCTTCTTTAAAGCCAGCAAGCCTTTTGCCTCAGCAAACTGAAATGTACCTGTTCATAAGACGCTAACTCGTTTTAAAAGTTAACGTTAAAAAAATAAGAAAAAAAAGTTAACGAAGGCATCTTTTTGTTTTTACTTAATAGGTCTCGATTNNCATCTTGGGAATGTGACATTTAACTCGAACACACTGAAATTCTCAGTCATCAAATCGTTTACGCCCACGGTGTCATTAAAAGTGTGCAAATAACACCATGCACCAATATTGTGTAGCACCATCAATAACACCATAAAAAGCAGTTAAACGCCTGTTGCACAGTTTATGTGTGTTATTGCACACTTTCCCATTGTTTTAAGGGTCTATTGCATAATCCAGAGTTCTTAGCCTCACGAGTTACAATTTGTTACAAACAATGCTCCGCATCACGTATTGAAACAAAGAAAGCTGTTAGCGGCGGGTAGCGCTTTGAGGTTGGCTGAAGGAGAGATTTTTCAGATCTGAGGAATTAGTAAAAGCTAAGACACGCCATTCAACGCCAAAACACGCAGAAACACGCAGGACCACGGGAAAAAACTTTTGGGCACGCTACGGCACGGGAAAACACGCTAAAACACGCAACCTGCCAACGCAGCAAACGCTAAACCAGTAAAGCAACCCAAAACGCAAACAACAAAAAATGATTGACTTGCCTCTACATAAGCGGCTGGTTGTTGTAGTAACAGCACTACTGCAAATACTTTTTAGCCCTCAAAAGTAAATTTTTAGTATCACTTAGTTTAATATCTGGTCTTTCAGGATAAAAGTTATCGGTGGGAAGTGTCGTTGATGGTTTATGTTGAAGGCGTCCAAATGAAAGCCAAGCTTATACACGAAAACAAGCTTCTCAAAGCTTGGAAAACGCTGTCGAGCAATCCGCTGCCTAAAATTAAGGCGCTGGAACTAAGCGACGAAGACTTTAACCATATTATGGGTGTCAAATGCTGCCCTGAAGACCAAATGCGGGAAATTGATGAGTGGGGAAGAATCCTTTCAACTAAGGGCACGGACGCATGTGTTTATAATGCTGATCCATTAGACGAAGCAGAATTCGTTATATTGGTCAGAGAAAACCCGCATCACGCTTTGGATGAAATCCTAATTCATGAGTTGTCCCATATCGCTCGGGGAGACCTCTAACCGAGTTTTTCGACTACGCCTTCAGCAAACAACTTTAGCCCTTCAGTTCGGGGCAAGTCTGCGAAGTACAGCATGAAGTAAGTTACTCCCAAATCCAAATAAACCTGCAACTGATTGGTGCATTCGTCTGCGGTGCCTGCCAAAGTCGTTTTTTTGAAGTCTTCCAAGCTGAGGTTGGCCGGTTTTCGCTGGGCTATCTTTTCCGCAAGCTCGCTTTGGTTTTGTACAATTAGGATTTGACCAGCTGGCCAACAGGACTTCTCAATCTCTGTGAAATCCCTGCCGACTGCGCGGCAATCGCATTCTAACGCTTCAAGGCGTTGCTTATATTCTTTGATTGAGGGCAAAAATCCCCAGTCAAATCTGTTTGCAAACGGAGCCGTCGCCTTCCGCGTCAGCAACTTGCCAGTGCCGCCCACAGTTATGGGGGGATACGGCTTTTGCACCGGTTTAGGCTCGCAAACGGCGTCTTTGAGCGAGTAATATTTTCCTTTGTAACATGCTTTTTTCTGTGTCCACAGCCGCTTTGCCACTTTTAACGCTTCGACTAGACGCTCTATGCGTTCGTTTGGCTCAGGAAATCCAAATCCGTATGCGATATGCTCATTTTCTTGGGTGCCGGCGCCAATGCCGAACTCTAACCTGCCGCCGGAAACTACATCAAGCGTTGCCGCCGTCTTGGCGAGCAAAGCAGGGTTCCTATGGGCGATGCAGGAAACCATTGTTCCAAGTCGGATTCTGCTGGTTGCGCAGGCAAGGGCAGAGAGGGTGGTCCAGCATTCGAGTATGGGCCAATCGTTGTACATTAGGTGGTCGTCTAGCCAAACGGCGTCGTAGCCAAGTCGTTCGCATTCTAAAACGAGGTCTCGGATTTGGCCAAAAAGCATTGGCTGTCGTGCTTGGAACGCGTAGAAGGGAAGGAACACCCCAAATTTGATTTTAACCAACCTGTGTCATCAGCCTACCCAGCGATAGTTTATGGTTAATTGCAGGTGCGATGTAATTAGTTTTTAGATTGGTGCTACTTTGTTGCTGTGTCTTGGTGAGCATGCTTTCTTATCTCTCTGCCTCTGATATAGGACAACACGGCTGCAACTGTTAGTATAGCTATGGACGCGTAAAACGCGTGGTCAATGCCTGTGATGAAGGCTTGGCTGACTCCGCCGGAAAGGTTGGTTGTGCCGATAAATACTTCAAACGCCACCTGCCGCGGTATTGAAGCTGCCGCAACTGAAATCGCTAACACGTAGCTTCCAACCAATCCGATGTTCTGAACTGTTCGGAGCAAACCCGAGATGCTTCCGTATGAGCCTGCTCTTGCGTTTGCCATGACGGCGCTGTTGTTGGCGGGGAAAAACATCGAGGTTCCAACCCCTGAGATGGCTGAGGCTATAAGTACAATGTAGATGGGCGACGTGGTGGTCATGGTTAAGTAAACCACTATGGCAAGTCCCAGAAAGAATATTCCTGTTGTGGCGATTTCCCGAGACCCATATTTGTCTGAGAGTCTGCCCATTATTGGGCCGAGAAAGCTGCCAGCGACGTATCCAGGAACCAGCAGCAGTGAGGCGTTAAGCGGCGAGAGATCTCTTATGCCCTGCAAATACATGATTACGAGAAAAATCACTGAGAAATAGCCAACGCTGGTGAAGAACGCTGATAATAATGAGTTTCGCAAAACCTTAATTTTTAAGGCTTGGAAGTCAATTAAAGGATTTTCGAGTCGTCGATCAAACAAAACAAACACAGGAATCAACACTGCGCCAATCACAGCTAAAACCAAGCTTAACGCGCTAAAGCCGCTAGCAGCGAAATCCACAAGCCCCAAAGACAGCAGCACCAACGCTGAACCAAGCAAACCCATACCGGCAAAATCCAGCTTTGCCCCCGTGCATGGCGAAATATCTTTGAGGAATTTTACTCCAACTATAACTGCAATTATGCCTATGGGTATGTTTATGAAGAAGATGTATTGCCAGCTGATGTAGCTGGTGATTATGCCACCTAAAACTATACCCAGTAACGCTCCAGCGGTGAAGCCCAATGAGTTGTAGCCGTATGCTTTTCCACGTTTTTCTCTTGGGAAATAGTCAGCTATTATGGCGCCGCTTGTTGCCTGCATAATGGCTCCGCCTACAGCTTGAACCGCTCTGAAACTGATGAGCAAATAAATGTGAGGTGAAAAGCCGCAGAGCGCCGAGCCGACTGTGAATATTACGAATCCCAAATTGAATATTCTGCTTCTGCCGTAGATGTCGCCGATTCTGCCCATTTGAGTGGTTGCAACTGCAATAACAAGAAGGTAAGCCAGAATAATCCATAGCGACGTTGCCAGATTGGAGTGCAGGCTGTCGTTTATGACTGGAAAAGCCAACAAAACGATGGTGCTGTCAAGCGCCCCCATAAGGGTTCCAAGCATAACGATGCCCAACACTAAATTACTATGGATTGGAGAACCTGACGCGGGGTTGGCTGGGGATTGGCTTGAGTTTTGTTGCATTATTTTCACCGATAAGTTGCTTCTTCATTTTAGACTCAGTTAACCCATAATTTAAGAGTGGCGACTCCAAAAAGAAGTTAAAACACTAGATTTTTTTATACTAAAAAGTGTGTCGCTGTTGGTAGAAACCGCTAAAACATTGAATAAGTAATTTATAATCCATAAACTGTATTTGTCAAAATAGACGTTATCTTTAATGTGGTTTCCAGATGCCAGAGAAGAACGCTTCTAGCTTTGATATATTCGGCTTAATGTCAGAGGAGAAACCTGAGCAGGTAAGCCCTGATGAGGAGAAAAAGAAGCGTAGGCAAGAGTTGTTACAGCCGACGGGCGTCAAGGAAATCTTCAAAGACGGCAAGGTCAGCATCAACAAATTCACCTGCGTCGGCGTACAATGCAAGTATTGTGTTAAGGCCTGTCCAACAAACGCGCTTTACTGGTCAAACGGCGAAGTCGGCATCATCGAAGACTTATGTGTTTATTGCGGCGCTTGTGTCCTAAACTGCATGGTCGACGACTGCATAAAAGTCGAACGCACACGCAAAGAAGGCACAGTAGAGAAATTCAGCAAGCCAAGAGACGTTATAGCGCTTGTAAACAAAGTTAACGCAAAGAAACGTGGCGATCGGGTAAAAGGAATTTTCCCATCCGCAGAATCCTACTGCACAAAATGCTGTGGACCGAATTTTTATGAAGATTTCAAGCGGAAAGCTGATAAGTAGATAAGCGAATTTACAAATCAGAACCGAGAAGGCATCTGATATGGTTAAAACTTACAAGATTGCTACACTTAAAGGAGATGGCATAGGCCCTGAAGTAACAGAAGCAACAGTCAAAGTCCTCCAAGCAGTGGAAGAAAAATCCAACTTCAAACTTGACTTCAAATATGGAGAAGCAGGGTATCACTGCATAGCAAAATACGGCACTAACCTGCCTAAAGAAACACTTGAACTCATAAAACAAACCGATGCATGCTTAAAAGGGCCTATGACGACGCCTGAAGAGCCAGGTGCACCAGTAAGCGTTGCAGTAACGCTACGTAAAATCTTCAACCTCTATGCAAACGTGCGCCCATGCCGAAGCTTCCCAAACGTAGAATCACTCAAACCCAACCTGGATTTTGTAATTGTACGAGAAAACACCGAAGGTCTCTACTCAGGCGCGGAGTCGCTTCTCGCCCCAGGCGTAGGAGTAGCTTTGAGAATAATCACCCATGAAGCCTCGCTGAAAATTGCAGATTTCGCATTCAAACTGGCAATGAAACGCAGAAAACACTTAACATATGTGCACAAAGGCAACATCCTGCGCATAACAGACGGCATCTTTAAGGACGCAGTTAAGGAAGCTCAGCAAAACTACCCTGAGGTGACAGTCGATGACATGCACGTTGACGCTGCAACCATGCAGCTAATTAAGCAACCAGGGATTTACGACGTGATTGTAACTACCAACCTTTTCGGTGACATACTTTCTGATGAGGCGGCGCAGGTTACGGGAAGCTTGGGATTGGCAGCGGGAGCAAACATCGGCGAATCCTACGGTATGTTTGAGCCAGTTCACGGGTCCGCGCCAAAATACACAGGCATGAACAGAGTCAACCCAATCGCCACCATTATGGCGGGTTCAATGATGCTTGATTGGCTAGGCGAAAAAGCAGCGGCCTCCAAAGTAGAAAGCAGCGTAATAAACGTGCTTAAAGAGGGCAAAGTTAGGACAGCTGATTTAGGCGGCTCAGCAACAACAAGCGACATGGCGGACGCAATATTAGCCAAAGTTTAGCCCCCAACCTTCTTTACTCATTTATTACAACGTAAGTGCTAGAGTCCACATGTACTTCTAAACCGCCCTGCTGTGCTTCCTTAACTCTTACATTAACAAGCTGCAGAGCTTCATTCATTTTCAATTTTTCTAGTTCAGTTGCTTTTTCATCCCAAGCAACCACCGTTACTTCTCCAGAATCGTCAGCTAGAACTAACCGCAGAACCTTACCTTCACTTGCATCATTGCGGGTAAACGTTTTAGGTTCTCGAACATCTCTTACTTTGCCTGACAAATGCACGTTTCCCAAATTAGATTTTAGCGATCCGATTTTTGTTACAAATTTACCAATATTTGGGTAATCAACTGACGTTTCGGGTGGTTCAATAACAAGTTGGCTTTTGCCTCCAAGATGCAACTCAACTTTGCCATAACGATCACACCGAGTATACCCATGCAGAAACCTGATCGCTTGTCCAGCTTTCAAATCACCCTTCTCAACCAACTCAGCCTTATCATTCCAGAGTACCACACGCAGAATCCCTTCATTGTCAGCAACCATCAACGTCGCAAACTTGCCCGGTTTTTCACCCTCGAAGCTTCTTACTGGAAAAACAGCGATTAAGCGTCCCGCCACAGTAACATCGTTAAACCCAGCCAACAAACGAGAGGTCAACATCACCCCGCTGTTGTGAATCGTGTTCTGTTCCACTTCAACCCCGAATTTGGCAGCAATTAACCGTAACAGTGTCTCGTCGCAAAGCAAGCCGCCTGTACGCGCCCGCTCAGCCTGCAACCGCTCCATAATCTGGAATTGGCTTATCTGCGGGTTTCTAGCTAATATTTGCTTGATCAGGTCTTGTGTGGTCATTTTACGCCGACACGATAAAGACGCCTTGTGCTTTTAATTTTTTGCATTTCTCTGCCTATTTTTTTAACTTGCTAAATTTCTTCAAAAAATGGTTATTAAAAACTCAGGAATACTTCTTCTGTTTGATGGCGGCATGAAAATGTTGGAGGCGATAATTCTTATTGGATTTGGCTTATTGTTGATTGCGTTCGGCGTCATAATTGTGTTGGTGGCGATCACTATGGCGTCAATGCGGCGGGTTGGCAAGGGCAAAGCAAAAGCGGCGGGGATAATTATGATTGGCCCAATCCCAATTATTTTTGGGACAGATAAGAAGTCGGTTAAGACGGTTATGGCGCTTGCTTTATCGCTTGCCATCGCCCTCATTATCGCTTTTCTGGTGTATTGGTTCTTGAGGTAGCTCCGATTGATGACAAATTCAGATGAAAAAGAGGATGAAGACATCACAGTGTCTAGCGAGTTTTTCCGCTTGCTGATTCTGGGAGTTACCTTAATCTTTGTGGGCATAATAGTTTTAGCTGTGGCTTCGTTTGTTTTTGGCGGTCAAATAAGCAGCAGCGTGGTTATTTTTATCGGTCCTTTTCCCATTGTTTTCGGTTCAGGACCAGGCGCTATATGGCTTATTCTGATAGCGTTAATCATAGCGGCTTATATGATGAAGAATCACAGAATGGAAAAACTCGAACTCTAAAAAGAGAAGGGGCAGTTTAAATGTTTAGCTGCTCTTGCTCATCTTCTTTTCCATAATAGCCATAGAGGAAAATTAGTACTAGAGAAATAAACACTGTAGCCATCATGGTATATTGAAGAGTTTGGAAATATTCGCTCAAGCCAATCATTGAGGTTCGCCTTTTGATACATATTTGTAACTTCTTAATATTTAAGGAGTAGCTTTTTTCCATTCATCCATCAACATATCATAGCAATCGTCGTCGGCATCAACGGACTCAAACCATGTCAGGTTCTGCGCCAGCTTCTGAGTTAAAAGATGATAGCACATATGCACTTTCTTGTCTAACACGCGGAAATAAAAGTCGTCGCAGGTGCAGAATTCAGCTTCAGGCATAATCAGGTAATCTCGTTCTCTCCCAACAACGATCCACACGATTCTTCCACTTGGCTTAAAAGAATATTTTTTCACTCGACCTTCTTTGAGAGCGTCCAACGCCTTAGTGAACCTTGACCCGAAAAGTTCATAGAGCTCCGTTAGGTTTGAGCCTGACAGTTTGCCCTCTGCTTTTGCTTTTCGACAAATACCGTTTAACGTGTCAACCTCTAAATTACTACTCACTTTTCCAACACGCCACTGAAACTATAGGGAAAATGGGCCTTTTTAGTTTATGTCAATCGGCTGACCTTTGGGCTTGTCTTTTGAATCAGCTTTTGGAAGCACAACCTCTAAGACGCCGTTTTTGTATGTGGAGTTTGCTTCTCTAACCTTAACCTTAACAGGCAACTCAACATCCTTGTAATACTTCGATTGAGCTGTGTCGACAGAAATTGTTATTGAATCCTCTGTTCCATGCAATTTAATATCGCTTTTCTCTACACCTGGCAACTCAACAACTACGTGGACTTCGTCATTTGCATCTACGATGTCAACCAATGGCTCACGTTCCTCCTTCACCTCTGGTGGACCCTTGAGACCTTTCTTTATGTTGCCGAACTCTTGAATTTCAGGTTTGCCGTCTGGACCAATCTTCATACTATAACCGTAAACAAACGGGCCCAGCTCCTTAACCGTGCTTCCGTCAGGCAACTTGCGTTCTTTAATATACTCTTTCGGCACTTTTTCCGTGAAGTTCTTGAGTTCCTCATCCATCATCTTCTCCATCTCACGGAAGACATCATCAATATCGCCGAAAAACGGGTCTTTACTTCGACGTTTGCGCTGCCAATCAGGGTAATCATCATTATCTGAGGACATACTTGCTCACTTACTATCTTTGAGGTTTTCAATCCAATAAGTTTATTGCTAAAAAAACTTAATTTCTGAGTTGAAGCCGCTCTGCTTTTGAAGTTATTTATTCAACTGAGTCTAGGTCTGGGTCAAGTAATGGTACAAATAGCAATTTTTGGGCCCAGTTATAAAAAGTTTAAATGAAGGTAAATAAACTAAATGGATTCAGCCACCAGAAGAGGCAGGCAAAATGCGTGCCGGGGTAGCCTAGCCTGGCCAGGGCGCCAGACTCATAATCTGTCGCAAAAGACAAAACAGATGAGAAATCTGGAGTCAAAAGGGGCTATGCGCTCTTTGCCAGAAGTCGCGTGCTCGAATCGCGCCCCCGGCACCAAAAGTTTGGTTTAATTTTTTCAGAAGACCTTTGGAGGGGATCGTCTTTTTCCCGGTTTCGTTTTGCCTATTGAAATTGAATGTGAGACAAGAGTTAGAGGCCTTCAGTCTTGATGGACTCTTGGCCATCATTCTGCTGGTTGCAGTTAGTTTTTGAGCGTCCTTTTCAGCACTTTTCCTGCCGCACTTAAGGGCAAGTCTTTGCGAAATTCGATTTCCCTTATAGCTTTGTAGTTGGCAATTTTGCTATTGACGAATTCTTTTAGCTCCATCTCTGATGCAGAAGCTCCTTCTTTGAGAACTACGTAAGCTTTGGGGATTTCTCCTGCCCGCTGGTCTAGTTTGCCTACGACTGCGCATAACTTGACGGCTCTGTGCTCATAAAAGATGTCTTCGAGTTCACGGGGGAAGACGCTGTATCCGCGGGTTTTTATGAGGTCTTTTTTGCGGTCGGTAATGTAAAAGTAGCCGTCTTCATCCATGCGGGCGCTGTCACCAGTTAAAAGCCATCCACCGCGCAGTACAGCGTCGCTTTCCTCGGGGCAGTGCCAATAACCTTTCATCACCTGCGGACCCTTTACCGCCAATTCGCCTGTCTCGCCTTTGGACATCGTTTTTTCACCCGTTTCCAAATCAACAATTTTGGCGTCGGTGCCTGGCAGAGGTAGCCCAATTGAGCCAATCTTCACCGTTTTCATCGTCGCGTCAACGGGGCTGCAATGTGTGACTGGAGATGCTTCAGTTAGCCCGTAGCCCTCCACCAAAAGTCCGCCCGTAACCTCCATGAACTGTTTCTGGATTTGCGGCGGGAGAGAAGAAGCGCCTGAAATACACACACGAATGGACTTTAAATTGTGATTGCAAAGTTCGGGGTTGGCTAGCAGGGTTTGGTACATTGTTGGGACGCCGCAGAAAACCGTCACATTGTGCCGCTCTATGGCTTCTAAAGCTTTGGCTGGCTGGAAATGGGGCATTAGAATCAGCTTAGCCGCTAAGCTCATAGGAGCTGTCATGCTGGTTGTTAAACCGTAAATGTGAAAAAGCGGCAATGCAGTTAGGAAAGTTTCTTGGGCGGGTTTGCCTTTTATCCAAGCCGCGAAGGCTACCGCGTTTGAAACGAGATTCCTATGAGTGAGCATTGCGCCCTTTGGTGTTCCAGTGGTGCCACCAGAGTACTGCAAGACAGCTAAATCTTCGGAAGCATCTATTTCTGCCTTGAAGAGAGTTTGTGGCGCCTCTTCCATCAACTGCCCAAAGTCCAAAACTTTGCGTTTACTCACTGCATCTGCCTTTTTAGCTGCAGCTGAGCCAGTTAATATAACATTTCTGAGAGGAGTTTTATCCCAAATAGCTTCAACAATGGGGTAAAGGGAGTCCAAAGCCAATAAAGTTTCAGCCCCTGAATCAATCAGTTGGTACTCGACTTCTCGTTCCCGATACAGAGGGCTTATTGCTGTCACAACCCCTCCAACCTTGAGGGTCCCAAAGAATGCGATTATGAACTCTGGACGGTTTGGCAAAAAGATTGCCACTCGAACGCCCTTTTTTACGCCTAACTTGGCTAGGACGTTGGCAAACTGGTTCGAAAGCACCTCCAACTTTATATAAGTAAATTCGAAATTTTCGCAGACAATAGCTGTTTTTTGTGGGTAAACCTTGGCGTTTTGTTGGAGGATTTCTTGGAGCGGGCGGTTTAGGAAGTCTATTTGCTTAGGTACATCTGTAGGCAAATTATCAACCAAGGCTTGTCTTTTATCATTAAGTCATACTTCTGGGAAACACTAGAGAGAAGTAAGTAAAAACTTTATGTTTACCTGGCGTTCAGGCTTTTTTATTCTTTCCGTTAGAGCGTTGACTCATTCGTCTTGTATACTTTCGATTTCCCAGGTTATATGTTGGTCCGCCTCGAATATTATCCATGCCTTTGGCTACTTTGTATCTAAAAAGGGGGCTATTGGCAGTTTTTGCTACTCGTTTCGCTTGCTTTCTTCGCCAGCTGCCTGCATTTTTCTTAACGCTGATTACCCATTCCTCTTTTTTACCTGAAAAGTCAATGTTTAGACTTACTTTTTGAGTAGTCCGTTAGGCCCAATCTGTTGCCGAAGGGGTCTTCAAACTCCACCGCCATCCCAGTGTGGATCGGAAACGGCTCGGATAGAAACTGCAGGCCCTTCGCTGTCAATCGCCCATATTCTTCCTGTACGTCGTCCACCATAAACCAGATGGTCGGCTTAGACGCAGGAAACTTGCTAGTGTCTTTGAGGATGATTGCGGGTTCGTTGTTGCCGACTTTGAAGGCTATCATGCCCATGTCTGAGAAGTCAAACTTAACCTGCAACCCTAAAAGGTCCTGGTAGAATGCTTTGCCTTTTTTTAGGTTGCCGCTGGGAAGGAAAAAATTGTCGTATTCCATGATTTTAGCCCACAAATGGTTTGTGACAAGTAGTTAATAAAACCATACAACTGCTGTGTTGAATGTTTAACAAGTCAATTTCTGCCCAAAAAAATTTTCACCGATTAGTCTATGACGAAACCACTTTTGTCATTTGGGGCTAGATTCTGGCATCTTGGTGTAGCTAAAAATTGCGAGGCGATACTTGACTTAAGAAAAGCAAGTGCATGGCGTGATCTCCATTGCTTGCCTATTTGGGTCCTCTATATGCTGCTATTAGGTCTGCATTTTGCGAATAGGGAAAAGGCGGATTGGAGCGGCATAGAGAAAAGGAGAGGAGGGATAGGGGTCTACTATTTGCATGGGTTTTCTATAGCCAAATAGCGGTCCAGCTTCGAGCGGACCTATAGCAGGAAGGGGCATAGTATTTACAACCTAGAACACTATGTAAATAATAGTTCCAAACCAAAAGAATCCAATATTAGCAGATACGAGGAGGGGAGGGGTCTACTATTTGAAACGATTTTCCATATTCAAATAGGCAAACTCAATCTGGTGTATACGATGGGAGGAAGGGGCCTCAATTTTACCCACAAAAATCCGTAAAATTGGTTTTAGGCATCTGGAAACCAGCTATCCACTTCCTTGCAACCTTAGAAAAGAGAACAGGATAGGTCTGCTATTTGCAACAAGTTTCTGTAGGTAAAAGGGTTCAACAGACCGTCATTTTAGGTTAGGAAATTCTTAATTCAAAGCTTCACCATACTCTGAGGGACTATACATTGAGAGTCAAAATCAACGTTACTGGTATTGTTCAAGGGGTCGGTTTTCGCCCGTTCATCTATCGCATCGCTGTAAAGAACGGTTTGGCGGGGTACGTTCGTAACCGCGGTGACGCAGGTGTTGAAATTTTGTTGGAGGGCGAGGGACAGAACGTCAAGACTTTCATGCATGACTTAAAGACCCAGAAGCCACCTCTAGCGCGCATTGATGCCTTAAGGTCAACCGAGCTTTCAGACAGCAATCAATTCAGCGAATTCACGATTTACAAAAGTTCAGCAGAAGCAGAGAGTTCAGGTTCAATCATTCCACCTGACATAGCCATCTGCAACGAGTGCCTCGATGAACTGAGGGACCCAAAAAACCCGCGCTTTGAATACTTCTTTATCACCTGCACCAACTGCGGACCTCGCTTCACAATCATCGAAAAGCTGCCTTACGACCGAGAAAACACCACCATGCGTGAGTTCCCCCTTTGCGGGTTCTGCCAAAAAGAATACAGTGACCCAGCTAACAGGAGGTTCCATGCGCAAACTATCGCATGTCCATCCTGCGGACCCAAGGTATATTTGACAACAAAAACCGGCGAGCCCGTCGGGACCAAGGATCCTGTTCGTGAAGCGGGGCAGTTGCTGTCCGAGGGCAACGTGCTTGCCATAAAAGGGTATGGCGGCTTCCACATTGCTGCTTCAACCTTTTTGGAAAAGCCTCTTTTGGAGCTTCGAGCTACGAAGCATCGACGCGAAAAACCCTTCGCCGTCATGGCAAAAAACCTCGACGCCGCTAAAGCCTTCGCCGAAGTATGCTCGAAGGAGAATGAACTTCTAACCTCTCCCGCACGCCCAATCGTATTGCTAAATAAAAGCCCCAGCTACAGCCTCTCGCAATTTGTTGCACCGAACCTGCATAACATAGGCGTTATGCTTCCCTACACTGGTCTCCACTACATGCTCTTTGACCATGTTGAAGATTCGTCGTTTGTGATGACCAGCGCAAATCCTCCAAACCAACCCATTGTGAAAGACAATGAAGAGGCTCTCAAAACCCTCGGTGGCACAGTGGACTATTTTTTGTTTCACAACCGTAAAATCGCATACAGGTGCGACGACTCAGTTATGCGCGTCCATGGTAACCGCCAAGTTTTCATCAGGCGAAGCCGCGGCTACGCTCCAGCTCCAATTAGACTTAAAGCCAAATCGAAGCGGTGCGTGGTTGGTTTAGGAGGAGAACTTAACAACACAGCTTGCGTTTTGATTGAGGATAAAGCTTTTATCAGTCAGCACATCGGTGACGTCGAAAACGTCGAGACCCGCAGCTTTCTCCAGCAAGCTACAAGCCACTTGCAACAGTTAACCAATTGTCACGGCGAAACTGTGGTCTGCGATCTGCACCCGAAATTCACCACTACCCAGCTTGCTCAGGAACTCTCCGAAGCATATGGATCGCCCTTCATTCAGGTGCAGCACCATCATGCCCACGCTGCTGGGTTGATGGCGGAGCATAATTTGGAAGAGGCTGTTTCGATTGTCTGCGATGGATACGGCTACGGCACAGATGGTGGCGCATGGGGTGGCGAGGTGCTTTTCTGCACTAGGGACTCAACTAAATTTAAGAGACTTGCCCACTTGCAGCCTCAGCCTTTACTGGGCGGTGATGTTGCTAGTCGTTATCCTTTGCGTATAGCTGCTGGGATGCTTGCGAAGGCAGGCGTTGAAGTTACGGCTTGGCTTAGAGAAAACAGTGCTCATTTGCCTTTTGGCGAAACGGAAGCGAACTTGATTGCCAGCCAGCTTTCAAAGGGCTTGGGGGCGGTAGAAACGACAAGTTGCGGCAGAGTCTTGGATGCTGTCGCCGCTGTCCTTGGAGTTTGCTATGAACGTAGCTATGAGGGCGAGCCAGCAATGAAACTGGAGTCAACTGCTATGAACGGCAAAGACCTTCTCAAGCTAAAGCCTGTTTTACATGGAGACACATTGGAAACCACGAGTCTTCTGAAGACAATCTTTGAAAATAAAGGAAAAATGCAGGTTGCTGATTTAGCTTATTTCGCTCACTCTTATTTAGCAAAAGGTTTAGCCGTTCTAGCTGTTGAGAAGGCGTCTATGCTTGGAGTTAAAGCGGTTGGTTTTTCAGGCGGTGCAGCCTGTAACCAGATCCTCATAAAAGCCATGCGCAGAGTAATCGAGGATGAGGGATTGAGGTTTTATGTGCATGAGGCTGTTCCAGCCGGAGATGGGGGCATTTCGTTTGGTCAAGCGGTGGTAGGCGGTTTTTCCCGTTTTTAACCAATCTGTTTTTATCATCGTAACGACCCTGCTTTATTGATAGTTATGTGTTTAGCAATCCCTGCTAAAGTTATGGTAATTAACGGCGACAAAGCCAACGTGGATTTCGGCCAAGGCGTGCTAAGAGAAGTTAACATTTCTCTTGTTGAAGCTAAAATCGGCGACTACGTTTTAGTCCACGCAGGATACGCAATCCAACTGATAGAAGAAAAAGACGCCCAAGAAACCCTCAGCCTATGGAACAGTATTCTTGAAGCGGGCCAAGAATAAAACGGCAGTTGGGTGACATGGCGGAAAACCTCAAATACCGCAACCCCGAACTGGCACATAATATTGCATCAAAAATCCAAAGCGCCGCAGCGAAGACAGGAAACATAAAAATCTGCCATGTCTGCGGCACACACGAGTGGACAATAACCCACTATGGTTTGCGCAGTCTTCTGCCCGAGAACGTTGAAGTTATTGCTGGACCAGGATGCCCCGTATGCATTGTGCCCGCAGCTGAAATTGACGAAGCCGTGTTGTTGGCGCAAATGGGTATAGTTGTAACCTGTTTTGGCGATGTGCTGCGTGTGCCGGGTAGCAAAATGTCGCTTTTGGAGGCCAAAGCAGCCGGCGCTGACGTCCGAATAGTTTACGCGACTTCCGATGCAGTTGAAATGGCACGTCGTGAGCCACAAAAGCAATTCGTTTTTTTCGCTGTTGGCTTTGAAACCACCGCTCCTTCTACAGCTCTTGAAGTCATGGGCAACCCGCCTAAAAACCTCAGTTTTCTTTGTTCCCATCGAGTTATTCCTCCTGCAATGGAGCTTTTGCTCAGCATTGAAGACCTTCAAATTGGCGGTTTTATTGCTCCGGGACATGTGAGCGCAATTATAGGATTGAAACCGTATGAGGTGTTTCCAAAGGTTCATCGGATGCCAACCGTTGTTGCAGGTTTTGAACCCATAGACGTGTTAATGTCGGTCTACATGATTGTCAAGCAGATACGCGAAGGCACTGCCAGACTGGAAAACGAATACCCTCGAGTTGTAAAGCCTGAAGGAAACCCCAAGGCACTCCAAATAATGCAGAAAGCCTTTAAACTCGCGGAGGGTAGTTGGCGCGGCATCGGCAAACTCCAAAACTCAGCCCTCCAACTTCGGGAGTCGCTGGCTAATTATGATGCACGACTAAAGTATGATGTCCACGTTGAAGAAGGCAAAGACATAATCAAAGGCTGCCAATGCCACTTAGTCATAATTGGAAAAATCAAGCCCAGTCAATGCCCCATCTTTTTGAAGGCTTGCACTCCCGAAAAACCCGTCGGAGCATGCATGGTATCTAGTGAAGGCACATGCCGCGTTTGGGCAAAAAATGTTGCCGCTGAGGCTTAGCAGATTCTAGGCACCGGGTCGCCTACAGGTCTTGCGATGATTCTTTTGCCGCCGACCACGGTTTGCATGGCAACTCCTTTAAACTGCGTTGTCGCTTCGCCGATTATTTGCGCGTTTTTTCCCTCCTCGGTTTGCTTAAGAAACTCCAAAACTTCTTGTGCTTTCTCTTTGACCACACCGACAATATATTTACCTTCATTTCCTATTTCAAGCGGGTCCAAACCCAGCATGTCGCATGCTGCCTGCACATCAAGTCGAATCGGCACCTTTTCTTCGTGAATTAGCATGCCTACTTTAGATTTTTCTGTCCATTCGTTGAGTGCATCTGCTATGCCTCCGCGAGTGGGGTCTTTTACTGAAATAACCCCGCCTATTTCCGCAAAAAGTCGCTGAAGCATTCGATTTAATGGTCTTACATCGGATTTTATTTCGCTGCCGAAGGTCAAACCCTGCTGAGCCGAGAGTACTGCTAAGCCATGATCGCCTATTGTGCCTGTGAGTATGATTTTGTCGCCTGCGACAATGTTGGAGTCTAGTGTCCAGCGTGCGGTCACAGGTCGGTATTTTTTTGCCACTTCCAAGTCATGTTCTAAAGCGGGAGTTCTTTTGCCAATGCCAGAAACATTCATAACTAAGCCGCCCAAAGCGCCTTTCTCAACTACCTTTGTATCGCCAGTCACGACACCGACGCCAGCTTCAATGCAGGCTTCTCGCATGCTTGCCAAAATCCTTTCCAAATCCGCGAAGGGTAAGCCCTCCTCCAAAATAAAGCCGCAAGCCAACGCATAGGGCGTCGCACCCATAGCTGAAATGTCGTTCACTGTACCCGAAATTGACAGTCGCCCAATGTCACCGCCGGGGAAAAATATTGGCTTAACCGCGTGAGAGTCGCTTTTGAGGACTATATCGCCGATGACTGCTGCATCATCCATGGCTTCGAGCGGAACCTCAGCTTCGTTGCTCAACCCTCCCAAAGCTTTGACAATATAGTTTTTGACAAGGTTATGCATGACTGTACCGCCAGCGCCATGCAGCATCGTAATTTTCTCGTTTTTGCTATCCATAAAGTTGCTTCCCGACATTAGGTGCAATATCAAATATTGTGCTGATAAACATAAACGTTTTAGCAGTTTCCAAGAGAAGTCAACTGCGCGCGCGAGAGGAATTTGAACATTTGGTCCCAACAGAAACGGTTGGTGCTCATTTTCGCTGAGGATCAAGTGCTTAGGGCAACTTGTCTTGTTTTTAATGACGCCCTTTTTTTCTATGAAGATAACTGGCAAGCGCCTTTGTTATTTCTTGTTGAAAACATCCATCATAGCTGCCTGAGTTTTGTAGTCGCTGGAGCTTCCATACAGGAAAATAAGCTGATTTTGCTGAGGCATGTCCGTACTGTCAGACTGCGATGCCTGAGAATATTCTTCTCTGCCCAAATTGTGGTGCAAGAAGAACAGCATAGTAAGCGTTTTCGCCCGTCGGATCAACCCGGCTGAACCAGACACCTGGCGGAAACCCAGCCAAAGTCTCAACTTTTGTCAAAACAAATGGCGCGCAAAGCATTTTTTCATTGAAATTTATCCACCCTTTTTGCTGTCAAACACTAGTCTGTCTTTTATGGGGATTTCTTTGGGTAAACTATAAAAGGCGAAAACGTTATCCATGGAATATACACCTCGCAGCCGAACACCGCCCTAGTTCAGGGCACTATCATAGACCAAATAATCGAAACTTTGTGTTTTGATACGGAAAGCCATATAAATCGCTTTTACGTGTTTGATTGCGCATCGGAGATGTAATAATTGCCTAAATGGGGATACTCAATCATCGATGAAATACTTAATCCAGATAAAACAGCGAAAGCAAGCGGAAGAGAACTAAAAGTATCCCATAAAGCAGCACGCGAAGTCTGCAAAGCACTAAAAGGCATGATGCTAAACAATGCAAAACAGTATCTGCGTGATGTAGCTGCAAAAAAGAAAGCAGTTCCCTACACAAGATACAACAAAAAACTACCCCACAGGCATGGGCTTGTGAACTCTTTCTCAGGAAGGTACCCGATTAAAGCGTCACAGCAAATTCTCAACGTATTACAATCTGCTCAAGCTAATGCCGAAAACAAAGGCTTAGATGTTGATCGCCTGCGTATTATACACGCAGCGGCTTATCAAGGAATAAAGATGAAGCGCTTTGCACCACGAGCACACGGCAGAGCCTCACCGAAGTTTGACACAACAACGCACGTTGAAATAGTGCTTGACGAGAAACCGACTCAAGGAGAACAGTAAATGAGTATAGTTAAACGTTTTATAACGGAATCAATTAAGAAAACTGAAATTGACGAGTTTTTACAGAAAAAGCTTGACCGCGCAGGATATGGTGGCGTTAACATTTCCAAAACACCTTTGGGCACACACGTTGTCATCTATGCGATGCGTCCAGGTCTAGTTATTGGCAGAGGCGGAGAAACCATAAAGGAACTTGCCTCAGCCCTCGACCAAAACTTTAAAGTTTCCAATCCTCAAATTTCCGTTTCAGAAATTGAGGTTCCAGAATTCAACGCTTATGTTATTGCATCACGTGTAGCTTCCGCGCTTCAACGTGGTGTTCACTTTAGGCGTGCGGGCTTTTGGGCCCTAAACCAAGTTATGGAAGCGGGAGCATTAGGCGCCGAAATAGTCATCAGTGGAAAATTAACTACAGAACGAGCCCGCTTTGAAAAGTTCCGTGCTGGATACTTCCCACGTTGCGGGGAACCAGCACTCGTTGCAATGAAGAAAGCTGAAGCTCACGTTCAACTAAAACCAGGCATAATCGGCGTACGCGTAAAAATCATGCCGCCGGACGCGGTTTTCCCAGATAGAATAAAAATTTGTGAAGCCCTACCGCCAGAAGAAAAACCAGCTGTTGCAGAACAGGTCCAACCGGTGGAACGAGCACCCGCTAAAGAGCTGTCAGTACCAGAGCCCGAAGTGCAAGCTACCGAAGTAGCTGACGAGCAGCCTGAAGATGAGTCGGAGGCAAAACAATAATGGCGATAATTCGGCTTAAAGAAATCAGAGGCATGTCCTCCGAAGATCGAATAAAGAAACTTGTTGATTTACGCGCTGAACTCGCTCGCATCAGAACCATGGTTAATGCAGGCGGCGCCGTAGAGAACCCGACTAGGGTACGAGAGCTGCGCAAGACAATTGCTCAAATCCTTACCATTCAGAACGAGGACAAACTTGGAATAAGAAAATCTGTTGAAGAATCCGAGGCGAAGCCAAAAAAAGCTAAGAAGGTCGCTAAGGAATCTAAGAATGAAATATCTGAGGAGAAAGAGTCTCAATGAAAGTAACTCCTGACATTATCCGTTACGAGTTCATAGGTTCTCATGCTTTGGTCGCTAAAAGCTTGCATGAAGACTATGTTGGGATCAGCGGCAAAGTAGTTGGCGAGTCCAGAAACACCTTCACGTTGCTTGATGAAGGTAAAGCCAAAAGCATCATTAAGGAATTCTCTGTTCTGAATTTCACGTTTCACGATGGCACAGTTGTAGATGTTGATGGTAAACTTTTGGTTGGAAGACCTGAAGATCGTCTTAAAAAAACAATTAAGAGGTTATGGTAATGTCAATGACTTTTAAGCAACCTAAAAAAACATGCGAAGACAGAAACTGCCCGTTCCACGGAGCCTTAGCGATAAGGGGGCGTGTCCTAGACGGGATAGTTCAAACTGCAAAAATGGATAAAACCGTTATAGTTGACAGGGAATTTCTGCAGTTTGTCTCGAAATTCCAGCGTTACGAACGAAGGCACGGTCACATTCCATCCCACAGCACCCCCTGCATAGATGTTAAAGAAGGAGACAGAGTACGAATCGCAGAGTGTCGACCAATCAGCAAGACTGTTTCTTTCGTTGTAGTTGAAAAGTTAGGAGAGGAAAAGTAAAATGGCGGCGAAGGCAAAGCAAAGAGCGCTGACAGCAAAAGGGATGCTTTCACACGGAACCAAAACCAGTCGTGGACTCTTGGCAGGTTCAGAAATGAAATGTGCCGATAACACAGGTGCCCGTGTCCTGCGTTTAATTCAGGCAATGGGTTATAAAGGCAGGCTCCGACGTTACCCGTCCGCAACAGTAGGCGATAAAGTCACAGTTTCCGTTAGGCAAGGGTCGCCTGACATGAGGAAAAAGATTTTCCAAGCCATAATCATTCGTCAAAGGAAGACTTATAGACGAGTGGACGGCGTTTGGATTCAGTTTGAAGACAATGCTGCTGTTATCATTACTCCTGAAGGCGAAATGAAAGGCTCTGAAATTCGTGGTCCAGTAGCGCGAGAGGCAGCCGAGAGATGGCCAAGAATCGCAAGTGCCTCAAGTATAATAGTGTAGGTGCAAATTTATGCAACAAACTAAACGTGTAAAGAATCCTGGCAAGCAGCGTAAACGGTTATTCAATGCTCCTGCTCATATACGTCACAAACTTATGGGTGCCCCACTGTCAGCTGAGCTGGCCGCGTCAAGAGGCACAAAAACTCTTTCAGTCCGAAAAGGCGACACAGTTCGCATTCAACGTGGAAATAACAAAGGGTTTGAGGGCAAAGTTTCACGCGTCGACCTCAAAGCATACCGAATCTACATTGAAGGCTTAACAAGGGAAAAAGTAGACGGAACAAATGTTTTTCTAGCTGTTCACCCATCCAAAGTTCAGATAAGAAATCTCAACTTGGAAGATAAATGGCGAAAAGATATTCTTGGAAGAAAGAAAGCAATAGAGACGCCTAAGGCAAAGACTAAAGTCAAAACAACGAAGAAAGCTGAAAAACCAAAGACAGAGGTTACAGAGGAAAAGGCGGAGCAAGAAGCGCAAGTTACAGCAGAAATGCCCGCAGAAGTTCCAGAAGAGGCTGACGAAGAAACCGCCGTCCCAGAAAAAGAAGAACAGCCGAAGGCAACAAAGAAGGCCGCAACTAAAACGCGTGCTAAGAGTAACGCTTCAGAAGAAGCCGAAGAAGAAGGAGGACAATAATTTTGGGTAAAAAAGGAAAAACTGCAAGGCTGAAACGTAAGCCAGCTCCAAGGTTCTGGCCGATTCACAGAAAAGAACTACCCTGGATAGTGAAGCCCTCGTCTGGTTCTCACTCCCTCCAGAGTTGCCTACCATTAACTCTTGTGTTGCGAGATATGCTAGGCATATCACAAACACGCAAAGAAGGTAAAATGATACTATCTGAAGGCAAAGTTTTGATTAACAATAAAGTAGTCAAGAAAGACGACTTTCCTGTTGGCTTAATGGATGTAATCTCCCTGCCTGACGCAAGCAAATACTACCGTATAATGCCCTCGCACAAAGGCTTAATCCTAAGCCCCATAAGCAAAGAAGAATCAGGCTTCACACTTCAACGGGTCGAAAATAAAGTTACCGTAAAAGAAGGGATGCAGATTGCACTTCACAACGGCGCAATCATGCTAATAAAAGTTGCAGACCCCAAAAACCCGGTGGAAGTCACATTCGACACTTTTGACATCTTGAAAATCACTTATCCAGATAAACAGGTTGCAATAAGCTTGAAAACAAAAGAAGGAAACATCGCCATAATTACCGGCGGAAAAAACATCGGTAAACAAGGTAAAATCGTTGAAATAGAGAAGACTGAAGCCAAAAAACGGCGAAACGCCCTAGTTACAGTTGAAGATACTAACGGTGTTCGCTACCAAACAATCTTGGACTTTGTCTTTTCTATAGGTGAAGCTTTACCACTCATAGGCACAATACAGGAGGCGCCAGAAGTTGTCTGAGGCAGAAGCTCTAGTTAAGAATTGGGACCAGCATCCAATGCTTAGACCACGCATTGAAAAAGTCGTAGTTAACCTCAACGTTGGCAAATCGGGGGAGCCTCTTGAAAAAGCTAACAAGGTGCTCAAAGAAATAACTGGTCAGACTCCTGTTAAAAAGAAAGCAAAGAAAACCATCCGTGACTTCGGCATACGTGAAGGAGAATCGATAGCTGTTGTCGTTACCCTGCGCAAGCAAAAAGCTATTGATTTCCTCAAAAAAGTCTTGCCTGTTGTAGACAACAAGGTTGCAAAAAAATCCTTTGATATACATGGTAACTTCGCATTCGGCTTAAAAGAGCACATTGAGATACCCGGCGTAAAATATGACCCTGAAATAGGTATCTTCGGTATGGACATCTGCGTTACGGTTAACCGCCCAGGTCAACGCATAAAGAACCGCAGAAAAGAAAACAAAACCATAGGTCCCAAGCATATGTTAACACCTGAAGAATCAATCGTTTATATAAGGCAAACTTTAGGAGTCGAAATCGTCTAGAGAGTGAATGTATGGCAAAACAACAACTAAAGAAAGAACGAAAGTATGGGAAAGGTTCGCGGCCATGTGTAAGATGCGGCTCATATGGGCCAGTGATTCGACGGTACAATTTATATTTATGTAGGCACTGTTTCAGAGAGGCTGCCCCAAAACTTGGGTTCAAAAAATATGAGTAGGAGCTAAAAAAAATGGATACTTTAACAAACGGTTTGGTTACCATCATAAATAACGAGACACGCAACAAACGTGAATGCATTATTAGTCCTGCCTCTAAACTGTTGGGGCGAGTCCTACGCATAATGCAGCTTAACGGCTACATAGGCGAATTCGAATTCATAGATGATGGACGCTCTGGAAAGTTTAAAGTCCAACTGCTTGGTAGAATAAACAAGTGCGGGCCAATCAAGCCACGCTACCCAGTTAAAGTGGATGGCTTTGAAGATTGGGAAAAGAAATTCCTGCCCTCCAGGGATGTCGGTCTAATGGTTGTTTCAACTTCTAAAGGCGTCATCGCACACAAGGACGCTGAAGAAAAGAACTTGGGAGGAAGGCTCTTAGCCTTCGTGTATTAAAGGTGTAGACTTATGCGGCTTCCAGAAATTTCTAAAACCATTCAAGTCCCAGATAACGTAGATCTCAAGATGGACGGCAAAAAAATTAATGTTAAAGGTTCCAAAGGCTCCTTGACACGCGACTTCACTTTTGCTCCAATCGCTATAGAAGGCGAAGGCAAAAACATTCGAATTTGGGCAAAATGGCCACGCAAAAAGGAGGCTGCCTTAGTGGGAACAATTTGCTCACACATAAACAACATGATCACTGGTGTAACCAAAGGCTACGTATACAAGCTCAAAATCGTGTTCTCACACTTTCCAATCACAGTTAAGGTTCAAGATAAGTCTGTATTGATTGAAAACTTCACAGGTGAACGTAGAGCACGCAGAATCCGAATTATCGGCGAAGTAAAAGTAAAGGTTGAAGCTGAAGACATAATTGTTGAAGGCGTAAACCTTGAGGATGTGAGCCAAACCGCCGCTAACATTGAACAAGCCTCCAGGGTTCGGCGAAAAGATCCACGTGTTTTCCTGGACGGCTTGTACGTTTACGAGAAAAATGAGGGCGTTGCCTAATGACCGCTGAGAAAACTGTAAAGAAACTATTACCTTCACGCGAAGCACTCCGACTGAGAGCACGCGCAAAAAACAAAAAGCCAGCATTCATAAGAGCTGAAAGCTGGAAATATGACCGCTTTAGCGTAAGCTGGAGACGACCAAGAGGCTTAGACAACAAGATTCGAAGAAAAATAAAGGGCTGGCCTCCAGGTGCAAGCACCGGCTACAAGGGACCGAAAATCGCCCGAGGCTTACACCCATCAGGCTACCGTGAAGTAATAGTTCACAATGTTGCAGACCTGTCCGCAATCGATATTAACACTCAAGCAGCTCGCATCGCACACCGTGTCGGGAAAAGAAAACGCATAGATATAATCACTGCAGCAAAAAAGCTCAACATCAAAATCTTAAACATAAAGGTATCACCTGAAGCAGTAAAGAAAGAAGGCGAAGAGGAAGAAGCCGAACCCAAGACGGCAGAGCAGATAGAGGAAGAGGCGACAGAGGAAGTCGAAAAAGGAAAAGAACCTGAAGTCGAACAGCCTGTGGAAGAAGAGAAACCGACAGAGGAAAAGAAACCAAAGAAAACCAAATCTAAACTAAAGAAAGAGGAAACCGAGGAAGGAGGAGAAGAACAATGACTGACTTGAAAGGTCAAAGACGTTTAGCATCCCAAATTCTAAAGATTGGACAAAACCGGGTTTGGATAGATCCTGAACGAATGGACGATGTGGAAGGCGCAATTACACGTGAAGAAGTTAGGAAACTGATTCACGAGAGAGTTATCGTTTCTCGGCCTGAGAAGGGCGTCAGTAGATCGAGAGCGAAAATTATCCGCGAGAAAAAACGCAAAGGTCGACGTAGCGGAGTTGGAAGCGTCACTGGGGCAGCGCACGCGAAAGTAACAAAGAAGGAGGCTTGGATGCTGAGGATTCGCTCCCTAAGACGTAAGCTTCGTGCCCTTAAGGCAAACAGATCAATAACAGAGGAAACCTATAGCCAATATTACAGGATGGCAGGCAGCGGCAGATTCCAATCAATTGCTGAATTAGAGCGTAACCTGAAATCCAACGATCTATGGAGGAAACGTTAAATGGCAAAAAGTAGCAATTACCGAGTAAAATTAAGACGTAGGCGCGAAGGCAAAACTGATTACCAAGCACGAAAGGCTTTGGTTATCTCGGGAAAGCCGCGGCTTGTTACACGAGGAGCAAACAGAAACATTACAGTGCAGATACTAACTGCAAAGCCGAAAGGCGACATGGTTTTAGCCGCAGCTAACAGCCGAGAATTGGTTAAGAGCTACGGTTGGAAAACTGCAACTGGCAATATTCCAGCAGCTTACCTGACTGGTTACCTTTGCGGCGTAAAAGCTAAGGCCAAAGGCATCAAAGAAGCTATATTGGACATTGGCTTGGTTGCTCCAACCAAAGGCGCAAAAATCTTCGCTGCGCTCAGCGGTGTTGTAGATGCTGGCGTAGAGGTTCCCCATAGCGATGAGAAAATTGTTAAGGAACGCATGAAAGGTGAGCATATTGCCAAATATGCTAAAAGTTTAGGCGCAGGATCTGAAGAATACAACGCCAAATTCAGTAAATATACAAGCCGACATGTCGCACCCGAAAAAATCACTGAACAATTCACCAAAGTGAAAGCTGCAATAACAGCGGTATCTAAGGGCGAAAAACCAGTTCTGATTGAACCCGAACCTGAACCTAAAGTTGAGGTAGAGGTGTCCGAGGAAGTAAAAGAAACAGCTCCTCCTGAAAAACCAAAACAAGTGAAAGAGAAAGCTCTAGCTAAAGTAGCCGCCAAACCAAAAGCTGCCACAAAAGAGACTAAAAAGAAAGCGCCAAAAGAGACTAAAGAGGAAGCTCAGAAAGTAGAGAAATCATCCAAAGAAAAGAAGGCGCCTAAAGAAAAGGCTCCAAAGAAAGGAGAAAAGAAAGCATGAGTCGTCAAATGCAAAGACCACGAGAAAGAGAAACTAACTTAGAGACTTGGGTTCCTAAGACCCGACTGGGCAAGCTCATTCAAGAGGGCAAATTAACTACTATTGAAGACGTCTTTTTGAGTGGCATAAAAATAAGCGAGCCCCAAATAGTTGACTCCCTAATATCTGATCTACAGGAAGAAGTCATAAACGTCAACTTGGTACAGAAGCAGACTGACGCAGGTGAAAAATCCAGATTCAAAGCCATAGTTGCCGTTGGAAACAGAGACGGTTACATCGGTTTAGGCTCAGGTAAAGCAAGTCAAGTCAGAAACGCAATCGAGAAAGCTGCGGCAAATGCCCGCCTAAACATCGTACCCGTTAAGCGGGGGTGTGGAAGCTGGGAATGCGGTTGCGGAAAACAGCACTCAGTTCCATTCCAAGTGGAGGGAAAATGCGGCGGTGTCCGAGTCGTTATAGTTCCAGGTCCAAGAGGCTTAGGTTTGGTTTCCAGCGAAGTAGCAAAAGTTATCTTTGGTTTAGCAGGCGTAAAAGACCTCTGGATGAGAAGCTTCGGTTCAACCCGAACAGTACCATCTTATGCATGTGCAATCTTCGACGGGCTACGAAAAACCTATAATTTGATTACTCCAATGGATTGGGTGAAGTAAATTGGCGCAAAAAACTGAAGAATGCAAATGCATAGTTGTCGTCAAAATCACGGGAACAATTCGTGCCCAAAGAGAAGCACGAGAAACACTTCAATTCCTTCATCTAAGTCACACAAACCATGCAGTCATCATCGATAGCCGAGCAGCTTACAAAGGAATGCTGCAGCGGGTAAACAGCTACGTTACATGGGGCGAACCAACAAAAGAAACCGTTTCTATGATGCTTCAAAAACGCGCAAAGCTTGCAGGCGACAAAAAATTAACTGACGAATATATCCAGAAAATAGGTTACACATCTATCGATGACCTTGCAGACGCCATAGTAACCTGCAAAACACAATTCCAAAAACTGCCAGACATAGTACCGCGCTTCAGGCTTCATCCACCATCTAAAGGTTACAAGGGTAAAACCAAAAGGGGCTTCAACGCAGGCGGCGAAGCAGGCTACCGTGGAGAAGCGATAAACGAACTAGTAAAACGCATGGTCTAAAAGCCAGCTTTTATCATCAATTTTTGTATCTTCAACTTTTTAGCAGTTTAGACTAGGCTAGGCTAATTACTTAAAAACCGTTCACAGTCTCAATTCTTATGAGTCAAAGCAATTAAGTGAAGTTTCTCCAAAGCCACTTGGTTGGTGGCTGAATGGCTATTTTGTATACCAGAAAGAGGTTTGGCCTTGATTGTTTTTAGCCGCGGAAAGTTCACGTTTAAACTGGGACTGGTGGTATCTTGCATTGTTCTTTTTTAAGAATGTGCTCTTTCTTGTGTCAACGTTTTTGGCGTGTTTTTACCCTGTGGTCCAATTGCATTTTTTCTTTAGAGAGTAGCTGACGACTGAATTCATAGTTGAACACGAAACTGTAATATGAACTACCACACCCATGATGAAGCCTCCCAGCCGCAAGGGAACTGCAAAGAAGTAGTACTCAAGTTTCCACAGCATCTGTAATTGAACTCCAAAGTTGTTGAGCAGATGACACTTCGTATGTCAAGCATGAAATTCTTTGTCTTATTGCTCAAAGGGGGCAATAACATCTTTTAATTCATGCCCATAACATCAAGAATAGGCATGCAATCGCCATTTTCTCGGGCAAACTGCTTCATTGCTATTGCATGTTTTCTGCTCGTTTATGTGCGATACGTTTTATAATCTGGATGAAGAAACTCGTTAGTCAATTGGAGGGGGAATAAAGTGAGCGCAAAATGGAAACGAACAACAAGAAACCGTAAATGGCTAGATTTCAATAATCCACCGATTAAAACGAGTAAGCAAAGAACAAGCAAACCTGAGCATCTTTGCCGAGTAAAATCAATTTCTGTCCCCCCAAGCTTTCGTACACCCAAAAACTTGGGCAAGCGCAATATGGAAGAGCCAAAACCTTTGATCGACATTTTCCAAGAAAACAACTACATCACAGTTATCGCTGAAATTGCGGGGTTTAACAAAGAAACACTTAAGATTCATGTTAAAGACCAAAAAATCACTCTGTCGGCAAAGTCGAAGGATCGGCGCTATTATAAAAGTTTAAATCTTCCGAAGGTAGTGATTCCAGACATTATGTACACCAAATTCAAGAATGGTGTGCTCGAAATTAAGCTGAAAAAAGCTGAATCAGCAATCAAACAAGAAACAACAATAAACAAAGAAGCTGACCAAAATGCCGCATAAACTAAGAAAAATTCGAAAATTTAGAGGTTCCAGAACACAAGGCTACGGCAGGATAGGCCAACACCGTGATTCAGGCTCAAAAGGACACAGGAAAGTTGGGCGTCACAAGCACCTATGGAGCTGGGTTGTGACCCATGAGCCTAACTACTTTGGCAAAAGCGGTTTCACCTCACCTAAGAGCGTTCACAGTAAAGTGAATACAATTAACCTCAAAAAACTCGAGGAACTAGTGGAGGTAAGCCAGCAGGAAAAGCCGCAAATTAACCTGACCGAAATGGGCTACACCAAGCTCTTAGGCACTGGAAAAGTCACAAAGCCATTAATAATACACGTCGCATCCTACTCAAAATCTGCAGCTACAAAAATCGCAGAAGCTGGCGGCGAAATCGTAGGTTTGCAAACCACTGGAGAGTAAGGCTGCTAAATGGCCGGCAGATTTCTCGGACTCTTCAAGCCCATAGGAAGAGTCTTACCTGAAATAAAGAAGCCTGAACGTAAAGTTAGTTTTAACGAGAAAATCTTCTGGACCGGCCTCGTTCTAGTTATTTTCCTTGTCATGGCTCAAATTCCACTTTATGGTGTCTCATCTTCAGCAGCAGACAATTTTAGCCAGTTAAGAGTTATTTTCGCATCTAACCGTGGAACATTAATGGAGCTGGGTATTGGACCCATTGTTACCGCAGGGTTAATTCTCCAGTTGCTTGCTGGTTCTTCGATTATCCAATGTGACATGTCAGACCCTGAAGATAGAGGCTTATTCACCATAGCCAGCAAAGTCTTCAGCATTGGCCTTACAGGCATTCAAGCCGCCGCTTACATCATAAGTGGTATGTACGGTTCGCTTACAGGCGGTGTTATGCTAATTATTTTCCTGCAGTTGATAGCAACTGGAGTAGTAGTCATGTTAATGGATGAACTCGTCCAAAAAGGATGGGGCCTAGGCAGCGGAATCAGCCTATTCATCATGGCAGGTGTGGCACAGAGCATTTTCTGGGATACATTCTCACCGGGCACCGGCTTGTTCGTTGGCGCCTTGAGTGCCTTCGTAAACCGCGTTAATCCCTTCAACGGTAGCAACTCATTCACGATTTTCTCTTTTGGAACTATTCAAGGAACCTACCCGACACTGCTAGGGTTCTTTGCAACCATCGGAATCTTCATGGGAGTTATTTACTTAAACGGCATAAGAATTGAGCTTCCAATGAGTTACGCAGGCTACAAAGGCTTCAGAAGCAGATACCCAATTAAACTCCTATACGTTTCAAACCTTCCTGTCATATTTGCATCTGCCCTTTTCGCAAACGTTTACTTCTTCTCACAACTACTCTGGAGCCAACTTGGTCGGCCTGCTCCAGGAACAAACTTACTCTTTAGAGTAATTGGCGACTTTAGCTACAACGCAACAACCAACGCGGTTGCACCTGTAGGTGGTCTAGCATACCTTACAACTGCACCATCAAACATCATACAAGTCGTTGCTGATCCCTTCAGAGCCGCATTCTACTTAGGCGTAATAGTGGCTTTCTGCGCTGTCTTCTCCCTGATTTGGCTAGAAGTCGGCGGTTTAGGTCCCTCAAAAGTGGCCCAGCAGCTAATGGATTCAGGCATGCAGATTCCAGGTTACCGCAGATCCGGACGACCCATTGAGGCAGTTCTTAAGCGCTACATACCCATCGTCACTGTGCTAGGCGGAATAATTGTCGGAATCACCGCTGCAGGTGCAGATTTCCTAGGCGCTTTCGGAACAGGCACAGGTATCTTGCTGTCAGTAGGAATCATCTACCAGTATTACGAGTTGCTTATGCGTGAGCGGGCAGCAGAAATGTTCCCGGCATTCAGACGAATCATCGGGGAATAACCAAACACCCTCTCTTATTGTTTTTTCAATTTTTTTCTTGTAAGAGTTTTTTCTAAAAAAAGTAGCCACATATTTTCATTTGCTTTCGTCAGTATTTCTTCATGTTTTGAAGTGTTTTTATGCAAATCTCATAAAAAGATAAACCGGGAGCTCCAATTTTTTTGGGTAGGGCATTTCCCATTCCTCTCGAAATTGTTTGAGAGTCCCTCATCTACAGGACGATAATGATGCACCAGTAACAGTGCGTGACCTAGCAACAGTCTAAGCATAGGGCTGCCATAATAGTTGTTGTCATTGTAATTGACGGTTTAATTCTGCTAAGCCTTAAGAAATGGTCATAAAAAAATAAAATAAGCTTCATTTTTACTTTTTTTGCCTTTAAACGGTTTATTTAACCTTTATTTTCTGCCACTTCGAAGATTATTCCACAAGTCTTATAAGCGAATCTCACTAAAAAGGCTAAGGACAAGATCTCAGAGGTCTTGTTCATTAAATTTAGGAGAAATTAAGATGCAAATATCTAAACATAAAACTATGGCTATTGTTATCGCTTTAGTCTTAGTATGTTCTATGGCTATTTCAATTGGAGCAGTATCTACAGTTAAAGGCGACGCTTTCCATCTTTATCCTATTCCAAACACTATAACCGCTGCCAATCCACACGGCGACGGTTACGACAACTACACTTACGGCCTAATACAAGCCGGATTGAATTGGGCAGGCATGGATCAGAACATAACTGGTTCAGCAGCTCAAGGTCAAACCACAACCGAAGGCATACCCACAAGAACCCTTAACTTCCAGCGATTCCATGACCAGATTCCTACACACGTCTTCATTATTACCGCGCCTAACCCGATCGGTATCGGTCAATCAGACAACATTGTCATGTTCAACCCACAACTTCCCCCAAGCGCATTGGCAACAAACCTGATTCGATATGACTACACCTTCCAAGTAACCACACCAAACGGAACAGTAGAAAACTATCCAACATCAACACCACCAGCATACTCTTCTTGGAGCCAAAACTCAATCCAGACAGTCAACGGACAACTTGTGTTCCAGTCCGACTCTACAGGTTCAACATACATGAGCTATACACCAGACACAGTAGGCAACTACACATTCACCGTTAACTTCCTTCCGTTCACCTACATGTGGAATTCCACCAACCAAGGCGGCAGTCCTGACTACTACGGCGTTAAATTCCTAGCAAGCAGCTACACAACAACACTAGTCGTACAGCAAAACCCAGTATCACTTACAGGCTTAACAGCACCTAGCTACAACCCAGTCCCAACACAATTCTGGACACGCCCAATAAACCAGCAGAACGTCGAATGGTACGCAATCGCATCCAACTGGCTCGAAAACGGCCATGACCTAAACAACGGCGGCCAACAAAACGCATATCAACCAGACGGAACAGCACCAATGAGCGGCCACATATTGTGGACAAGACCCGAAGAAGACTCAGGCATTCTCGGTGGAAGCAACACTGGACGAATTGCAAACTCCTTCAACACAGGCTCACAATACCAACCACGATTCACTCAGCCAACCTACGGCGGAGAAGGACCAATCATAATGTATGGCAGAGTCTACTACTCCCCAAGCCTCTATTCCACTGGCTACAGCGAACTCTACAACTGCCTTGATCTTAAAACAGGGCAATTCCTGTACCAAGTCAACACAACTGCAGTAACAGGCGCACGTAACCTACCACAATTCGGCTACTATTACGACCAAGACGACGTTAACGAACACGGTATACAAAACCCAGGCTGGCTATTTACTACTGGCTACACAGTCGGTTACCAACCTGAATACGGTTACCCTGAACTTCACCTCCTTAACGTCCCTAGCGGCGTTGAAATTCAAGGTCCAAGCGGTGAAGGACTACGCTACCAATTATTCTCCAACGCAACCAACTACTATATGGCCGAATGGAACTCATCCAAAGTAATTCCAACAATCTCGTCAGGTTCAGCTCCATCAACACTGCCCTACCAAGCCAACGTACCAATTACACCCTCACAGCCAGCAGGCACATACTGGAACGGAACAACGTGGGCACCAAATCCAAACTTACTATATGCAAGCGGCGTTAGTTCCTTTGCAACAATTCCCGCAAGCTACGATTTCAACGTGACATTAACCTACCAAGGCTCCCCAGTACACTTTGCCACAGCACCAACAGTCGGCGCGGCATCCGTGAATAACTTCGTATGGGGTTACAACGCAACGTGGCCAACAGGCACCGGTGCACCATCATATGCATACCCTGACAACGTTACGGTCTGGGCAATCAACATCAACGGCCTAAACCAACAATCAACCACTGCACCCCTACTCTACATGACCACAATCACCACTGACGTAAACCCAACAAGCGCGGACTCATTCACTGGAAACCAGAACCTTCTGTTCGAACACGCAGATCCTAACGCAGACGTTTTCATAGCAATGGAAGTTCCAAGCCAAACATTCTTCGTTTGGAATATGACCACTGGCGCACTAATGTTCCAGACAGACGCTCAATCTGCAACCATTAGTCCATACGGCTACTATACATGGCCAAGCTTGATCTCGGGCACACAAGTTAAGACAGCATATGGCATGCTATTCACAGGCGGCTACAGCGGCTCAATCTCAGCATACAGCCTTGTCACTGGACAACTAGTCTGGAGATATGCAGTTATCCCACCAGGAACCGCAGGAGTAATCAAATCTAGCCCTGGAATGATGACGCTTATCGCAGGCGGCAACCTATATGTTGGAGTACACGAGCACTCAGCAGAAACACCTCTAGAAGCAGGCAACCAAATGAAATGCTTGAACGCAACAACCACCAATCCCAACGGCCAATTAGAATGGGCACTCAACTCATGGGTCTACCCATCCGCAGCAGCAGTAGCAGACGGCATAATGGTTTACTTTAACAACTACGACGGACAATTCTACGCTCTAGGCCAAGGACCAACGCAAACCATTGTCAACGCACCAGGCGACTCCACCCAACTAGGCGGATCACTTGTAATCTCAGGCTCAGTATACGACGTTTCCGCGGGATCACAACAAACAACGGTGAAAGCAAACTTCCCCAATGGCGTTCCAGCAGTCTCTGATGCAAGCGAAAGTGCATGGATGCAATATGTATACATGGAACAGGTCATGCCAAGCAACATCACAGGAGTGACAGTTCAACTATCAGTCACTGACGCTAACGGCAACAGCTATGCAATAGGCACTACCACAACAGACGCAAGTGGTCACTTCAGCTTCCAGTACACCCCAACAATCACAGGCAAATTCTCGGTGACAGCAACATTCGGCGGTTCACTCTCATATTATGGGTCATACGATACGGCATCATTCGCGATAGACAAAGCTGCAGCAACTACAGCACCAACAAGTAATAGCGTTGTTTCAAACGGCGTATCAAACAGCGACTTCTTTGCAGCAGTAGCAGCCATAATTGTCGTCATCATAATAGTTGGCGCAGCAAGCATTCTGCTAATGCGAAGAAAGCCATAAGAAAGCAACCAACAAAAAAAACCAACCCTTTTTTCTTTTTTTTTCTTAATCTTTTGAACCCGTATTTTCCTTTATTTTCTAACGCCTTTAACGCTTCTCCAAAAGTTTTATAAACGAATTCTTGGCTTTAGCTGGCTATGAACAGGGCATTTTAGCCCTCGTTCATTAAATTTAGGAGAAATTAAGATGCAAATATCTAAACATAAAACTATGGCTATTGTTATCGCTTTAGTCTTAGTATGTTCTATGGCTATTTCAATTGGAGCAGTATCTACAGTTAAAGGCGACGCTTTCCATCTTTATCCTATTCCAAACACTATAACCGCTGCCAATCCACACGGCGACGG
>PLSP01000122.1 GCA_003165195.1 Candidatus Bathyarchaeota archaeon | reverse complement strand
ACATAAAATTCTTCAACGACATTTTCATGTACAATATTCTCAGCGCAACTAAATTCATCAACGGTCTAATAAAAAAGGAGCAGTATCATTTTGATGTTGTGTGCGTACACGATTGGCTGAGCAGTATTTCTGGTCTGGTGATAAAGAATGAAACAAAAATCCCCGTAGTCTTTCATACACACAGTACGGAATGGGGAAGAAGCGAGGGTCAGGGATCGGAGGTAGTGTCGCATTTTGAAGATGCCATGGCTCACAACTCAGACAGAGTAATCACCGTTAGCTACGCCATGCAACAAGACCTAGTCAAACATGGTTGGCCGTCATCAAAAGTGAGCGTAGTTTGGAACGGAGTTGACCCGGACCGTTACGATATGGCAAAATGCAAACCCGAGGACATAGCAGCAATTCGCGAAAAGTATGAGGTACCAAACGATTGGAACATGCTTCTGTTCGTGGGAAGGTTATCTTGGGTAAAAGGGGCTAGAAACCTTGTGCTAGCTATGCCCTCTGTCTTGAAGGAATATCCTAACACCAAACTAGTAATTCTAGGCAAAGGGGACGAACAAATAATAACTGAAGCAGCGTACCGGTTAAACATTCAAGACAACATAGCGTGCCGCTTTGATTTTGTTTCTGAACCCGAGAGAATCTTGCATTACGCTGCTTCCGACATATGCATATTTCCATCAGTCTACGAACCATTTGGAATTGTTTCCTTAGAGGCCATGGCAATGGAAAAACCAGTCGTTGTAGGCGCACGGGGCGTGGTAGGTTTTAGAGAACAAGTACTTAGTTCAGGTCCAGACCAAAACGGCGTGCATGTTAACGGCGAAGATCCTCTCGACATAGCTTGGGGAATAAAAGAGACTCTACGAAACCCTGAAAAAGCCAGAAACTGGGGTGAGAACGGACGCAAAAGAGTAATAGAATACTTCACATGGCGCAAAGTTGCAGACGAGACTCTAAAGATCTACGAATCATTACTCTGAAGAGATTCAAGAAAACTATCCATTGACCCTTTCCAAGTCCTCCTTTTAGGTCAGCTGATAAACTAATAAGACTGCTTTGCCCTAGAAATAAAGCAATTCACAAGGAGTAATTTTACGACTGCTACAATCGGTTCGCTTTTCAGACGAAATGTCAAAGATTTGCAGGCTCAAGACAGCAATCCAAATAGCTGCCTAAATAATCCAAACAGTGACCTCAAAAATCTAAATTACGACTTCAACAATCCAGGTAGCGACATCAACAATCAATTTAATAAAGAACTGCGGAGAAATGTTTTGAGAGAACTCCTTCAGTAATAGCTGTCAGACTATCTGTCTAAAGAACAAGCAGTGAAGCTTGTTGAAGAGTATATCCCATAACGTGTTTAACATGCAAAAAGTTGATCCCGTTTTAGAAAAGACTTACGCCCTTGTTGTCAGAGTGGTTAATTTTCAAAATAAACCGATCAAGGATGTTAACGTCAAAGTTTTCAGGTTAGAAAAGGAACCAATAACGCTTCAACAGTGGGTTGAAAATCTCAAAAATGGAGACTCATCAAAAAGGTTGGTTCTCTCTATGATTAGTGATAATAAAGGTAACGTAACTGCTGAACTTGCAATGGGTTTTTATGAAGTGAAAGTTGAAAAGTATGGTTTAAGTAAGGTTTGCGAATTAACGCAAGATGACAGTGTTCTCTTTATTGAGCCGAGAAAGCGTTGGTGGCAATAAGTCTTAAATCCGTATATCAAAGAAATATGAGACCTGTCAGAAAAATAGTAAACTTACAAACATAAAGAAATAAATGACGAAGAAATTGGAGATTTGAAAAAGAGGCGCAAAAAAATGAGTAAAGGTAGACTTTATGAAGAATTAATTCCAATTGAACAATTATCCTATAAAGGTTGTAATACTAATGAACTTATAAATGCTAAAATAAAACAACTTTTAGATGAAGTCAAAAAAGAAATGCCGCTTTTCATCGAAAAATGGGTTAATACTGAATACGAAAACCCTGATTGGAAAGCAACCTGTGAAGCTATGAACGACAGAACAATAGCAAGAGAAAAGTGGTTTATTAAATGGTTTGGTGAATAAAACTACCGAAGCCGTAAAAAGCGAATTATTGATTTAATGCGCATGTTCGGTGTTCATTTGTTTTTGGTCTAGTTTCTTAACCCCGCCTGGGCGTTTTCTTCTTTTTGTGCTCCGAGCTTCTCCCTGCTTCAGTTGTCTAAACGTATTATCGTTTTATTCTTCCTGCGCCATTGCATCTTGAACATCGTTTCCTATTGTCTCCTGTACCTATTGAACCTTGACCATGGCATTCAGGGCAGGTAATTAACCAATCTTCATCACGCTCATAACTTCGAGATATAAAACTTCCCTCCGACAAATCTCTCTGCGCTAATACTACCGATTCTCCTTTGTCCTTTCAAGTATTTAGATTTTGATTTGTGCCCGCTCGCCATACAATAAATGTATTAGGCACTTGTAGTTGAGCCTCAATGAGGATTCAAATGCACCAGCCACATTTTTTGATGAGAGGTGACTTTTCTTTCGGTTTTTTTAGTTTTTTCGATTAGCAGCTAAACCGTAAATTGTTACTGCCAAGCCGATGATCGCCACGACTCCACCGCCAGCTGCCATAAACTTGTCTTGAGCAACTTTATCTCGAACCTGTGAGGAAAGGGCCTGTGATATTTGACCAAACAAACCACCGTACTGCTGCAAATCGGAATAGCCAAGCCAGAAAACCACAACACCGATAACCAACAAGAAAACGCCGACCGCCAATGCTCCAGCTCTCATTTTTTCTACCTCGCACTCACATTTACATTAGATTTGTACATGTTATACTCTACGTCCTGAAAGTAGTCGGAAAAGTATTATGATAACTGCTATGACAAGCAGAACCCATAGGATAGCGCCAAGGTTGAAGATGAAAAAACCAAACAACCATAACACTATAAGTATAACTGCAATTACGAAAAGGAAATCAAGTGCTCCCATTTTTAAAAACTCCATTTACCCTTAACTCGACATCTTACTTTAAGATGTGTGACTGTGGACAAACAGTTACAAACTTAATTTTTTATTTCTATTTATTCTTGAAGTGTATAGGTGCATTTTTTCAATTATTTTTTGCTTCTGTTTCTTTCGAAGCGTCAGGGCTATCTCGTGGACAATTAAAATTACCTTTGCATTACAGATAAAACCCGTGCGATTTTACACTTGATAGCTTCATTTAGTAATTAGTACGGCGCATTTTGTTTGATGGGCGACTCTTTCGCTTGTGCTGCCGAGAAAGAGTTCTTTGATTTGGCTATCCCCCCGATGACCTATAACTATTAAGTCAAATTGGCCGGTTGCAGCAGCCTCAACTATCTGTGATGCCGCGTCTCCTTCTTTGAGTTCAGCGGTGATTTTAAGGGCAGGCTTTAGTTTGGTCGCTCTTTCGACTGCTCTGGACAAAACTTCCTCATGCACCTTTCTTAGGTCTTTGATGAAGGAGGCCGCATTTGGCGTATAACCTATTTGCCCTTGAGGATAAGCCAACGCAGAAGGCTGCTGAAACATGTTAAGTTGATATCCAAACTCCGGAGGCGGCTGAAAAACGTTGAGTATTAGAACGGAGGCGGAAAACTTGTCGGCGATTTCAAGAGCGTAATCCAAAGCCTTTTTTGAGTTTTCAGAACCGTCTACTCCTACAAGAATCTTCGTTATCAAACGTAATCCCTCTACGATTAAATCACTATTGAAGCTCATAGACTTTTCTAATCACCTTAATGCGTTGCCCCGATATTAAACGCAGCAGTCCTTTACTGTACGCGTTTGCCTCAAATACTCTTTTGAACCGTGAGTCTTAATTTCCGAAGCCGCACAACCAATAGACAACCGAAGGTGCTCTGGAGTCTTCGCTTCTATTGGATCAACGGTTGATAGGTATAAAACGATAGAAAACTATCCTGCTAAATTAAGAAACGAACAAAAAAGTCTGTTCTCTTATCTGCAAATAACTAGAGATTGCTATTATGAGGGCTGAATATGAGTGAAAACAAAATTGAACCATCGCATTTGATCTGAAATCGAAAAATTTTGGCATACATTTTGTTTGTATGTTACAGTGGCATACACAAACGTTCTTAAGTTCTATTGAGCCATCCCACCTGTATTTTGTGCCCTAAACATGTGAGCGCAAGGTTGTGTTCCTTGGAAGATTCTTTATGGCTCAAACCCCTGACAAAGCATGCATCGAAGATCCACGCCAAACAAAAACCAGAGAACTCATTCAAGCCCTAAACAAGAAATTTAACGCCTACATATTATTCGCCATAATCTACGGCTTAGTTTTTGTAAACTACATAGACAACATATCAGGAGGTTACAGCGGCTACCACCTATGGCTCGTCATCATGTATTTCTTCCCTTTCATAGCACTATCAATCTTTTTCGATAAAAACTGGGAGCTTACACTTGGATTAGGGGTCGTCGTCTCTTTAATGAACGATGTATTCTATGGAGCCGTTAGAAGCATCATGGGTCTCCCAATTAACTTGAACTATTATTACCATGCATGGCTTATTCCAGGCAACGCAACGCTATTCACTTTAAACCTTGGATTCGCAGTTCTGCCCGTAATTTCCTGGATGATGGCAATCTCCATCTACGCAAGAATCATAGCTTCCTTCTTTCTGCTAAGAAGCTGGAAGGCCCAAGCAAAAATCAAATGCATAAACCAACCAAAAATCTAGTTGGCAAGTTCAGATTTGTTGCTAAAATTCACTGCTTTTTCAATCGACTAGAGCCAATGACGTTTGGCTCGTTCATGAAGTAAGCTTCTTTTGTTCTTTTTCTAAAAAGAGGCGGCTGCTTTCCCTTGCTTTCTGCGGATAACTATCATTGCGAGACTAAGCAAACTCATAAACAGCATTAAAAAAGTCAACGACGGGAACTCTGGTGTAATATTTGTTTGTGAAGGTATAGTGGTTGAAAAAGCCGTTTGTAATGGTCTTGCTGTTGAAGTGGGTATAGTGTTTGGATTCGAAGTAGGCATAGAAATGGGTGTTGAGGTTGGAGTGGTGGTTGGTTGGATTAAGTTTTAATCCCTCGGACATGTGTTATGGATAGTGTGTTTTTCAAAACCAGTTTTTTGACCGTATTTCTCTGCAAATTTTGCATATATTGAATACTGTTTCGGTTTCGTAGATGATTTCGGTCTCAGTTGAACTACACGAAGGACATTTATTATTAGTTTTCATTTTTAAGCACTTTCTAAAATTTTTTTGCGCCGTTCCATTTGGCGTTTTTTTTGGTTTTTCATTTAGTATTCTCTTTATGGGAGGTGTAAAACATGCCTTTGTTTTCAAGTTTCTGCGTGTTTTCGTTAATATTTTGATGTTTAAAGAAAATAAGCTTTATGAATCGAAAATATGTATCACGCGCTTTATCTAAGAAATGTATGTCTTAACTTCTAATTATCCCATGCATTCTTTGCCTACCTACCACACTATAGAAATCAAACATTATTTTTTTTATCCTTTACTACCCTACACTCCAGAAAGGTAATTGTGTGTGGGATTAAACTTTAAGTTTCTCGCCTATGGTGACGTCGGGTAGGATAGTTACGCCTCCTCCGATTTGGGCGCCGTCTTTGATAACTGGCGGTGTGAGAAGACTACTTAGGATACTTTCGTTTAACAACGAGCTGTTTGGCGCGATAAAAACACCGTCGCCGAGTACGCAACCGTTTGAGATAGTTACTTGGACTTGTAAGTTGCAGTTTTTGCCACGGTCGCAGAAGCTGCCAATGATGGTGCCGCCACAGATCAGTGTGTTGTTACCTACTACAATGTAATTCCACAAGAGTTGTTGGGCTTATTGCATCCCCTGAGGATTGATGTTTTTGATATCTATTTATGTAATGGGTTACGTTAGAAAAAACGTTTAAATCGTGACGAACTATTAAACAATCAAAATAGAAAAGAAATCGAGACAAAGGTGAAAGAATATGGGTTTTGCAAGTTATCTTGGTGGCCGAGTACTCTGTGTATTAGCTGTCTTGTTAGGAATCTTTGCAATTGCAGTCATGTTAGGATTTTTTAATTTCGCAGAGGCGAGCTTGGTTATCCCATTAGGAATAGGTTTGTTAGTAGCAGCACTCGTTCTGTTCGTATATGGATATTATTTAATCAAATCGTCAAAACCAGAAGGAACAGTAAACGTCCACAATGCATAAAGAATTTAATAGAATTGGTGACTATATGGCACGCGTGTGCTAATCATATTCCTACTTGAACTTTTTTCACTTTAAGAACGTATTTTTTGCCTTGAGCAACCTCGATTTTATTATGTTCAAGATTGGCTTATTTACCTGATTTTAGCTACATTTCTTAACGCTATGCTTAGCACGTGTTTCTTGTTTGGTTTTATGGGCTTGGCTTTTGGTTTTTGCTGTTTTCTAGAATTTGGTTGTTTATTTGTATGGTTCCAATTTTGATGATTTTTTAGCGCAATTAGTTCTTATAGATGTCCGTGGTTTCTTTTGATTTGGGGATTAAATTTTAATCTTTCTCGTTCGTACTCCCTATTCTCCGCCGTTTACTCAAGTACTCCCACGCACACATCCCCATGAATAATGTCGTCACCCTCTGTCGGCGTCTTAGTTTGTTGGAGCCCCTTCAAACATCAAATGATCCGAAATGAAACAGCGTGGAAATAAATTTTGGAAAAAACCTGCTTCCTAATTGTTTATTAATCTCTTAAAGAAGCAGAAAATATAGTTTTTACGATTTTGAACCCATCTTTAAAAGTCTTAAGGTTAGATTTTCCGTTCTTTCGCGGGTATTCAAAACTTGGGACCTCTACTACTTTGAGCCCCAACTGCTTTGACTTTATGAAAATCTCAGTTTCAATTTCAAAGTTATTAGACTCCAGAATTGGAGCCAACACCTGAATTGCCTTTTTGTTGAAAGCAACAAAGCCATAACATAAGTCAGTGTAATTTGAACCACATAAAATGTTTACTGCATAAGTCATAAGAGTATTGCCAAACTTGCGAGTTGCTGTCATGTCAGA
>PLSP01000169.1 GCA_003165195.1 Candidatus Bathyarchaeota archaeon | reverse complement strand
GCGTAAAATGAAGAGTTACGGTTAATAGTTAACCAGGGATCCACTTTAGAAAAACTGGATAAGATCCAAATGGAGGGGACGAGCGTTTTGACGTACATTAATGGCACAGAAATTATTGATCCAAGTCAAATGAGCTACGATCTCAATGTCAGCAGTACTGCCCAAGTTAACTTGATAGTTCCAATTGCTAACTACACACCAAACGCAACAATCACAGTTTACACACCAGAGGGAACGTATTTCCAAGATGCTTCAGTGTTCTAATTACAGGCTAAGGATTTAGATTTTTCTCGGGAATGCTATTCCAACGCCTGATGACGCAGAAAGCGAACGTTTGAAAAAGTTAAGGTACTTGAAAAATAATTCGGTTGTCTTCATAAATATTTGTAGATTTATCACAAGTAAATTGTTCCCGGAAAGTTACAGGAATTGTTAAGTTCCCTCCGTTGTTCACTATTGTCAGCGTTTCATTGCCTCCATCCCATTCGAAAGTCCAGCTTTTTGTGTTGTGGGCAACTGGCGTTATTTCGGGATTAAACTGCATATCCATTAAGTTGGTTTCGACAAAATAGAAACCTTCGATAAATATAATTGCGACCATGGCAGCGATAAGAATCCAGTATTTTTGATTCCCGTTCATATAGAACTTAATCTTTCGTAGAATTAATATTAAAGACCTTTTCCAAAGGTCGAGTGAATGTACCATTTGTTTGTTAGTCAAGAAAGTTGATGTAGCCGAAAAGAAATCTTTACGAATAACCTTTTATTAGAATTCAGCTGCAAATATAATTATGCACTGCTTGAGCAAGGGTTTCTTATTTGTTCTGATTCTTGTAATAGCTATCGCAAGCCTAAGTCTGTTACTGATTAAACCTGCAAGTGGTCAGTCAATACCTACGCCGTTGGTTCCAGAATTTACCGTTAAATTTGTAGGAACATTTTCAATCCCGTTCATAGGCTACTCTTTGCCAACGGTAAATATCACGATAAAAAACCAACCATTTACTCCCTATACAGATCAGCATGGCAACAAAATCAATTTATATTACATTATTCAATGGAAAGAGAATTCATCTAATTCTTGGCAACAAACTCAGATACCTTTGAATGAATCAAACTCCAACTACACTGAGACGAATCTTGGTCTGATTCGTTCTGAAGCACCATCGCCAACTGGTCAGGTAGACTTTCAAGTCGAAGCAGTGATAGGATACATAACCTATAATTCGGGAAGCGTACCTCAAGGAGAATACATTCCGCCGGCTTATATAGGGGAATTTAGCGGTTGGAGCAACACTCAAACAGTGGCAGTCCCTGAAAATTCTGCCTTGACCTCAACATCGAAACCTGCTTTACTTGTTGTTCCTCTTACTGCAACTGTTGTGTTTGTCGCGACCTTGGTGGCGGTTGCTATTTCTTTGGAAGTTTATAGTAGGCAACGAAAAAGCACTGAAACAACTCAGTAGGACGTTTCTCCGCTTTTGGGTATATATTTCTGGGTGAATGAAATCTTTTAAGCAAGGTCAAAACAATATCAATATTGAGTGCTCTCATGCCCTCGCTTAAGTTAATGTTGTTAATCAACTTCCTTTTTGGCATTCATTTGGCTTTATACTAGCTTAAGTTTAATGTACACTGTCGATAATTGGAGCAATTGGTGTATTGGAACTAGTTGGACTCCTATTTTCATAACTGCTAATTTAAACCCTAACACTTTTCACCCTCCAGGTGTTTATCCAAATATACTGAATATTTCATTCTTGCTATTCTGGGTTATACTTGCCGTAAACCTTTACTTCATAATTAGCCTTCAAAAAAGCAAAGAAACAAAACAGGCTTCTTTTTAGACTTCCCATTATCCAATTAGATTTGCGAGGTAGGCTACAACAAATTAAACGTGGTTTTGTGGAGGGTTTTTTCGGTCAGCTTTGGAGGAAAAGCGACAAACTTCTTAGGTTCACCCTGTTCTAAAGTATAGAAATAAGTATTGCAGCACTTGATTGAAAGACTCAAGATATAAGATCTGCAAAGGTGGGCGCTTTAAGTTGAAAAAATGGTTAGCAATATTTTTGTCAGTGGTTATAGTCGCCGTTATTGTTGTTTCTACGTTTGCTGCGATTGAACTTTACGTGCCTTCCGTCGCAGTGGCGAATAAGAAGCCGTTTTACGTAGGTGTAACTTACTGCGGGAGCTCGTTGTTGGAAGCCGAGCAGCTGGTCGATAAGGTGAAGAGTTATACTAACTTGTTTGTAGTTCAGTCGGGGCCTCTTATGAGCAACCTCACGGTTATGGAGCAGATATGTGACTACGCTGTCAACTCGGGGCTAAACATTATAGTGTATTATGCCCACAATGGTGATGCAGCAAATACCTGTGACTCTTTCCTAGCCATTGCTCAAACCCGCTGGGGCAGCCATTTCCTGGGATTATACTACAACGACGAACCGGGGGGCAAAATGATAGACAGCAGCGTTAACCTTTATGACAATACGACCGGTGCTTCAATCGACAAGACTGAGGATGGTACTATTTACGAATCACTCAACAATGTCGAAAATACCGAAATTGAATTTTTCACTTCGGGAGAAATCATTTTGTCCAATGCCCAATCTTTCCTCGATTATTCTTCAGAATCCAATACTACCACATACTTTACCAACGGCACGATTTCGTTGTCAACCATGAACTGGCTAAGCACTGGGGAAAACATGGAATCACTCTGGTACCAACCAAACGGCAACGTGCAAGACGAAAACGGCTCAGCAGTGACCAATGCCGGTACCATTTCTCAATTTGAACCGTACCAGCAGCTGTGGGATTCTCGTCCGCTTCAAACTTACGCTGAGGCGGCAAACGTATATGTGGGCACACAGCAGAATATTTTAGGTTCAATCGGTAATCAATCTGACGTAAAGCTTTTCACTTCTGATTATGGCCTCGACTGGTTTGACTATCAAGCCGGATACGATGTCGTGTTTGGGCAATTGGGTTGGAATCAATCGGTCACGCAGGATATCGCATTGGTTAGAGGGGCAGCAGATATGCAAGGCAAAAGCTGGGGAACCATGATAACTTGGGCAAGCCTGACAGCGCCTTACCTGCAGAGCGGCGACCAAATGTACAATGCGATGCGCCAATCATATGAAAGCGGCGCAGAATACGTTGTCGTCTTCAACTACGCAGGGCAAACTTCTGGCACATCTCTCAATGGTACAGTTGACAATAGTGGTAGCGGCCTTTTGCAGGACCCACAATTCGCTGCAATCCAAAAGTTCTGGACTGACGTTGTTGAAAACCCCAAGGAAACTAATAATGTGAAAGCGCAAGATGCCTTAGTTTTACCTAATGATTATGGCTGGGGCATGAGGAACCCAACAGACAATATTTGGGGCTTGTGGCAAGCTGATAATAGTTCACAGCAAGTCTGGAGTGCTCTGCAAGCATCCCTTGCTAAATATGGTTCAAAACTTGATATAGTCTACAATGACCCGGCGTACCCAACCTCAGGACGATACCAAGAGGTCTACTACTGGAACCAAACCATCTAAAATGCCCCCATCAAAGTTAGCCTTAAGCTTGAAAGTTACCTCTTTTCCCCAGCATTGGACTTTGAGTCTCTGTTTGTAAGTCAAGACTTTGGATCTAAGTTCTTGGTAATGAGCGTTTGGCCATTTACAATTTAAGAAATTATGGTTTTGAGGTGTTCTTCTAACGGAACAGGTCGTTCTTTCAGGAGAGCTAAAAGTCACGCCTTCATACTCTCTTAATGCGGGTGTTTCGCTTGAAGAAAAAAAAGCTTGCCTTAACGCTTGTCGCAATAATTGCTTTAGCTTTTGTTGCAGTTAATTTATCTAATCAACAAAGAGGGCTTCTTTATTCAGCCAGAGCGTTGCCATCTGCAACTTCACCGTCACCTACTCCCGTCATAACGTCGACACTGCCAGAACCAACTGTTTCTTTTACTNNTCTCCTGAAAATCAAACTGTATTGCAAACAAACAACTTTACTGTAAACGTAAATGTAGCTTCGTATTTCTGGGTAATTGACAGTGTTTATTACAATACAGATTGGATTGCGGGTATTCACGAAATATTTGGCATCCAACCATCTGGGACAGACGCATTTAATGCTTCAATCACTGTAAATTTCAGCGAAGTTCCTGATGGAAACCATACATTGATGGTCTATGCTAATACACATGATGGGTCTCATAGTTTTGCCACTGTAATCTTCTCAACTGAGATGCACTCACCAAACCTAAGTAAAACAGAGCCTTTTCCAATTTTAATCGTTCTCGAAATTTCAGCTTTAGTAGTAGTTGCGGTTACAAGCATTGGTTTACTAGTTTTTAGGATCTACCGCAAAAAAAGAAACCGCAAAAAAAAGAATAATTTAACTCAGCAGACCTTTCAGGGGATTCAAATAAGCACTTTTAGAAGAAGATTGTGAGACAACCAAGCAAGCAAATTCGATTTAGTTTTTAGATTGAGAGATTTTTCACTTCGGCTATGATAAGGTAGAACGCAGCCAATCCCTTCCAAGTACCCCATCGCTTGGCAATTTCACGTGCCTCAGCCGCCTTAATGAGCCTTCCTCCACAATAATACCTTGAAATTACCCGTTGTATCCCCAAATCATCTGCAGGCAAAGCAGCCAGTTTCTGCATCCCTCGAAGCATCGTCAATTCAGCTGTCCAAACGCCGATGCCCCTAATCTCGTCAAGCTCAGAAATAATTTTCTCCGAGTCGGGATTGCTTTTCATATTCTCCAAATCCAATTTTCCATCGACGACCAGTTGGGCAGCTCCATGAATGTATTCTGCTTTGCGTCTGCTTAGCCCGACCTGCTGAATCTCATCTACGGTTGCTCCGGCTATGTTTTGAGGCATCGGAAAAGCAAAGTAATCGCCATTTTCGATTTTCAAGCGGTCACCAAATTTCTTGACCAGCTTCTCCTCCAGGGCAATTGCGACTTTGATGCTGATTTGCTGTTCCACAATGGAGTCAACCAGCGACTCGAAGACGGTGGGGGTTGTCGGGTTCTTTAACCCATAAAGTTGCCTGGCGATTTGGCTAATCACTGGGTCATCTTTGATTTCTCTGTAGAATGCGTTGAGCTCGAAATCCAAGTTGAAGAAGAACTTGATTTTCTCAATGGCTGTCTTCTTGTCCTGCGCTGTTATGGGGTTATTCGCCGCCAAATCAACACTTATCACAGGTTTCTCAACTGTTCCCGCAGAAGCAACCTTGACTAAAACAAGTTGATTACTCAACTTCAAAACTAAGGTGAAGACGCCTTCTTGGTAAGTTCGACTTTGCTTATCGCCGTTTCGAAATATTTGAGCTGTTAAATCAAAATCGAAGGGTGCCGCGGCTTCTATGGCGAAAGTTTCGATGAATGCCATCTTGTTAATCCCTGGAGTTTTGCTTTAAGACAGTTACATGGCGTATTAAAGATTTTAAACCACTCAGCATTTTGAATCAAAAATTCTCGAACTGCTTACTGTGGTAGTTAAACAGGACAAGAAAGGGTCTGTTCTTGATATCGACAACACTGACTGATGCAGGGTCAGGATGGAGAACATAGTATTTCTCGGTGCTTACTTTTCTCTCGACTACGCCCTCAAGCATAGCTGTAATGACATCACCATGAGAAACAACTATCACGTTTCCCTTATCTTTTTTCTTTATTATTTCTATAGCTTTGCTCGTACGCGCCAAAATGTCGCTGTTGGTTTCTAAGAAGGCTTCAGGGGTTGTCAAAATGTGGTGCCTTCCTTTCTTGCCGACGAATTCAGGTTTGAGTTTTGCTTCAGTTAACTCCTCAAGAATTTTTACCTTCAACTTGTGAGGGCGCGCCAAGATTTCTGAGGTTTCGACAGCTCGAAATACTGGGCTGCTATAAATGGCACTTATTTTTACCTTTGAAAGTGCTTTGGCAGTGAACGAGACTGCCTTAACTCCTCTCTTATTTAGTGGGTAATCCATTGGACCTGCATTTATGCCTTTTTTGTTAGCTTCAGTGTCTCCATGTCGAACGATAAAAAGATAATCTGCAACCATAAATTTTTCTCCTAATGCTGAAAACAGAGTTTGCTTTACGCAATTAATTTCTGTTAACGCCCTATTAAAACCGTCCTTAAGGCTCACTACGAAACTGAATGCAGCAGTCAGATTTTTGAGATGTTAAAGATTTTTAACTTTAAAGTTGCTTTGTTCCAACAAAGGATGGTTAACTATGCGTTTAGTTGTGCGTTTAGGCGGTTCCGTGGTCGCATCACCAATCAACACTGATCTAATGGGAGAATATGCTGACCTGATAAAAACTGTTAAAGCAGAAGGACACGAAGTCGCCGTTGTTGTGGGCGGCGGAGCACTGGCAAGGGAATTCATTAAGGTTGCAAGGGATTTGGGGTTGCAGATGGAGGCGCAGGACGAGGTCGCTATCTCGGTTTCGCGGATTTTTGCACAATTGTTTCTTAAACGGTTAGGTGAATGTGGCTGCGGCAAAGTGGCCTTAACATTGGATGATGCCGCCGATTGCCTTGGTGAGGGGAAGGTTGTTGTTATGGGCGGTTTGAAGCCGGGTATCACTACTGACGCGGTAGCTGCATTGGTTGCTGAGCGAATCGGCGCTGATTTGCTGGTTAAGGGGTCTGATCAGGAAGGCGTTTACGATAAAGATCCTCGAAAGTACCCCGATGCAGTTAAACTTGATAGGTTGACTTTTGATGAGTTCTCAAAGATCTTCGAGGGAACTGTTCATACGGCGGGGATTCACCAGATAATTGACCCTGAAGCCATTAAGGTTCTTAAGCGCCATCGGGTGAAGGTGATTGTTGCTAACGGGTTTAAACCCGAGAATATTTTGTCGGCGGTTAAGGGCGAAAAAGTCGGCACCGTAATCAGTTAGGGTTTTATATTAGTAAATCCTATTTTCATCTTTGTTTTGTGTGGTTGATTGCACTACGCTTAAATATCGCATGTGATATCGCTATTGAGGTCATATGCGATATCGATATTGATATCTAAGGTGATATTAATGGATAACGAAGAAAAAAACGAATATAAAAATCCAATGCACGAAGAGAAGCACTTGATGTTTCACAGGCGAAACTGGCTACGCCACAACGCCATGGTCCCAAAAGGATTCCTGCGCTACCACGTGCTCGAAGCACTCAACCAAAAACCCATGTCAGGTTCAGAACTGATGGATGAAATCCAAAAACACACAGGTGGAACATGGAAACCAAGTCCAGGCTCAATCTACCCCCTGCTCGCTTGGCTTCAAGATAACGCTTACATAAAAGAAATGCCCACAGAAAACGGTCTAAAACGCTACGAGATAACTCAAAGCGGCAAAGGCTTCCTGGACGAACAAATGAAAATTAGAGAAAAGTTTACTCAAGAATCCGGTTTTCTAGCAAGCCCATTCTTTGACAGATTCTTTGGAAATGTTCCTGAAGAAAAATCAAACCAAATCCGCATATCAATGAAACGATTATTTGTCTCATCAATTAAGTTGGGTAAAGCTTTGAAGGAAAATTATTCTGAGAAAGAACTCGATGAAGCATTAAAAGTGCTTGATGAAGCTTCAACCAAACTCGAAGAAATTAGAAACAAAATCAAAGGCGAAGAAAAAAATGAGTAACGAGGATGCAATAAGTGTTGAAGGGTTAACCAAAGTTTACAACAAAACACTAATCGCGGTAGACCACATAAACTTCAGCGTAAAACATGGCGAAATCTTCGGTTTCCTAGGCCCAAACGGCGCTGGCAAAACCACCACCATAAAAATGCTGATCACCGTTATAAGACCCACCGAAGGCAAGGCCACCATTTTAGGTGACGACATCGCGAAACAAAGCATCGATGTGCGAGCAGCAATCGGCGTTGTTCCACAAGAATACACAGCAGACGAAGACCTGACTGGCTTAGAAAACATACTCTTATGCGCAGACCTCTACGGCATACCCCGTGCCGTTTCAAAGAAACGAGCCGCAGACCTTCTGAACTTAGTCGAATTAACCACGTTCAAAGATAAAAGAGTCCAAACTTACTCAGGCGGCATGCGCAGAAGACTAGAGTTAGCCTGCGGCCTAATCAATCGTCCAAAAGTCCTCTTCCTCGACGAACCAACGCTAGGTTTAGACGTACAAACAAGGGCAGCAACATGGAACTATGTTAGAATGCTCAAAAAACAATTTGGCATGACTCTATTTCTAACAACTCACTACTTAGAAGAAGCGGACGCACTATGCGACCGAATCGCAATAATTGATCATGGAAAAATCATTGTGGTTGGAACCCCGACCGAACTTAAAGACAGTCTTGGCGGCGACATCATAACATTGTCCGTACAAAAAGACGAAGACATCACTGGCTTAATCAGTAAAATTGAGCATGTTAAGGAAGTCAAAAAAGAAAATGGCTCCTACACTATAAAATCAGCCAACGGCGAGGTAACTGCGCCTTTAATCATTGAAGCACTCAGAAAAAACGGACTCGTAGTAACAAAACTATCCTTGGCAAAACCAACCTTGAACGATGTCTACCTGCAATACACCGGTCGATCTATGCGTGACGCTGAGGAGTCAAGGGAAAATGTTATGCAGCAACGGATGGCTATGAGGAGGGCAAGACAATGAGTAACGAAGAAACAAGAGTTTCAAAAAGCAAATTCCATGGGCTCTGGGCACTAACTAACCGAGAACTCAAAAAATGGTATCAACAACCCTTCGTGCTTGCCATGGGTATAATTCAGCCGATTCTTTGGCTAGCACTTCTGGGCAAAGCAATGAACATAGGAAACATCGTCAGCAGCATCCCAGGCGTAAATCCAACGCAGGTCATGATGCACACATTTGGAACAAGCAACTACTTCTCATTTATGGCGATGAGCATGGTTGCCTTCACCGTAGTTTTCACCACAGCGTTTACAGGCATGTCCGTGGTGTGGGATAAACGCTTGGGCTTCATGAACAAAGTTTTAAGCACGCCAGTCGCACGCTCATCCATAATACTGTCAAAAGTCCTTTCAGCAAGCGTTAGAGCCATATTCCAAGCAGCCATAGTAATGCTGGTAGCATTCGCGTTAGATCTCACAACAGGCAGCAACTTTGCATGGTACAGTCTCCTGGGCGTATTCGGCATTGTGTTCCTAATCAGCGTTGGTCTATCATCATTGTTCACGACATTGACTTTGCGTTCTACACGAATGGAGACGCCTCAAGCAATCTTCCAGCTGGTAACATTGCCGTTGATGTTTGCAAGCAGCGCATATTTCCCAATAAACCAGATGCCAGGTTGGTTGCAAGCAGTAGCAAACTGGAACCCAATATCCTACACGATCGATGCGGTCAGACGACTAATGGTGTTCAGCGGCGGTTTAGGGACATTTCAATTGCAACTCGGAAATCAAAGCTTAGCCTTTGACTTCCTGTTCGTAGGCATCTTTGCAATTGTGGTAACCACCATATGCATAGTGATCTCATGGCGATACCTAAACAAGTAAGAGCTGGCAAAACCGCTCTTATCTAACCCTTCTTTATTTCATAGAACATGACTAGCCTTTATATTCGAGGCAATATCTCCCAAATAAACAATAACAATGGACTTAGATGGAAAATGTCAGCTAAACCCGTGCCTGTCGTTGAAGCGATAGATGTCAAAAAAACTTACATGCTTGGTAAAGTTCCCGTTGAAGCGCTCCGCGGAGTAAACTTAACTGTTCAATCAGGAGACTTCGTTTCTATTCTTGGGCCATCAGGCAGCGGAAAATCAACGATGCTTAACCTAATCGGCGCCCTAGACAAGCCCTCTTCGGGAACACTGTTAATAGACGGCGTAGATATCTCCAAACAAAACGACAACCAGCTAGCTGAATTACGCAAAAAAATAGGTTTCGTCTTCCAATTTTTCAACCTTATCCCGAGATTAACTGCTCTTGGCAATGTTGAATTATCAATGGCCATTGCAGAAGTGAATAGGACCGAGAGAAGGAAAAGAGCTATTGAGCTTTTGGAGATGGTAGGTTTGAAAGACCGAATAAATCACAAGCCTGCTGAGCTTAGCGGTGGACAACAGCAACGGGTGGCCATAGCACGGGCATTAGCGAATCGTCCCAAATTTTTGTTGCTTGATGAGCCAACTGGTAACATCGATTCCAGGACGGCGGGTGAAGTTATGGGTTTACTCAAAGACTTGAACGTCAAAAATGGCGTTAGCATCATCATGGTTACCCATGACCAACATCTAGCTAGGGAAGCCCAGCAAACTCTGCAGATGTTTGACGGGGAAATAGTGGCTCAAGTGGTGAACCAAGAATGAAAACATACGATATTTTCGGTTACTCATTTAGTGCAATAAAACTCCGCAAGCTTAGGGCAGCATTAACAACTTTAGGCGTTGTGATAGGTATAGCTGCCATAGTGGCTTTGTTATCGATTACCCAAGGTTTGCAGACTACCATAACAGGCTCGCTTAATCGAGGATTGTCAGCTACAACTCTGATTGTTCTACCAGGCAACAACGCTTTAGGCGGCATCGGATCCAGCAGTAGCAGTTCAAGCACCGGTTCCGGTGGTTTTGGCGGCGGGGGAGGCGGAGGCTTCTCTTTAGGCGGTTCAACTGCAAGTAGTTCTGGTTTCGCTTTATACATAAATTATACTGATCAAATTGACGCTTTATCGTCAGATATTAACTCCTCAACAGCTGTCATACAAAGAACTGGATACATAGAAAATGGAGCAGTAAATGAGACAGTAGACATTTACGGTGTTGATTTTGCCCAATATGCCGAGCAGTACCCAACAACCTTTGTTGCGGCATCAGGAACGGTGCCTTCCAATCCCACTGATAATCAGATTGTTATTGGCACAAGAGTGGTTGATCCCAGAGAAAACGGAACAATACTGTTTAGTGCAGGCAACAGCGTGGGAATTACATGGACTAACGCGACATCGCTGCCGGTAGTAAACGAAACTTATAACGCTGATGTCTCAGGAGTGTTGCAAAAAGTCGGAGGCTTTGGCGCTGCAGGGCCCTCTGACACAGGAGTGTATATGCCGATCAGTAAGGCAGAAAGTTTCTTTGGAACAGATCAGTGTGATTACATAGTTGTTCAATTAAAGAACAGCAATAATGCAACTATAACAAACGTGTCCAAAGCAATAACTGACTACTTTGGCAACCAAGTTACAGTCATATCTTCAACGGCTGTTCTAAGTTTGCTCACAACAATCTTTAGCACAATACAATTCTTCCTCGGAGGAATCGCCGCTATCTCCCTAATCGTCGCGGGTGTTGGCATAATGAATATAATGATAGTCTCTTTGATTGAGCGAACACGCGAAATTGGCATTCTTAAAGCACTTGGAATGAAAAGCCGAACAGTGTTAATGATCTTCTTAGGCGAATCCGTAATAATCGGTGTTATGGGTGCAATTGCTGGAATAGCATTAGGCTGGGCTGTAGCAAATGTTACAACTAGAATTTTGGCTTCAGGATTATTTGGAGGCAGTGGATTTAACGTAACCCCCCTATTAACACCCGAAGTGTTTCTGGGTGCCTTAGGCTTCGGCGTAGGAGTCAGCGTAATCTTCGCGCTTTACCCCGCTTGGCGTGCATCCAAACTGAAACCCGTTGATGCTTTAAGGTATGAGTAACAATATTGTCTAGCAGAGGAAGCATAAATGAAGCGGTTGTATCCTGACCAGCCAGTTGTAGGTGTTGGCGCTGTAATAATCCAAGCTGGTAAAATAGCCCTGATAAAGCGGGGGAACGAGCCAAGCAAGGGTAAATGGACGATTCCCGGCGGGCTAGTCGAGCTTGGTGAAAGCTCTGAAATGGCCGTTATACGCGAAACCAAAGAAGAGGTAGGTCTTGACGTTGACAACCCTAATCTCGTTGACGTGGTAAGCAATGTTGACTTGGACGACAAAAGCAAAGTAAAATACCACTATGTCATCGTCGAATACCTTGTGCACGTTAAATCGGGGACAGCTGAGGCTTCAAGCGACGCTATGGAGCTGCGCTGGGTGCCCTTTGACCAAGTGGAAGAGTATGATTTAACCGCATCTTTTCGGTTCTTTTTTAGACACAACAAGGAAAGATTAGAAAAAAGCTCTTCATATTGAACCTAAAATTCTTGGATAGTTTGCTAACATTAATTTACCATGCGTTTAAGAGAATAGATAAGGGGATTAGAGGGTTTGGGATAAGGGATTACACCTTTAGCCCACTTTTTACAGCAATAAGCATAGTAATACAGAATTCTCTTCAAAACAGCAAAAGGCTTGCTGTCCAGATGAATCATAGACTAACGCTATAATGTTATAGTGTCCGAGTGGATAATTGTTTGTTTCTAACGTCCAGTTGAAAGGAGGTGTTGTAAGGCAGCTCACATCTATCAAGTTCATATTTTGTTGGAATAAAGGACCAAGTTTGAAAGAATGCCTTATTAGCGAAGCACAAGTTGACTCTCCATAGCGGATCACGATGGGTATTACTATCGGCGAAGAGTTTGATGGCATTTCTGAAATTTACGACGAAACAAGACAGGCGGCTACAGAGATTGAGCTCAAGGCGCTTTCAAGCGAACTGAAAGTTTGTCGTACAATACTCGATGTAGGCGTGGGCACTGGCAGGTTCGCAAAGCCTCTTTCAGAATGCGGATTTGAAATTGTCGGTTTTGATCTGTCGCGTAAAATGATTTTGAAAGCTAAACTGAAAGGGCTCCCTAACCTCATCTTAGCTGACGCGTGCCACATGCCCTTCAGGGACGGAGCGTTTGACGGCTCCATAATAATTCACGTTTTCCATTTACTACCCGACTGGTTAACCGTTTTGCGAGAGATGGGTCGCGTAACAAACAAAAAAGTCGCCACTTTGCTAGGCAACAGACCAAGTGGATGGGGCAATACAGAAAATGTTTCTGGAGACGCCGCATACCCGCAGCACCCAGAAATCTGGGTTCAATATGCCAAGTTAAGGGCGGAAGCAGGGTACCCGATGCATCGTCATGCACGAAGATGGCAAAATGAAGCGGACGCCAAGTCAAAACTGCCCCCGAGCAAGCTCATAATTGTAAATAGCGAGGTGGTCACAACAAAGGTCAGCGACTTGATCGAAAGGTTTCTGCAAAGAGCACCTGCTTCGAATACGGAAATACCCATTGAGGTTCATCGAAAGATAATTCAGCAACTTTTAGCGTCTGTCGGCGACAAGCAGATTACGCGAACAGTGACGAAGGAGCTTGCCATCTGGAAACCCGATCAGCTTCGAATGTTTAGAGATTAGATTATTAGAAAAAAGAAAGCTTTGATCTTAACGCTGCGGTTGTATTCTTTTTTGCAATATTATCGTGAATTTNNGCTTATCACTGATCTTGGTTTGTTATCGACGCCCATAACGATTCCCTACCAAGCGCCGCTTGCCCTTTTAGCGCTTTCGGCGCACGTACTTATGGAGTTTTCAAGTTGATCGTCAAAAATGTCAACTTGACTGCTTTTTCAAATAGAAAATATCAAAAACACCGAATAGGAAATAAGATATTTCTTGAATTTCTTCTTTAATTTGGTGTTTTGATCTCTCGATATTGTTCAGAAATTCTCCCGACTGATTTTTTAGGCTTTAGTACGTGACTTTTTGCTGTTATCGCGATAAGAAAGGCGCCTGCCATCGCTGCCATTGTAGTTAACGTCCAGCTTGAGACGCTGAACTCTGGCACACTAGGGCTGGGCGTGGTAAATGTTCCAGATGTGTCTGATATCAAAGAGATTGTGCCATCGTTGCCGTTGACCACAAAGATTTCTCCTGCGCCCTGGTTGTACACGATACCTCCAGGCATTTGACCCACAGCTAAAGTTCCGATAACAGTGTTGTTGCTATCCGATATAACTGAAACTGAGTTAGAGCCAGTATTGGTTACAAAAAAATCATTAACGTTAGGATCAAACACAATGCCCGAAGGACTGTACTCCACAGGCACAGTTGCAATAACAGTGTTTGTTGTATCTGATATTATCGAGACGGAGTTTGAATTAAAATTATCAACAAAAATTTCGCCTTTGGCTGGATCATAAGCCAATCCAGCAGGGCCAATTCCAACGCTCACGTTTGAAATAACGCTATTGTCTATATCGGAAATAATAGAGACAGAGTTTCCGGAGGCTACAAAAACCTCGTTTTTGGCGGAATCATAAGCCACACCACCGAAATCACTAACTTCCACGTTTATGCTTGCAACAACGGTGTTACTATTGTCAGAAATTACGGAAACTACGCCATTGTAAGCATTTACAACAAAGACTTCACCTCTGGCGGGGTCATAGACTTCTCCCATCGGGCCCTCCCCAACAGACAAAGTCGTGAGTATAGTATTGTTTTTGTCCGATATCACAGTAATTGTGCCTGAATGGGTGTTAGTAACGAATAGCTCGTTAGCACCATAGTCATAAACTATGTTTGAAGGGATATCTTGCAGTGTTATGTTAGCAACTGAAGTGTTATTGTTAAGTGAAATAACAGCTACGTTATTGGTTGCTATGTCTGTCACAAATAACTCATTAAAACCTGAATCGAACGCTATCCCTGATGGTGCTCCGCCCACGGTTATTGTGCCAATAACTCCAACAGCTTTGACGCAACTTCCAGACAAAGCAAGAATGCTAACGATTAGAATAATTATTAATAACTTTTTATTTTGATCGTTCACGCTGTTTTAGGGTCTTTCAAGCTTCTTAAGAATTTTGGTCGCTTAGGAGTTAACCACTATCCGCTTTTCTAAAATAAATTAGCCCACTCGACGATAACAAGATTATTGGTCGATTTCGTTAAGCTGAAAATATCTCTCAGCTATCTGCTTTAGCATTTCCTGAATTAAAGTTTCCTCTGTTACTGGTTGCCCTCGATGTCTGGTTAAGTGGTTTCTTAAAGCGGCGCTCATTGCTTTTATGTCTGGAACAATAAGGATATCTTCATTGCAGGAGCAGTGGAAAATTTGCATTTTTGAGGGCAGCTTTTCCTTGGTTGCAATAGCCATTTCACCGTTGTACTCCTCACTAAAACTTAGATTTTTTTTAGACATACTAATACTCTCTCTCACCTAATTTGATAAGGCATCGGTTATAGCCTGTCTTCTTAAACCGTTTACCTTGTTTTTGTAATTATGAGAAAAACGCATATGAAGTTATGCTGTAGGCATGAAGCAATCACAATTAACCAATAGAACAGTAAAGAACTTCAAATTGAAAAAGTGGAAAACAAATTTATCGGGAGCTCAGTGAAGAGAAGACAAAGTCCGTATTTCTTTACGTTAAGTTGGCTCATGCTTAAATAGTCAAAAATAATTTAACTGTATCAGATTCTGGGATCATCTTTATGTCTGAGATAATTGACGTCAAAAACCTTGTCCTAATTTATTCGGACGGGACAAAGGCCGTGGACAATATCTCTTTCAACGTTCAAGAAGGAGAATTCTTCGGTTTTCTAGGACCCAACGGAGCAGGAAAAAGCACAACAATTAAAATTCTAACGACGCTTCTCAGAAAAACAGCTGGTACAGTTAGCGTCGCCGGATTCGACCTTGATAAGCAAGCAGCTGACATCCGCAAGATAATCGGTGTGCAAAGCCAGGAAACAACCGTCGACGGAGACTTGACCGGCAGAGAAAACATAACCCTTCAAGGCCATTTTCACCAGATGGATCCAGATGAAATCAAAAAAAGAGTAAACGAACTTGTCGGTCTAGTAGGCTTAGAAGCAGCCGCCGACAGGCGCGCTAGAAACTACTCTGGCGGCATGAAAAAACGCCTTGACTTGGCCACCGCCCTCGTTCACAAACCGAAACTCCTGTTTCTAGATGAACCCACGACCGGTTTGGACCCACAATCACGCTCAACCATCTGGAGTTATCTAGAAAAACTCAACAAGGAGGAAGACATAACTATCTTCTTAACAACTCAATATTTGGAAGAAGCCGACAAACTATGCAAGCGACTTTCAATAATTGACTCTGGAAAAATAGTTGCAAGCGGGTCCCCAGTCGAGCTAAAACGTGAGATAGGCGCAGACTCCATCAGAATTTCACTAGAGAACTGCCAAAGAGATATAAATAAAGCAAAGGAACTCATAAAAAGCCTCACAGACGTCACACAAATAATAGATTCCGAAGAATGCCTCACAGTTTATGCCAAAAACGCTGGACTTTTAATAGCTGATATTGTTCGAGCCTTGGATAGCAGCGATATTCGGATTGCATCAGTAACGTTTTCCTCGCCGTCACTAGATGACGTTTTCATGAAACACACCGGCAAAAGAATCCGGACCGAAGAACTAGTTAAAGCGCCAAGTCCCATGTGGGGCGGGGCAAGGAGATAAAAAAAATGACACTACTTTCTGACACCCGATATATATTCATAAGGTACCTCACGAAACTTGTTCGAACACCCATCTTGCTTTTCTTTTCTCTCTTCCAACCCATCTTGTTTCTCGTATTATTCACGCAACTATTAACGAACCTTGCCAAAGTCCCAGGAATACTTCCTACTATAAATGGCGTCCCAATACCCTATCTAGAGTTTGCGGCCGCTGGAATTGTTATGCAAAACGCTTTTGGAAGCGCTCTGCAATCAGGAAACTCGATTGTTGCTGACATAGACTCTGGGTTTTTGCAGAAAATGCTTGTGACGCCAGTGAACCGTACCGCGATTCTCCTCGGCAGGTTAAGCAGTGATGCGTTTAGGGTGGTTATCCAGACAGCCATAATTCTCGGGTTAGGATACGCTTTAGGCGCTGCAGAAAACAAACCCTTTTACGTCACTACTGGTGTTGTCGGAATTCTGCTCATCTTTTTCACGCTTGCCTTTTTTGGGCTTGCATGGTCAGGAATTTCTTTAGCGTTGGGTATGAAGACAAGGAGTTCTGAAACGGTTTTCGCGATAGGCGGAGTAATAACTTTCCCGCTGTTGTTCCTAAGTCCAGCGTTGTTTCCTCTTAGTTTCCTGCCATCATGGGTGCAAACGGTCTCAATGTTTAACCCTGTAAGCTACTGTGTTACCGCCACTAGAGCACTGATGATCAATGGCTATCAATGGAGCACGATACTTCCCGCCTGGGGCGTAATAGGGCTAGTAGCCATCATCACCATGAGCGCAACGCTGTACCAGTTCCGAAAAGTCGTCAGCTAAAGAAGCATGCAATGGATAAATAGGGGCTTCAACGTCAGCTGGAAGAGATAACCGTTCCAGCTCAATTTCCATCAATTAAGGGACGGCGCCCATTCCTTCCAACTCTTTTGAAAATCCAGACATGAGGGTGCCAATGTTTTCTTGAACAAAGTTGTTAAGAAGTAACTCTTTGCCGTCGAGGGTTATTTCAGTTTCAAAAGTTTTTTAATAGTTCCAGTTTTTAGTTCTGCAATTTTCTCCGATGAGAATTTTGTTTTATGTATTGATAAATTAATCATTAATGTTGCCGACAAGGAACATCAAAATGAAAGGGTTCATCAACGGGGTAAACTCTCTGGTTCTAAAAGGAAGGCTAAGTGGCGCTTTCAGCCACTTAGAAATCCATCAATTCCATGAAATTGCAATTTTTCTTTTCTTAATATTTAAATGTAAGTTGGTCACTTTATAGGAACTAGCTCGGGGTAGATGGGAGAATAGCTTTGCGAGAGAGGTCGCTTTGCAATGTCGCGAGTGGCGTCTATTTAGCAATAGACGGCACCCTGATATTAGACGTAGATGGTGTTCATTTGCATGGTTACAAAGCGGAAAGCTTTGAAAATATCCAAGCTAACACAGTTAAGCAATACAGGTATAAACTTGACTCTGCCCTTGGGAAAAAACGCAAAAGCATAAATGGAGAGAGTTTGGATGCTTGTTGAAGCTCTCATAGCATTTGTACTAATTTTCGTTTGTACCTTCGCAATATATACAATCGGCAAAAGGTCAGCACCTAAAACCACCATAAGTGAAAATGAACAGGCATCATATGCCTGCGGAGAAAAAGCCGATTTTCGTAACATAAAAATTAACGTTTCCCTTTATCGGTACCTGATTTACTTCATAGTTTTTGACTCAGCAGTTCTTCTGCTTGCTTTTGCTTCTTTTGCAATTGTGGGGACGAACCCGCTTTTCTTTATTCTTTACCTGGGCATAATTCTTGCCGCAGGATTAGTTCTTTTAGAAGGAGGAAAAGACTAAATGTCAAAAACAGTAACTTGGGCACGGGTAAAATCCCCGTGGGTTTTGCATTTTAACTCTGGCGCTTGCAACGGCTGCGACATCGAAATAGTCGCTCTGCTTACGCCAAAGTACGATGTTGAACGATTCGGAATAAAACTCGAGCCATCGCCCCGCCACGCAGACGTGTTGCTAGTAACAGGCTGCGTTACACAACAATGCGCTGAACGACTAAAACGGGTATATGACCAGATGCCTCAGCCTAAATTCGTCGTCGCCATCGGAGCGTGTGCATGCAGCGGCGGCGTTTTCGAAGGAAACTACAACGTAGTCGGAGGCGTGGACAAAGTAATCCCCGTAACAGCTTACATTCCTGGCTGCCCACCGCGTCCAGAAGCACTCATTGATGGTGTCGTAAAGCTGCTTAACGCTTTAAACCCGCCCAAGGTAAAAAAGGCGAAACACCCTGAAGTTCCAAAAAAAGAGGCAAAACCAACTACTGCAGAACCGCAGATTGTTGTGGTAGCGCCTGAGGCTAAAGTTATAATAGAGGAGAAAAAACAAAATGCCAAACAGTAGTGAAGTTATTAAAGCAATAGAATCAAAATTCGGCGATAAAGTCCAAATTCAACAAGGGCAACTTGGCAATGCCGCCATAACCGTTCAAAGCGGTTTGCATCGAGATGTGCTTCAAGCCATGATTGATGTTGACGAGAAAACAGGTGTCACAGCCATAACCGGCGTAGATCTTGGAGCAAACTTTGAAGTAATATATCATATTCACACAGGAAAGGGCTTCTTTGCTATACGCGCACTAGTGCCAAGAGAAAACCCAAAAATCCAAACCATTGTCGATATCATCTCAGGGGCAGCACTTCACGAATTAGAAGTTACAGACCTTATGGGTATAGTTTTTGAAGGCAATCCTAGTCCAGCACATCTTCTGCTCTCTGAGAACTGGCCAATGGGCGTTTACCCACTAAGAAAAGATGTTGATGTAAGCAAGGTTAAACTCGTTCCATCACCTGTGGAAGGCGTTAAGCAGCCTGAATCAGGGGAACTTGTAAAGTTCATCATCGGTCCACAGCACCCAGCGCTGTTGGAGCCAGAAAAATTTGATGTAACCGTTGAAGGCGAAATAGTCACAAAAGTCGAACCCAGACTCGGCTACGTTCACCGAGGAATAGAAAAATCCGCTGAGTCCAGAACCTACCTTCAGGACGTTTATTTAGTTGAGCGGGTGTGCGGCATATGCAACCCATGCCACGCATACGGTTTCGTTGGCGCGGTAGAAAAAATATTGAAAACCGATGTTCCTCCACGTGCAAAGTACCTAAGGGTAATTGCTTTAGAGTTAAACAGGCTGCACAGCCACCTCTTAACATTGGGGCACGCCGGCTTAGAAATCGGGTATGAAACTTTGTTCCAGTATTTCTGGAGAGACCGCGAACCAATTATGGATCTGATAGAGTTAACTAGCGGCAACCGGGTTTACGGGTCACTTATCACTATGGGCGGCGTTAGACGAGATCTAAAAGACACCGATATCCCCAAAATTCGAACAACCCTGATTGACTTAAGAAAGAAAGTGCCGTTTTACCGTAAAGTCTACACAGATGAGCCTTCAATAAGGGCACGCATGCAAGACGTCGGTACACTCTCAAGAAAAGACGCAATTAAACTCTGCTGTGTTGGTCCAGTAGCCCGAGGATCAGGCTACGACACTGATATTCGAAAAGATGACCCATCGGAAGCATACGGCGAAATCCCATTCAAAGAAATTGTTTACACAGAAGGCGACACGTGGGCACGAATGAATGTCCGCATGGATGAAGTGGTGGAAAGCATAGACATAATCGAGTATGCGCTAGATCACATTCCGAAAGGCGAAATCCGCGTACCAGTATCACGCTATGTACCTGCAGGTGAAGCTGTTTGCCGCGTTGAAGCACCGAGAGGGGAACTATTTTACTACGTAAAAGGCAATGGTTCTCCTTCTCCAGAAAGGGTGAAAATCCGCACTCCAACATTCGCTAACCTGCCATCGTTCCTGCAGACAGCAATAGGTGAAAACATAGCTGACGTACCGCCAAACTTTGTAAGCTTAGATCCATGCTTCTCATGCACTGACCGGTGATTCGATGATAGACTTCTGGCTGATCGCACGCATCTTAATCTTCCCAGGCTTCACATTCATCCTATTGCTCACTCTCTTCTGTGACTGGGTTGAGCGAAAACTCGAAGCACGCCTTCAAAACCGCGTGGGTCCGCTTGTGGCGGGACCAGCCGGGCTTTTTCAGCCGCTAGCAGACTTCATAAAATTACTTACAAAAGAAGATATTGAGCCACGAGACGCAAAAAAATATGTTTTCAAGTTTGCTCCCCTTTTGGCTTTCACAATTATGGTTTTTGCAATTTGCTTTTTACCGATTGATGGCGCCAGCGTTCTTTCAACAGGCGGCTTTAACGGCGATTTAATCGTTATCTTAACATTTTCAACCATTGCCAGCTTTCTTTTGTTCCTTTCAGGCTGGGCATCTAACAACCCATATGGAACAATAAGCAGTGCAAGAGTCCTAACCCAATTCCTCGGTTACGACATCCCGCTTTTCCTTATCGCATTAACACCAGCATTTCTCGCAGGAACCTTAAGCATTTTCGGCATTGCCCACCAAGGCATCCCCTATATTCTCTTAGCTCCATGGGCTTTCGTATTGTTCATCATAACATTGCAAGCGGAGTTGGAGAAAGATCCCTTCGACGTCCCAGACGCAGAAAGCGAACTGGTTGGAGGATTATGCACTGAGTTCACAGGCGCAAAACTGGCATTCCTACACTTAACACGAGACGTGCAAATCGTGTTCGGGTCAGCCTTAGTCGTTGAATTGTTCCTTGGTGGACCATATGGACCAGTGTTCTTCGGGGTCTCAGCGTTCTGGTACAGCTTATGGTTTGTACTCAAACTGTTAGCAGTAGTCATAGTCACCGAATACATAACCACGCTGTTTGCAAGACTACGCATCGACCAAGTCCTATCCGCTAACTGGCGAATAGTCTTGCCCGCTGCGATTCTGTCACTAATGTTAACTGTGGCAATGGTAGTTTGGGTCTATCATCCTTTGGGGTTCTTATAAATGACTGAAACAAAAGCAAAGAGAACGACAAAGAAACGAAGCTTACTCTCTCCAATGTGGAAGCGAACAGTTTCCCATATATTCACAAAACCAGCAACGACCAAATACCCATTCGTGAAACCCGTGCTTCCGGAAGACTACCGTGGCAAACCCGAATACACTATTAAAACCTGCAACATGATAGACCTTAGTGGCACCGAACGCGAACTCGGCTTCGACGTGCAAGCACTGCTTAGAGTCAACTGTACAGTTTGTGCACGCGATTGCCCAGCAAACGCAATCCAGATCGTTGAAGTGGAAGGAAAGAAACGTCCCCAATTTGACTTCAACAAGTGCATATTCTGCAATCAATGCGTCGAAAGCTGTCCACGAAACGCGATTAAGGGAACAAACATTTATGAGCTCGCTACGACCGACAAAAACTCTCTAATCATAAGACCCAAACCCAATGCTTCGGAGGCTAAGAAACAATGATTCTTGAAATTCTCTCCGTTGGCTTAATCATTTCAGCCTGTTTGGCGCTGTTCCTCGACGAAATTGAAGCTTCTGTAACTGCGCTTGCGGGAACATTCCTTTTCACAGCGTTACTTTATGCACTTAACGGGGCAGTTTTTGCTGCGATATTCCAGTTTGCAATAGGCGTAGGTACATTAGCGATTTTATTCCTTTCGGGAGAAATGTTGAGCGACAAACCTAAAACCCGTAGCTCACCCGCGAAAATTGGCGCTCTTCTAGGTGGTGGAGTGTTTTTGTCGTTGCCTGCGATTTTCTTGTCTATCCCAGGGTCCAATAGCCAAACCTTTATGGCTACGGACAATTCTTTCGGAGATTCCTTGTGGAACCTGAATGGTCTGGATGTTGTGTTGCAGGCGCTTGTAGTTTTGACGGTGGCGCTTGGGATAGCTATTATTTTGTACACGCGAAAGAAAGGTGGGCAATAATGGACTTTGTGATTCTGTCAATTGTAATGTTGGGCATTGGTATCTATGGTTTGTTAACTAACAGGCAGCTGCTTAAGGTATTCATTTCGGTTGAGCTAATCGCTACTGCTGCCACCTTGAACTTTGTAATGCTTGTCACGTCAGCAGGACAAGGTTTGGGTCAGGCATTCTTGCTTTTAGCGTTCTCAACAGACACCGCTGTGAGCGCAGTAATCTTAGCATTACTTGTCGTCGTTTCCAAAAGATATGGAACAAGCAACATAACTGAAATACTTCAAAAAGTTGGCAAAAACGAAAGTGAGGTTGAAGAATAATGACGTCGATTGATACAATCACTCCATGGGCGGTTTGGATACTTCCACTAGTCGGATCTGGCTTCGTTCCTTTAGTCGCAAAGCTGGGCGACAAAATTCGAATCTACTTCGTAATAGCTGTAATGGCAGTTACAGCTGGCTTAGCATTTTCTATGGTGCCAGGCGTCTGGTTTGGCAACGGACAAACCGTAGTCAACACGCTGCCCTGGTTTTCAAACATTAACGCCGGTGTTTACGTTGATCCACTGTCAGTGTTGTTTGCTTGCCTAGTCGGCTTCTTTGGGTTAATCATCGCAGTATATTCATGGGGTTACATGAAGGGCGAAGAAGGATTAACACGATACTACTACATGATAATGCTCTTCATTGGTTCAATGATGGGTTTAGTCCTAGCAGACAACATGCTTCAAATGTTCATATTCTGGGAAATGGTGGGTCTTTGCTCTTACGCCTTAATCTCTTTCTGGTACAAACGCCCAGAATCCATTAATGCAGGTGTCAAAGTTTTCATAATGACCCGCATTGGTGACATCTCGCTTCTTGCGGCCATAGGCATACTGTTTGCGGGACCAATCATCAATGGACAAGGCCCACTCTACACCTTCAGCTTCACAAACCTGATGACAGCTCTTACTAACAACGTTCACAACCTCAATACCGGATTATTGGTAACAGCGTTCTTCCTTGTCTTGGGCGGCGCAATTGCAAAATCCGCTCAGTTTCCGTTGTTCACGTGGTTATACAGCGCCATGGAGGCACCTACCTCAGTCAGCGCCCTTTTACACGCAGCAACAATGGTCAAAGCCGGTATCTATCTTCTTGCAAGATTCATTCTCATAGCTTCAGTAGCCGCCCCACTTATAGTGGCTCTTGATCCAGCATGGTTCCCAACGATCGCTTGGATAGGTGTTTTAACAGCATTCATCGGAGCCACGCTCGCTATAACCACCACTGACATTAAAGGCGTATTAGCCTACTCCACAGTTAGCCAAATCGGCTTCATGATGGCAGGCTTGGGCGCAGCCGTCACAGGAGCCGCATCCGCCGGGTGGTTCGGAAGCCTGTTCCACATGATCAGCCACGCTTTCTTCGAAGGCCTTGGATTTCTCATCGCAGGAGGCATAATCCACGCCATTGGTACAAGAGACATGCGCTTAATGGGCGGACTTAGAAAATACATGCCAACTTCCTTCATACTAATGGGAATAATGATTTTAACAACAAGCGGACTGCCGCCTTTTGCTGCCTTCTTCAGCAAAGGACTCATTATTTCAAGCGTCACAAGTATCAGCGCAGTAAGCCTCACAAGCGCCAGTACAATACAAGCCATCATACTCTACGCCACAGCAGCGATAACATTCGCCTACGTCATACGCATGTTCAGTTTAGTATTCATGGGAAAAGAATCAGAACACATACAAAAACAACATATTCACGAATCACCCAAAGTAATGTTGATCCCTGCAGCCGTCCTCACAGCCCTATGCTGCGTTTGGGGCTTATCAATGACCCCCGTTTTGGACTTCATGTCAAAATCAACAATAACTGCTGGCCTAACTAACCTCGGGATTTCACTGGTAGGCTCATTCACCGACATCGAATTCCCAATCTTCATAGCCCTAATAATACCGACATTTCTCCTTGTCTACTGGAGCTATTACAAGAATTTCTTAGCAGTACGAAACATCGGTGGCAACCCTTCAAGTCCAATAGGGAAACTACTCAAACACGCATACTTCATAGACGACGCCTACTACGCCATAGCAAAAGGTTTAGGCAAACTATCTGTCGGCGTTAAATTTATCGAAGACTCTGCAGTGCAAGCAGTAGCAAACTTAGCCACTGGAACCGTAGCAGCCGCTAATAAACTCAAAAAAGTTCCATCAACCACAGTTCAAAACTACATTGCAGCAGCTGTAGTTGGTTTCATACTGATCATAGTGCTCTTAGTCTTAACTATAGGAGTGTAACAAAATGACGCTTCCAATCCTACTTTCTGTCTTTCTAATACCATCCATTAGTGTCCCCTTCGTTTACTTAGTTGGAAAAAAATCACCCAAGATGGCGGCAGTCTTTATTGCCCTCATCGCGCTCGTTAACATTGCGCTAGTCCTATCCACAGTGCCAGCCGTACTAAACAACGCGAGCCACCAGTACGTAGAAAGCTACACTTGGATCTCAACCCCAAATATATCCTTCACACTTTTCACTGACGGCATAAGCGCTTCCATAGCACTCGTAAGCCTTGTCCTAATCTTGGTGGCGGCGTTGTTCTCAATAAACTACATGTCAGGCAAAAAAAACCTCGCCGTCTATTATGCTCTTTTAGCCATGCTTTCAGTTGGCTTAGTCGGCGTTTTCATAACTTCTAACCTGATTCTGTTTTATCTTTGTTGGGAGCTTATGCTTGTCCCTGCGTACTTCATAGTAGGTGAATGGGGCTACAAAGACAGTTACAAACAAGCCTTCAAACTATTCATTTACACCCATGCGGGAGCAGTTTTTGTTCTCTTGGGCATCGGCGCAATATACATATTCACAGGTAGCGCTGACATGTTCACTGCAAGCGGATTGCTAGTCAAAAACTTTGCGGGCACCAGCTTAGTCCAATGGGTTCTCATAGCATTAACAGCCGGATTCGCAGTAAAAATGGCTGTCATACCAGTCCACCTTTGGCTGCCCGACGCCCACGCTGAAGCTCCAGCCCCCATGTCAGCACTGCTAAGCGGTGTCATCATCAGTGCAGGAGCTTACGCCATTCTACGTTTATCTTTGGGCGTAGTTTTACCCGCAGTCGGGATAACATTTGGAGTAAACTTCCTACACGCTTTATCTATAATCGGGATCCTTTCAGCTTTCTTCGGCTCATTCATAGCGTTGGTTTCAACAGACATTAAACGCCTCATTGCCTACTCAAGCATCGCCCACATGGGGTATATAATGTTCGGTCTTTCACTTTATCCTCAAAGCGTCATAGGCGCAACAACAGTCATAGTAATCTCAATTGCAATCACAGGCACTGTGATGCATATCATCAGTCACGCTCTAAGCAAAGGCCTTCTCTNNAAACTGAAAAACGTGACATTACAAAAATGGGAGGCTTAGCTAGTAAGATGCCTTTCACAGCCGTCTCCTCAACCATAGCTGCGCTAAGCATAGGTGGAGTACCGCCATTCGCCTGCTTTATCAGCGAGTTCCTCATATTTGTCGGAGCCTTCGACGTGATGCGTACTGACTCGTTTTACGTTTGGCCTACCGCTTTGATGCTAGTCGCCACAGTACTCTCGCTCGCCTACATGCTAAGATTCACATCTTTCGTATTCCTCGGCCAATCGAAAGATGAAAAAGAAGCGGAAGTCGCTGAGGCAGAAGCAAAGGATGAAGCTCTTGGACTCGAACAACACCATGGCTTCGAAGTGCCAAACTACATGAAACTGTCATTCGTAATACTGGTTGTGCTTGTTATACTTGTGGGCATCTACCCGACGTTCTTCATAAATCTGATAAATACAGTGAGGTTAGGCTAAACAAAGGTGAGACTAGATGGTTGAAATAATTGACATTGTATTACCCATATTCACACTTGTAATCGCAGCTCTCTTAACGGTCCCAGTCTTCAGACTTATACGGAAAAGCAACTTAAACAAAACAGCCCTCACTCTTGGCTGGTTCACCGCTGTGTTCGCAATAGCGGGTGCCGCCGTAGCTAACTTAGCCTTGAACTATTACAGTGTTGCATCGCCGCCAATAATTAACATAGGCTTAAATGGCAGCACAAACCCCGTGGCAAGCTCATTCCAGATTGACGCCATATCAATCTTCATGACAATCATCATAGTGGCGATTAGCGCCGTAGTTGTCGGATACACGGTCTTAAGTGTAGGAAACAACGAACGCCCAACTGAACGTTACTTTGCTATAATGCTTATGACCACTGCGGGGTTGCTGGGCGCAGTTCTCGCAGGCGATCTGTTAACTTTCTTCATATTCTGGGAAGCCGCCACCGCAGGCGCAGCCTTCTTAATGCTGTTCAGGAAAAACGTGTTTAGCATCAATGCTACCCTCAAATACCTAGTTATGGTAATTATCGCCTCAGCTTTTGTGCTCACAGGCATGTCGGTTATTTATGGTTTAACGGGAACACTCAATTACATTGGTGTTGAAGCCATCTTGGCCGGCGGAAACGGAGGCAATCTGCTTATAATTGCCTTCATTTTCATTGCAGCTGGATACGCAATTGAAGCCGCGATTGTACCTTTCCACTTCTGGCTACCTGATGCATACACTGCAGCGCCCGCTCCATCAGCTGCTTTTCTCTCCGCCCTTGTTGACCAAGGCAGTTATTACATCCTAATTCGAGTACTCCTCTACATCCTCTTGCCTTCTACCGTAAACTGGGTAACAATGCTAGCGGTCCTGGCGGCAGTAACAATGATCGTGGGTAACATCTTCGCACTTATACAAACTGATGTGAAACGCATGATCGCATACATCTGCGTCGCCGACGTCGGCTACAACCTAGTCGCGATCACAAGCTACACCGCACTGGGAGTCGTAAGCAACCTATACTTCTTCCTGGTCGGCGGCATCACAACGGCAATAGCATTCATGGCTATCGGCGTCATGAACAGCCACGGCTTCAAAACTTTAAGTGACATGGAAGGACTCGGTAGAAAAATGCCCCTCGTATGCTTGGCTCTTGTTATGGCAGGCTTATCATTCGCAGGTGTACCGCCTTTTGGAGGCTTCTTTGGTAAGCTCTTTGTATTCACAGCCGCTGTCCAAGGTAACCTGGCATGGCTCGCAATAATCGGAGTAATCACAAGTGTACTGCAAGCAGCATACATCTTCCGCCTAGTCAACATTTTCTACGGCAAAAAAGCCAAAGACGAAACAGCAATCAAAGAATCAAAATACATACTTGTACCAATCTTCGTCCTCGCAGGTGCACTTATCATCTTGGGCATATTCCCACAAATCGCAACAGGACTAATCCACCCAGTCGTAAACCAACTCCACGGAATCACAACAACAATACCTACAGCATAACTGCTTCAGCTTGATACCTCAAAAAACCACCTCAATCAAGAGGGCTCACCCCTCAATCAATTTTCATTTTTTAAAAATGCTGCATTTCTAAAAAGCCTTTCTTAGGTAAGAATAAAAGGACGAATTTACCTAAAATTTAAGCGGTGACTTGTTTTGAAGAAGTTTATGATTTTATATCTAGCGCCAATTTCTGCGGAAGTACAGATGAATGTAAGTCCAGACGAAATAAAAAAAGGAATGGAGCCTTGGTTCGCGTGGTATAAGAAATGCGGAAAAGCAATCATTGACACGGGCGCACCATTAGGAAACGGTGTTTGTGTAGATAAGAAGGGAACTGCCAAAAGCCAAACTGAGGTAACAGGGTATTCTATATTGCAGGCAAAGGACTTAAACGCTGCCAAAGAAATGGTAAAGGACCATCCTCATTTGATGATGCCTAAATCAAGCATTGAAATTCTTGAAATAATGCCAATGACAATGTAGATAACGTACGATTTTTTTCTTGCTCTCTTCTGTTAAGTTCTTTTTTTAAATGGCCCAGTTCCATTTCTTATTTTTCTTTATTTTATTTTTAATGATTACCTGATTTTATGAGTTACAATTTGAGGCACTAATCTGTCTGAATTTCCAAATAATTATTGTTTCACTGTGTAGTCACAAGTTCTTATTTATTTAGAAATTAGATTATAGTTAGGTAACGCAAAATGTCAAAAACTAAATCTGAGTTAGACCCATTAGCTTCTGCTTCAAACGTTTACAAATTTATAAACGAAAATGATAAAATGCGTGTTCTAAAAGTAACTTTCAACCCCGGCGACGCAGCGAAAATGCACCATCATCCACAGCACATGGTCTATGTGTTAAGAGGCGGCCGACTTAAGCTGACATCTGAAGGTAAAAGTCAAGAAATGGATTTGAAAGATGGGTCTGCAGTTTTCTTGGATTCCCAGAACCATGAAGCTACGAACACAGGCGGTACGGTGATAGAGCTGCTAGTTGTCGAGTTAAAAGAGTAGATAAAAGAGTATTTGAAAACTTAGCCGAAGCTCTTTTTTTTGTGCCCATAAAGAGTGCAGTGAGTTGCTAAGTAGGCAAATCATGCTCTAATTTGTCCGCTGCCTAAAACAACGTATTTTGTGGTTGTTAGATGCTGCACACTCATGGGTCCTCTTGCGTGGAGTTTCTGGGTGCTGATGCCGATTTCTGCGCCTAACCCGAATTGGTTGCCGTCTGTGAATCTTGTGGAGGCATTCCAGTAGACGGCGGCTGAGTCAACTTCGCGTATGAACCGCATGGCTTTGTCAAAGTCTGCTGTAATTATGGCGTCTGAGTGGTGGGTGCCATACTTGTTGATGTGAGCTATGGCTTGGCCTAAGTCGTTAACCACTTTTACACCTATGATCATATCAAGGTATTCAGTATACCAGTCCTCTTCGCTTGCTGCCTTCACATCGGGTATAATTTTCTTTGTTTCCTCGTCGCCTCTTACCTCGACTCCCTGTGCTCTTAGCGCTGCTATAACCATAGGTAAGTAGCGTTCGGCGATTTTGCTATTCACTAGCAGCTTCTCTGCGGCGTTACATGTTCCAGGACGTTGACATTTAGAGTTCACAACTATGGGCGTTGCCTTTTCTAAGTCAGCGTCTTCTTCAACGTAAACGTGGCAGTTGCCCGTTCCCGTTTCTATAACGGGGATGCGCGAAGTCTCAACAACGGTTTTTATAAGGTCTGCGCCACCTCTGGGAATAAGCACATCGACATACTGTCGCATCTGCATGAGTTCCTCAGCATCTTTGCGGTCGGGCGAATTTACCACTTGGATAGCATCGACAGGCACATTTGTTAATGATAATGCGTCGCGGAGCACCTCGCCGATGGCAACGTTCGAGTTTAAAGCGTCGGAGCCGCCTCTTAGGATGACTGCGTTTCCCGATTTGATACAGATGCCAACTGAGTCAGCGGTTACGTTTGGGCGTGACTCGTAAATTACTGCTATAACGCCTAGGGGCACGCGTACTTGGCTGATGATTAAGCCGTTGGGGCGTGTCCATGTGCCAAGGATTGCGCCGATGGGATCAGGCAGCACTGAAACTTCTCGCATATCCTTTGCCATACCTTGAATCTTCTTCTGATCCAGTGCAAGGCGGTCAAGCAGCGACGCCTTCAAACCTTTAGCCTTCGCTGCATCAACATCTGCTTTGTTTGCGGCTAAAATCTTCTCGGCGTTAGCTTCCAAAGCGTTCGCCATCCTGCACAACGCATTATTCTTTGCGTCCGCGGTAAGTTTGCCCATTTCGTAAGAGGCTGCTTTGGCTCTCTGGCATATTTCAACGATCATTTTTCTTCCCCGATTAAATGGATATTTCTATGCTCGATGGCTTCTTTAGGTTTATCATCTCCGAGCTTGCGCTGAACCTCCGAGTGCTGCAAGCCCTTGATGAGATTTAATTCACCGCTTGAAAAGTTAGGGTTTCCTTTGGCGAACTCGATTTTGCATTCGTCCACAAGGCTGACGACGTCGCCCACGCTAAAGCTTCCTACTACTCGTGTTATCCCTACGGGTAATAGGCTTGAGCCGTCCAGAATCGCTTTTTTTGCGCCTTCGTTCACGTAGATCTGCCCCTTAACGGCTGCACCGTAAGCTATCCAGCGTTTAACCGCGGGCATGAGTGTTTGAGGCTTAAAGTAAGTACCCACATCTTTGCCTGAAAGAATATCAAGAATTACATTTTCTCTTCTGCTGTTCGCTATCACAACTGGGATACCGCATGACGTTGCGATTTCAGCTGCTTTGATTTTGCTTTGGATTCCTCCCCTGCCGAGCTTACTCTTGCCGCCAAGCGAGTTTTTCAGCTGAGGCGTTATGTTTTCAACGGTTTTGATCAGTTGTGCATTTGGCTCTTGGGGATCGGCTGTGTATAAGCCGTCAACGTCGCTAAGAATGATTGTCATGTCTGCGCCGATTGCACTGGCCACCAAAACGGAGAGGATATCGTTGTCACTAAAATTCACTCGGTAACCTTCCCTCCTTCTCAGCTCCGCCACTGACGTCACGTCATTCTCATTTATGATCGGGACAACGCCGATTTTTAAAAGCATAATTAGCACGTCGCAGGTGTGCAAATACGACGCTCTATTAGAGAGGTCTTCTGCTGTAAGTAGGATCTGAGCAGCTTTAAGCCCATGAACTTTAAAGAGTTCACGATACTTCGCCATTAGCACGCTCTGCCCGGTTGCAGCTGCAGCCTGCTGAAAAACTATGTCGTTGGGTTTCGCAGGAATACCTAGCTCTTCAATGCCTGAGGCTACCGCTCCTGAAGTCACAAGGACAACTTTGTCGCCTTGCTTGGTGGCGGCGGCGATTTGACCTGCGAGCTTCTGCATTTCCAGCTCGTCAAGTTTCCCTTCGCTTGTGGTTATGCTACTTGTGCCGACTTTAACAACTATCAGTCTTTGAGGCATCGTTTGATCACTTTTAGAGGACTATTTGATTTACGTCTGGTTCCTTAAAAATGCAACCAAAATGGTTAATCAAAACCTGCAGTTGATTCATTCAAATTAGATGTTTGACAACTAATTGAGGCGAAGGGTTAGAAAAATATATAAGCAAAAAGGGCATCCGTTTCACAACATGTTAATACCCATACAAGCCTTAGCTTCATCAACGGTTAACTCACCATCTCCACTAGTATTTTGGATTGCACCTATTGCAGGTGTCATCGCCGTAATCGCTTCACTTTTGCTTATGCGTTACATAGGCAGAATGAGCCCTGGCGGTCCAAAAGCCCAAGAAGTGGGGGCCGCAATTCGGGAAGGCGCATACGCTTTCCTTAAAAGGCAATACCAAACAATCGCTATAATTACAGTAGTGGTTTTCGTGTTGCTTTGGGTTGCTCTGCCAAGCGGTTATCTTGGCGTGGGCACTGCAGCTGCCTTCTTGGTGGGTGCAGTCGCGTCGTTAGCTGCCGGCTACATAGCTATGGACAATGCAACGAAGGCAAATGTTCGCACTGTTGCGGCAGCAAAGGATGGGGCTGAGAAAGCTCTTAAGACAGCGTTTTACGGCGGCGCTACGATGGGTATGGCGGTTGTCGGTTTATCCCTTTTAGGTGTAAGTTTTCTGTTTTTGCTTTACGGTGGTTACACTGCTTTATTCAACACCGTTGGCGTCACTCAGGCTGCAACTGTTGGAAGAGACGCAGCAAGCGGCATCGTAGGTATGGGTTTCGGTGCCTCACTAATCGCTTTATTTGCCCAGCTTGGTGGCGGAATATATACCAAGGCTGCAGATGTAGGCGCGGACTTGGTGGGTAAAGTTGAAGCCGGAATACCGGAAGATGACCCCCGAAACCCTGCAGTTATTGCTGACAACGTTGGAGACAACGTGGGAGATTCTGCCGGGAGAGGCGCAGACCTCTTTGAATCTGCGACTGGCGAGAACATCGGTGGCATGATTATTGGTGGCTTAATCAGCATAGCCACTGGGAACCTGATCTTCTTGGTTTTCCCACTTATTGCTCGAGCCCTGGGAATCTTTGCCACTTTAATTGGAATGCCTTTTGTGAAGCTTAATGAGGCAGAAGCTAAGCATCCAATGAAAGCATTAAGAAAAGGCCTTATGGTTACTACAATAGTTTCGGGTATTCTGTTTCTCTTTGCAACAATTTTCCTGTTAGGCAACGGCGATTTCTCAATGACGTTTTTCTACCTATACTTCTGTTTGCTATCAGGTTTAGCTGCAAGCGTAGCAATCGACTACATTACAGACTATTATACAGGAAGTGACCGTGGTCCAGTTGGACGAATAGCTAAAGCCAGCCAAACAGGCGCCGCAACTAACATAATTACAGGGCTTGCAGTAGGACTCGAAACGACAATGTTGCCCATAGTTTCACTGGTTGTTGCTCTCGTAACATCGTATTACTTCGGCACTCAGTTCGCAATTTCTTGGAATGCTACACATGTTTCTCAGATTACACCTTTTATCGGTGGCATCTACGGAACTACTCTTGCAACCATGGGCATGCTCGCTGTCATGGGCATGGTTCTAGCCTTAGACGGTTTTGGTCCAATCGCCGACAATGCAGCAGGTATAGCTCAAATGTCAGGGGAAGGCGGTGCAGAGGCAACCATGGAAGCCTTAGATGCAGTTGGAAACACAACCAAAGCCCTGACCAAAGGCTTTGCACTCGGTTCAGCACTGCTCGCAGCACAATTGCTATTCCAAACATATGCTTCAGAAGTTGCTTCACGTACAGGTAAAGCATTTGTTGTCGATATCTCTAATCCAGCGGTGCTGATAGCAGGTTTTATCGGTGCTATGCTGCCCTTCTTCTTCTCCTCGCAAGCAATTAGCGCAGTAGGAAAAGCAGCAGCTGAAATGGTTGAAGAAGTCAGACGGCAATTCAGAGAAATCCCGGGCATCATGGATGGAACAGGCAAACCTGACTATGGTAAAGCAGTAGACATCAGCACAAAAGCAGCATTAAGAGGCATGGTACTTCCAGGACTAATCCTTGTGATCGTTCCAATAATCGTAGGTGTCCTCCTTGGACCAGAAGCTGTAGGCGCATTCGTAATCGGCGCAACCCTGTCCGCAGTTCCCTTGGCATTGTTCATGAATACTGGCGGAGGAGCATGGGACAACGCAAAGAAGTTCATTGAAACCGGCCAATACGGCGGCAAAGGTTCACCAGCACATGCGGCAGCTGTAGTCGGCGATACAGTCGGTGACCCATTAAAAGACACAGCAGGTCCAAGCCTCCACGTCCTGATAAAACTGCTGAGCACACTCTCGATCGTCTTCATCCCGCTGTTCATCAACCTACTACACCTCATTTAAACCGGGAAAGCTTTCTTTTTTCTTTCCCTAAATTTTTGTTTCTTTTTTTTTAACTGTTTATTTTGTTGTAAAAAGTAGAGCCCTCTCTTGTTTTTGAAAAGACTTGTTTTGGGTTGCTTTTCTGCTTTGGCGTTTAGTTCTTTTGCAGGTTAGGGTGTTAAAAGGCGTTTAAAGACAATAAAAGACAGAGAAAGGCAAAAAAAGGTGTGGAAATACACGCAAAGACATTTTGGTTTTCAAGTTGTCTGGCATCTCTACGGGTTTGGGATTTCGACGCTTTTAGGTATCGTTCCGTTGTACCCTTCTGCCTCAGCCTGCTCCGCTATTTCTTTGCCGGCATCGGTCAAATAGAACAGCCTGTAGCGGTTGTTTCCATCCATGGTTAACTTTTCCTCTTCACGGAAAAGCCCCGCAGACGCCAAGAGTCCGCATAGCTTCAGATCAACTGACTCAATAGTTGAGCCTAACCTTTCATCTAGCAAACTCAGATAACCGTCCTTGCTCTTCCAAGCCGCCAATAAACACCCTGTCAAGGGGTTAGCTAAACTCTTCATATACGTACACATGTATTCCTCAAGATTCTCTACCACAAAAGTCACCTAAAATAATTATGTAAATAAGTCTGAATTAAGGATTTAAGTTTTCCCCAGACAAAGCGGTTGCAAAGAATAGGTGTTAAAAGATAGACAATTAACGGTTTAAAATAAAAAAAAGAAAGAAGATAGTTAAGTTTTTAGGCGTGCTTTCTTAGCAACAAAACGCCAACTATAGCTATTGCAATGATGATTGCTACTACTCCAATTGCCAAGTACGTCATCAGATCTGTTGTGGTTGCTATGTTAGTTTGGGCTGTCGCGGTGGGTGCAGTTGTTGGGTGTGTAGCGGTGGCGTAGAATGATGTTTCGGCGCTGGATCCGTAGTATGCGTTTGTTCCTGCAAAGGACGCGTAGATAGTGTATGCTCCTGGAATGTCCGGTGCCCAGTTAATTGTGTACATGCCGCTAGCATCGCTTGTTGTGTTGCCGATTTCTCTATGGTTGCCGTTTGAGTCTAAGGCGTATAAGGTAATTAGTACTCCAGTCACATTTGTTGGCATTGGCTGCTGCTGGTAAACTGCAGACATAAAGTCACCCATGCTTGCATCAGATACACATGGAACACCATTTGGAAAATCAGCTGCGACTGCTGTCTGTTGAGTTCCTGCTGAAATGTCTGTTATGGTGCCTCTTATCGTGATGGGTACGCCGACTGTGACGCCAGTGTCTGGGGCTGTTGCGGTTAGCTTGCTTGGTCCTTGGCCGACGCAGTAAACTTGGCTATCATAAGCGTTTACGAAGGTTATGTATCCGTCAGCAATTGCAACTGGCGCGATTGATGTTCCTAGTCCTGAAGCTGAGTAGTCTGATAGTGTCCAAAGTTCTTGTCCTGTGGTAGCATTGAGAGCGCGCATTTCTTCGCCTTTGTAGATTGGTGTGTTTGGTGAGTGTTCTCCTGACATGCAATATAATATGCCGTCTGCTAGTCCTGCTATGTGAGTTGGGTATAGTCCCCATGGTCCGTCGTTGCCCATGTATGTGGAGTTTCCTGAGCCGCCGTTACCATATGTCCAAAGCAGAGTTCCATTAAGCATTGAATAGCAATAGACTATTCCGCCGTAGCCTGAAACGTAAAGATTGCCGTAAGCGGGTATGCCTTCTCTGTCACTGTAGTATTGGAAGCCTGTTAATGGTGAGGCACTCGGACCCCAAACTAGATTACCAGTTGCAAGGCTGTATGCATATCTTTGCCCTGTTTCTAGTGTTTGCATTTCCCACTCGTTTGTCACTGGGTCTATTGGTTGCGTGCAGAGCATTTCAGTTTGGTTTCCTGGAGGCGCTGCATAGTTCTGTTTCCATATTAAGGACCCTTGCTGTCCGGCTACGTCGCTGAGAGCCCACATTGTCCATGGGTTCGCGTTCGGGTTAGGCTGTGAAGCTAATGCGATACTGCTGCTATCTCCGAGAATAGTTTCTCCTGGAACAACGCCGACTATTGATGGAGCTGTGCTGCCTGTTAAGTCAGCTGTTACGGTTACGTTGTATGTGTATGACGCGCTTGTTGAGGCGTTGATAACGATTCCGGCTGCAGATGGGAAGCCTGCGTTAGCTGAATACAGCGGTGCGTACGCTGTGATTGCAGCTGTGTCATTCCATAATGCGAGCCATCCAGTTTTTGTGGCGGTGTTGTAGCTAAATTGGTATTTGAGTATGTCTCCGTTGTTGTCATATACTTGGGTACCTGTAGGGACACCTGTCAGGTTAAATATTGGCTGCATGGTGAAGGCGTTATAGCCAATCCATGTAGTGCCAGAAACCTGCCAAAGTATGCCGCCTACGATTCCATGTTGGTCTGGTGTTTGTACATCATCGATCTGTGCCATTGATGGGTAGAATGTAGTGCTTGACCACAGTGTTTGGCCAGTTGTTAAGTCGACTGCCACCTCAGGTCCTCCTGATCCTGATTCTCCAATTGGCTCTTGGTAGTATAGAACGCCATTGAGAATTATTGGGCTGCCGAATCTAGTATTGTATGAGAACCCTGTGTAATATGCTGCTTGACTATCTGGTGCTTGTGCGCTGTCACCTTGTTGTGTTACTGTTCCGCCTGCGAGACCGCCTATTTCAAGTGGCTTTGTCCACATGATGTGGGACGTGTTGGGTGCGGCGCCGTTTTGTTGCCAATAGTTAGATTCTGCTGATCCACCTAACCAGTTTGATCCAATTGCAACCCAATTAGTATTCTCCATGTATATGGGTCGTGTCCAGTAAGATGTGGGAAGAGGAGCGCTGGCAGTTGTTGGAGCTGGATTTTGTGTGACTGTGAATGATATTGTTGCATTGCTCGGTAGGTAAATGTCGCCCTGTTGGGTGCCGCCAAAGGTGTTTGTTTGCCCTGGAAAACTAAAGAATACAGTGTAGTTTCCAACTTCGGTTGGAGTGAAAGTGAAGTATTGTGATGAGGTTGGATCGCTAACGTATGGGAAGTTCTCTGTAACGATTGTCCCGTTTGGTTGAGTAATAGTGAACTGGTAGTTTGCGAATCTATCGTTATTTGTAAGTAGCGCTTGCGGTATAGCAATATCAAGCCAGCCATAGATGAGCATTTGTTGACCGACACCGCAAGGGTTCGGTGCTGCAGAAGCCCATGCATATGTTGTGTAAGTCCACGGTGGTGTATGTGCACTAACGTTCGGCACAAGCATCGTTAAGGATGCTCCTGTTGACATTATCATAATTGTCGAAATCAATATAGCTAAAGTTATTGTTTTTATTTTTTGCATTTCTTTTTCTCCTAAATTTGTTTGCCATAAGCAGGAATAAAAAAAAACTATCTCTTGCTTACAGCTACCTTCAAACATGTTACATACTGTTAATATATTTATTCCAAAATCGATAAGAAAGATCTAAAAAATGCGCCGGTTACAGTGTTTTATTGATATAAACCTATAAATCTGCAAAAAGCTTTTTTTGCTTTATAGGCTGTTTGCTTTTTTCTCTGGGTTTAACAAAAGAAGATAGATTAAAAATCCGGCAGGGGTAGACGGAAGCGGCGAAAATAGTTCTCAGAGGCAGTTGCTTCGATAGTATGCTTTTATTTCTTAGTACGCAACTAGCTAACGAGAAGAGGAAACGAGTGAAGATTATCGAGAAAAATCTGCATCAAGGCTTCGTTAAGGTAGTGCCCGACTCGCCTGATGACCTGTGGCATCTATACAATGTCATCTACAAAGGCGACGAAGTCTACGCCATGAGCAGCCGCGCCATAAAAAGTGACACAGAAACCAGCCGCCCAAAAAGCGCTGAACGAGTTTCCGCCTTCATGGGCGTCAAAGTTGAGTCTGTTGGCTGGGACAAGTTTCTAGGTAGACTTCGAGTCCATGGATTAATTTGTCATGCACCCGACATTATTCCTGAGGGCGCACACCACACCTTGAATATTGCACTTAATCAACCAATGACCATAGTGAAAAGTGAGTGGCCAAAGCACCTTTTAAATCGCCTTGAGAGAGCCAGCGAAACCGAAAAAGCAATGCTTATACTTTCCATAGATGACGAAGGCTTTGCCGTAGCAGAAACCAAACAGTACGGCTACGAAACACGTGTTGAGCAACGCATTCGTCTGCCTGGGAAGCAAGATGCTGATAAACGTGTTGAAGCTACAAAAGGCTACTTTCGTCTTGCTGTTGAAAGTTTACAAAAGCTATGGGCTCCGAACCGTAACCCCATCGTAATTATTGGGGCGGGTTATGTAAAAAACGATTTTGTAAGGTACCTAAATGACGAGGCTAAAGAAATGGCCAAATCAGTTGTCGACGTTAAAAGCGTTAACAATGGGGGAACAGCAGGCATTGACGAGGCATTGCGCTCGGGCGTTTTGCTTAAGGCAGCGCATCAACTTCGGATTGTGGATGAAACTGAAACCATAGAGGAAGTCATGAAGCGTCTCGGCAAAGGCGAAGGGACAGTTACCTATGGACTTGATGCAGTTGAGCAGGCAGTGCAGATGGGTGCCGTTGAGAAGCTTGTAGTTGCAGACACGCAAATCCGTGACGCGGACGAGCAGCAACGTCTCAAACTTGAAGGGTTAATGCGAGAAACCGAGAGGCGAGCTGCGAAGGTGACGGTAATTAGCACCGAACATGAGGCAGGCGCAAAACTTTTGGCGTTAGGCGGCATAGCAGCGTTGTTGCGTTTTCCGCTCTACCGTGACACCTCGACCCAATAGCACGTCCAAACTATCGAAAAATTAAGCAACAATTAGCCACAGCATCTTTCGAATAGTCCAGAAACTATAGATTCTCTATTCATAGTTTTCAAATAGTTAAAGCGATAAACACGTTATTTGTTGATGAGCTATGATGTTGTGGATAGTCTTTGCCGCAATTAGTTTAACGTACGCCTTCTGGGATACGTAGCTTATCGCTTAAAACCTTTGAAGAGGTAAGCGCAGTAAGCACTCTGACGAGATTATTATGTGAGACGGTAGTCGCTTACTGATGGGTGAGTCGCCATTGAATTTTAAAAGATTGTGCATGAAGACTCGAACGGCATTTCCGCTCTTTGTTTTACCAGTTTAGATTCCATTGCTAAGAGAATTATTATTTTTCAGAAACACGCTTTTAGAATTTTCAATCCATTTATCTATATCTTCCTTCTTTGCATGTTATCTTGCATTCAATCTATAACTATGAGTTATTTTTAGAGTCAAAACCAACAACATCTATTTCTCCTACTTCTAGAACTGGGTACTGTAAAGTTTTTTGACCCAACGTAAAAAACCATTTTAACAGGCATAAAAGTCTTAAATCTTAGAACAGTATTCTTTCGCCCTCTTAACCCCTCAATGGTTAGAAGAGTTATTTCTTGGTTGAAGAATTCAGGGGAGTCATAAAAGAAGAAGACATGATGATTTACGAACAAGCCCTAAATCATCTAAAAAGAAGATTGTCAGCTTTTAGAAGTAACGCGTTAATTGCAGAATTTGGTTTAGCTGAAGCGATAGAGGAAGACATTGGTTTTGAGATTAGGCAAATTGATGAATTGTTGGGGTGTGCTATGCCTAATGTTGAAGGTTTCGGAGTTGGCAAACCTGAGAAGTTAGGAGACTATAACAGAATCGTCAGCTCAGCTTTTGAGCTGTTTAAGGCAGATCTCTTGAAAATGAAAGAGGAACTCAATCTTGACTTGGCTGAGTCTAAGTTGAGATTAGTTGATGTTGAAAGCTCGTTATCAGCAGTTGAACGAGTATTATCAACCTACAAATTTCCTAAAAACAATAAGTAAGCTATTCAGACCACATGGCAACGAAACAGTCCCAGGTTACCGCCTTACGCTGTTGCCTCAAAAGAAGTCTTTCAAGGAACAAATCACATTAGAGAAATCACCCTGAAAGGCTCAATCCACAATAACAAAATGGAACGCATGAACGGAGAAATCAGAGACAGAGAAAAAACCATGAGAGGACTAAAAATTAACGATACCTCAATTTTAACAGGTTATCAAATTTTTCATAACTACATTCGACCACATGAAAGCTTAGATGGAAAGACACCTAGCGAGGCATGCGGAATAACCATTGAAGGACAAAATAAGTGGAAAACACTTATTCAGAATGCTTCAAAAAATAAAAATGTGGCTAGCAGAAAGGATTTTTGAAAGAGAGAATGGGTAGCGGATAAAAGCTTCATGGACAATATTGCGACACAAACTTAGTGCAAGTAAGTTTGTGATAAAGGCGTGACGTAACCGCTACCCCTCTTCAAAATTAACATGGCTTCATTTTTTGAAAAGCTTTCTTCCTTTGTTCTTCTAGTATTTTGTTCTTGAAAAATAATAGGCCGTCACGCGGCAGAAATAACGTTATCAAAGTTTCATCTAAGAAGACTTTTGAAGCTGACACAGTTCCATCTGGCGCAAGATTGTTTTGACATGCTATGTGCCTAAGAAGAGTCCAAATGTTCCTAGTTGTGTTACTTTTCAACCATTCAAGAATTTGAGTTAAGCCCAAATGGTCTCTAGCGATTCTGATAGTAAACTCATCAGCAGTGTATGGAATATTGAACTTATATCCATTCCATATCAAATAATAATATGTAGATAGCAAGGCAACTCTCTTGTTTCCATCTACGAAAGGATGAAAATTGATTATTGAGTGCATGTTTACCGTTGCTCTATGCAACACGTGTGGAAACATTGTTTGCCCAAAAACTTTTGTTTTTGGTCTGTTAACACAGACGTTGAGCATGGCAGTATTATAATCTGTAACTATAGGAAAACCCGATTTGATAGGGTCGTCTGTATTGCTGTAAATTTCAATTAATACAGAGTAAAGTTGCTTAAGCCAGTCTTCGCTTAGAGGTACATCCATAAAGAAAGAGAATTATTGATTTGCGCTTTTAGCTTTTGGCTAAGTTATCAAAAACTTTTTTGTTTTTGCGGATTACTTGCTCAACTGACTTTTGAAGGGCTGTTTTACTAACATCACTAACACTATTGCAAACAAATTTAGCCATTTCTACCTCAGCCTCTACCTTGGTTGTTTTACGCATATTGTTGTCAACTACTATATAATATTAACCTAAATAGTTGTGGAAATTATTTTATGGGTTATGAAAGCAAAATCCTAATATTAGATTCATTTTGAACCTTTTTACAGCTTTGTTGTTGGCTTCGACCTACTACAAGAAAAGAGAATGAATAGAGAAAATTATTTTTTGGGTTTGTTTGCATCTACGTTTGGCAGGTCATAGCGGTTTGGTGCGCTTAACCATTCATCTATATCTTTGGCTTTGGGCGCTTTCAACCGTTCATCAATATGCTTCGCCCAAGCACTACGGCTAGCTTGAACCTTCTTCGCTCGTTTAATCTGAGTACGATAAGAACCTCTTGCTTTTTCTCTATACGCCAACAAGATACCTCATAAGAAAAAACGCTATTCTTCCATGCCTAAAAGTTGAAAAGGAACTTTCTTTCCCCTCAAATTATACATAAAACTATGCGATTTTAGTCAACAGATGAAAAGTAACAGGGTCAAAAAGCAGACGAAGAGGTAACAGAACCCGCTAAGTGGCTCTGTAAAGTCTTTGGCGGTTCGTTTTCCCTGTAAAAATCCGTCTGCTATGTAATTTGGTTCTTTTTTGAGCCATGCCTTAGCTTCTTTCTGAGTTAGCCCAAGTTTCACTAAATCTTGCGGTGTCGTTTTATCGGTTTGATTCTGCTCCTTTATACCAGCATCGGCTAATACAGAATCCCAGTACCTGATGAGTTTTGTTAACCTTTCATCAACGCTTTCCTTTTTTGCCGTCAACATCTCCCCTCAAGACTTTATCTATGCCTTCTTGTTCTTTCTTTAGTTTATCCAAGTATGGTTGGTATTCTTTTTGCCAATTTCCAATTCTCTCTAATACGCTTGATATTTTTTCTGTTTCTTTCTCTACATCATCTTTTAAATCTGCAAGCCCAGCCTCTCCACACTTTTCGTTATATTCCACTTTTTCCTTTACATCTTTCAAAGCATTCTTCAAGGTGATAACCCGACGTTCCCAAACAAACCTAACCTTCAAAAAGTCATCCAAATTGACACGTATTTTATCCCTGAGAGCAAAGATGAACAAGAAAAGTTGGTTCACAGCTTCTTTCCTTATTTCGTCAGTAGCTTTTTCGTCAACCGTGATTATCCAGATAAGCCAGTTAAAGTAGCCTTGTGCGTCGTCTGAACTGTAAAAAAAAGTTTCTGGTTGATTAGAAGGACTACCAGTTGAATATAGAGAATATCTATTGGCATAACTCATTGTTTTTTTAATTTCTCGTAGAGGCTTAATGTCATCGAAATAAGGTATCAGTGGCGAAAAATCCATGATTGGAATGCGACCTTGTCCTCGCAAGGTAATGAAATTCATAACTATTTTGTGGCGGTCTTCCTCCGAATATATTGGCTTCATTTTCTTTTCCTATGCTCCTTGATGTAGGTGTCTATAGCGTCCTCCATTAGTTCTGAAACGGTTTTTCCTTCATCAATGGCTTGCTTTTTTGCTTCTTTCCAGATGGAAGGTTTGACTTTTACTGAGGTTGCTTCTCTCTTTTCTTCTTTAGTTTCTGACATTTTAAATTCGCCATTTTAGTTATAGGCGTAAAGTGGTATTTATTATTAGTGGTAAACGCTTATATCTAACATATTTATTGTTATACTACTCGTGGTATAGCACTATGAGCAAACTAACAACAAATCGTGAAGAACGCGGTCAAGCAATCGCACAGTCAAGCGGTCAAGTAAAACGATTAGACGATTGCACTTACACAGTGAAGTCTCAATCTCACAATGGCGAATACACCATCACCAAAGTTAATGACGAATGGGTTTGCTCATGCCCAGATAACACTTACCGCCATATGATCTGCAAACACATTTTCGCCGTTGACTTCTCAAGCCAACTAAGAAGCAAAGTGGCAACCAATAGGGTTCAAGTTATCAAGGAATTGGATATTAAAACCTGCCAGTTTTGCGGTTCAAGCAACTTGAAAAAAGATGGTTTACGCAAAAACAAAAGCGGAACAATACAAAAATTCCATTGTGCAGAATGCAACCATTATTTCACCATAAACATCGGCTTTGAACACATGAAGCATAACCCTCAAGCAATCACAACAGCAATGCAACTTTATTTTTCTGGGGAAAGCCTAAGAAACACAATGAAATCGCTTAAACTCTTAGGCGTAGAAGTCTCACATCAAACCGTTTACAACTGGATAAAAAAATACGTCGGTTTAATGAAAGATTACGCTGACAAACTGACTCCTAATGTTAGCGACACATGGAGAGCTGACGAACTCTGGATAAAAGTCAGCGGCAACATGAAGTATCTTTTTGCAGTAATGGACGACCAAACCCGCTTTTTAATCAGCCAAGAAGTAGCAGAAACAAAGTTTACCCATGACGCAAAAAGCCTCTTCACAATGGCTAAACGACTCATGGAGAAACAGCCAAAAATCCTCATAACCGATGGATTACCCTCTTACTCTGTAGCCTCAAAAGAAGTCTTTGAGGGGACAAAGCACGTTAGAGAAATCACATTGAAAGGCTCAATCCACAACAACAAAATGGAACGCATGAACGGAGAAATCAGAGACCGAGAAAAAACCATGCGAGGACTAAAAGTCAATGATACATCCATTTTGTCGGGCTATCAGATTTTCCATAACTACATTAGACCACACGAAAGCCTAGACGGCAAAACACCTAGTGAAGCATGCGGAATAACCATAGAAGGACAAAACAAATGGAAAACCCTAATTCAGAACGCTTCAAGAACGGCAGATTTGCCAAACGGAAAGGGAATTTGAAAAAGAGAGAAAGGGTAGCGGATAAGCAACTCACGGACAATATTGCGGCTCAAACTTAGTGCAAGTAAGTTTGTGATAAAGGCGTGAGCTAACACCGCTACCCCTCTACCGTTTAGAGGTACTAAAAAGAAACAAAGGGTTTTACCAAGCCAAAAAAGAGTAAGCCCTATACCTAAATGTTCAAGGTTTTGGTAAATTAGTTCCTTTAGACCTTTCAATTTTTCTAATATACGCATCTATTTCTTTGCGTTTATCTCTAACCGCTTGATCGTTTCTTCTTCTAAAGAACTCTATAACCCCCAAAAAAATAGCCCCAATGATGACTGCACCAACAACAATTGTCATATCTGGCTTTAATGTAACAAGAATGTTGCCAAGAGAAAACGGAACGCCAAATTCGGTAATTAAGATAACATTTCTGTCTTGAAGTAACGCCTCATGCTCTAAATCGAGCTTATTTTTTCTGAGTGTAAAAACCGCTTCTTCCTTGTCCAACTTAATCGTCACTCACAAAAAGCAACACTAAACCTATGGCAATTAGAACAATTCCGATTAGAGGATTATAGTTAGTGGGAATCGTGCTGATGGGGTAATTTGCAGGTGTCAAAATTAATAAAATTCCAAAAATACAGAAGACAAAACCGACAATTATCATAAAAAGTTGTCTTATGTTTAGTTGATTTGATTTTTTCCGTTTTCTTGTGGGCATGCTTGATTCCAAGCTACTTCTTTCACCTCCGTGAGCCTAAAAGGTTTGTGGAACAGGAAAAAAGAGAATTATTTGGGCTTTTTTGGTTTGTTGGTGTCTACGTTTGGGTAGTCTAAGCGGTTTGGGGTTGCCATCCATTTTTCAGGTGACTTAGCCATCGGTGCTTTCAAGCGTTCATCAATATGCTTAGCCCAAGCACTTCTATGCGCTTGAACCTTTTTCGCTCGCCTAATCTGACTACGATAAGAACCCCTTGCTCTTTCAGTATAACTCAAGTCAATCAAACCTCAAAAGAAAAAACTTGATTTTTCCATTCCCAACAGCTAAAAAAGAAACTTCAAACTGTGTGATTAGGCACAGAAATGAGCAAAAACAGCTAACAGACGACTTTTTGCAGGGTCAAAAAGCAGACGCAGACTTTACAGAACCCGCTAAGTAGCTATTTAAATAGATGCTTTATATAGCCCCTCTGTCATTTAAATACTCGAGCGCGTGAATTGGCATGAGCAAACGTATACCAATCATAAAGATCCAAAACATTGTAGCTTCCGTTTCACTTAATCAAAAAATAGATTTACAAAAGATAGTAGAAAAATTTCCACAAACCGAATACAACCCCAGCGTTTTCCCCGGCTTAGTTTTCCGCCTTAAAAAACCGAAGACTGCCACGCTGATTTTCGGTACAGGCAAGATGGTTTGCACTGGCGCCAAATCTGAAAAAGAATCCCGTAGCGCCGTAGAAAAAGTCGTCAAGGAACTCCGCGGCGAAGGTATCCAAATCACAGAAAAACCAATCGTCAACATCCAAAACATCGTTGCATCCGCAGAACTCGGCGGTGAAATCGACCTTGAAAGCCTCGTCTACAAACTCAGCAAAGTCATGTACGAGCCAGAACAGTTCCCAGGCGCAGTTTACCGCATGGACGAGCCCAAAGTCGTGTTCCTAATCTTCTCCGCAGGCAAACTTGTATGTGTCGGCGCCAAAAAAGAAGAGCAAGTATACGAAGCCGTCGACAAAATCCAAGCACTGCTCGAAGAAAAAGAACTCATATACTACCCTGCCCCCTAAACCCCATTTTCGGAAGTTAGATTTTTTAATCGGTAACTAGAATTTTGACATTACTATTTACCCGTTTAAATTGGGCATTTGTTAGATGGATTTATTCTATTACAGAGCAGTTATTTCTTTGTTTTCCAGAGAATCTTCTATTGATTTTATCTGCCATCTAAAATGCAACATTGCCGGGGCTGGCGCTTTGGGCGTGGTTATTGCGATAAATGAGGTTGTTGTTGATCAAGATCTATTCAAAAAGATTATTTTTGCTTTGATGGACGTTTTCTTTTTTTTTAGCATTTAAAGAAAAAAAGGACCTCTCTAACTATTGTTAGAGGGTTACTGCTTAGGACTTTAAGCTTTTGGCTTTTTTGGCAAAACCTTAATCGCAACTATCAAGATTACTGCGGTGATTACAGCGATGATGGCAACTACCGCTCCAACAAGGTATAGAGATACCGAAGACTGAGCAGTTGGTTGTGGAGTAGTAGACGGCGTTGGGGTTGGTGATCCCTTAGGCGCTGTCGTTGGTGTTGCAGTGGGTTTTGCTGTTGATGTTGGGGCTGTTGTTGGTTTTTGTGTAGGTTGAGCTGTTGGTGCATTAGTAGGCACTGCGGTTGGGATGGCGGTAGGTACAGCAGTTGGTACGGCTGTTGGGGCTGGAGTGGCGGTTGGGGCCGCTGTTGGAGTCGCTGTGGGTGCAACAGTTGGTTTTGGTGTAGCGGTCGGTGCTGGAGTTGGAGTAGCGGTTGGTATGGGGGTTGGAGTTGGGAAAGGCGACGCTTGTGAAGATAGGACTTGACCAGAAATTATTCCGGTTGGTGCAGCAGCTAAAACGAAGTTAATGTTTGGAGTTACCTGGTTAACAGTCACCGAAACTCCCGTTTGATTTTGTGAAACGAATCCATCGTTTGATACACTGACAGTATACGTTCCTGTTCCAAGACCAGTATTGATGACGTAGTTGCGTTGTTATCCGTGGTTGCTGAACCGGAGCCTCCGACACCTTGTGCACTGACACTTGCATCAGAGAGGGGGCCTCCTGATGTCGTAACTTTCCCGCTTATGGTTCCTGATGCAGGAACAGCTAGTTGGAAATTGACGTTAGCGGTTGTTTGGCCTGCAACGACACTTACGGTGGGATTAGTGACGAAATTAGTCCCGTAAAATGCAGTTACTGAATAGGTTCCTGTAATCAAGTCTGTTGATATGTTATAGTTTCCGTTGACATCAGTTGATGCATATCCGCTGACGCTGCCGAACGTTGCACCGATGATTGCACCCGAAATTGGTTGTCCATTTGCAGAATTTGTTATTTTTCCAGAGATGACGCCAGATCGGGCTAGAGCAAAGTTAACGTTAGAAGTTGTTTGAGCGGCAGTCACAGATACGCTTGCAACTGTTTTTGTAAAATAGCCCATCGGAGAAGAAACCGTCACGTTATATGTTCCTGTTGGTAAGTTGCTGTTCATAGTGTATTGTCCAGTGGAATTCGTGGATGCAAATGAAGCGAAAGTTCCGTTGGTGAATAATGCTTCAACTGACATGCCTGATAGGGGAGTACTTGAACTCGCATCTGTTACTGTGCCAGTGATTACGCCTGATCTAGGAAGAGCGATGTTTACGTTGATAGTCATTGATCCTGCAGTTATAGAAACACCGCTTTTAGTTACTTCTAAATATCCTATTGTGCCTGAAAAGGTTTCGACGGTGACGTTGTAAGTTCCTGTTTGAAGATTCTGAATAATTTGCCAATTGCCGTTTGCGTCTGTGTACGTACCTCCAGTACTTGACCCATCTGAATTTTCGACACTGATTATAGCAAATGCGATAGGCAAACCTGATACTGCGTCAGTCACTTTTCCAGAGATTCCAGCTGAGACATTCATAACTATGTTAACATTGGAGGTTTGAGACCCGGCAACAACAACGACATTATCTACTTCTTGGTCAATGAAACCTGATGCAGAGGCATCTACTGAATAATTGCCTGAATCAAGAAAGCTAGTTATGCTGTATTGACCCTGGGCATTTGCTACTGCAGATCCGCTTCCCACTGTTCCTCCTTCAGCGCTAACCGAAGCACCTGGGACTGGAACTAAAGGTGATGCTTTAACGAATTGAGAAGTTCCACTGTTTAGAGACGAATGAAAAACATTGATCGAAACGCCCGCAATGATGCCCACTAATAATATTGTGAGCAACAGATTTACCGCTATTTTCTTCTTAATCATTTATGCTGACCTCCAATTAAGAGCAAACATGTGTGTAGTCGACTCTAAATCGGACGAGCTAATCCTAGTTTCAATCATAGTAATGTTTAGTGTGTTCATATAAAACCCAGATTTTATTTATTTGTGAATGTATTTTTGAAAACGAGTTAATATAGAGTTGTGACTACAACACGTAATCTCAAGTTTGCTCTGCCAGCGTTAACTTGATTCAAAGATTACCTGCAAAATTCGTGTTTCTAAAATAATTGCTAAGTAACTTGGTGGATTGATAAAAAAAGAAAAAGTGGTCTGACTTATTTGCTCAGTCCAAGATGCTTCATAAAACCGACCACATCGTAGAATAATCGTTCCTCGACTATTTCGTCGTTCTTCCAGGTGGCAATTGTGCAGAACTCCAGTTTGGCTGTCTTGCCTGTGGGCGGAATCATTTTTCCATCTGCCCCTTTCATTGGCCCTTTCATGGTTACAGTCCAATCTGCAACGGTGCATGTGTAGTCGCCTTGACCGAACGCTATCTTGTATGGGTTGTTTACTAGGTGGTTGTCGAAGGTTTTGAAAAACTCAGTCGCTTCAACATCGTGGTTGTGTCGTCCTCTTGTAGGTTCAGGCTGAGCAGGCCAATACACGGCAACGTCTTCTTTATGCCGCTTCTTAAAAGTCTCCCAAAGCGGGCTATTTGGACCCGCATTCCAAGCATCATCTAGTGTCTTCATTAGATCTAGATTTTCTTTTACGCCCATCAAAAATCACCTGAATGTATGTTACAAAGTGAATCGATATAAAACTTGCCCTGTTTTTAGAAGGGCATGCGTAGCTTTTTGGAAAATTATTAAAGCTAGGGCTTCGTTGTTTTCACTTTAGGTGGAATGCACTTTTAAATCTCTTTCAGTAGCGAAATTTGGCGGCAGTCTGCTTGATGTGGAAGGTAAAGGAATCCCCAAAATCGTTCAGCGTATAGGTGAAATACGGCACAAGGACGGCATTGGCCCAGTTGTTATTTACTCTGCGCCTATGGGCGTCACAGATGCGCTCATAAGGATAGGACATGCCTATGCAGACGGTACCCCGCTACCTCTTAACCCAGTCTTTGAAATCTACGACCAACTCGCCAAAGCTTATGTCAAAGCCGAGCTATTAGAGCAAGCGCAAAATGAGTTAGCCCATTATCGAGAGTTGACTCAGGATACCCTTGATTCGGTGAACAAACGTTTCAGCGGCAACGTACGCGCGAGAATCTTAACTTTAGGCGGCGAGCTTTCAATGTCCACATTGATGGACTATATCCTGAAAAGTAATAGCTTAGACTCCTGTTGGTTGCGCTTTGAGGATTGGCCTATTGTAACCGACGACAACTTTGAGGATGCGGTGCCCAACTATAACCAGAGCCGAAAGAGAATTCACCGTCTCATCGAACCGCTTGAAGACGGCAAAATCATTTGCCTCGCCGGGTTCTTAGGCGTTACAGCGGATGGACTTGAAACGATTCTAGGCAGAGGCGGCAGCGATTTAACAGCTGTTTTCGCATCCTGTATCCTAAAAGACCTCTACAGCACACAGACGCTGCTCTACAAAGACGTACCCATTCAGAGCGCTGACCCCAAAGTAGTGCGTGGACAGAAAACCGATCATGTTGCGGCGCTTACCTATAATGAGGCGCATAAAGCCTCGATGATGGGCATGAAAATTGTGCAAAGCCCCGCCATTGCACTCGCGCGACGTTTCAACCAACCCCTAAAAATAATTCCCATTGACGAACCAAACATGTATTCAGTTATTGAAGCCGAAACATGCGACACCGAGGTTGTCAAATGCTTAACAGGCAAATCTGGCTGCGCTATTTTGACGATGAATGACGAAAAAAGTCACTCGCTGGAGGATTCCCTGCGAGTCTGGGAGAGAAGAAACGACTTTATAGACTTGGGAGCAGAGACCATGGAGACAGGTGAGCGAATCCACGACTTCCTGTTTTTAGACGCCGAGTTCCTACGCAAAAACGAGGAACGCATCAAAGGATTTGACGAGAAGCTCAAGGTGGAGTACGGCTTGGGCGTTGTCACCTTAATCGGCGACAAAATGAAGGATTCTCCCGGAGTTGCATCGCTTGCAATCAGCTCAATCTCGGGCATAAACATCAAACGAGGTATCTTCGCACCCCACACCTCACAGATAATCCTTGTTGTTGAAGAGCACAACGTGGGCGCCACAGTTGCAGCCATCCACCAAAAAAAGCAGGAAATGAACAAAGCCCAGTGACGTCTCATCTTGCCCGCTCAAAAAATATTTCTTCTCTGATGGCGCAAAGTAATCCCATCTATGCTTGAGCAATAACCGAGAATGCAATTGGTTAATTTTATATATTAAGTGATACAATATTTAGAAGGCTATGTTGCATAACGTAGCTAATCGAGGGGGAGCTGGCTTAGTCCAGTCTTGCAGTTTTAACGCATTAAATTCCACAGATGATTTGTCCGCACTAAACGCAACTAAGGGGCCTTGTTCACATTGACCGAAACGCCGCCTATTGCGCCAACTCAACAAGAAATGGAAAACGCAAAAATAATCGCTCGCCAAGACCGAATACCCATCTGGTCACTTTCTTTCCTATTCATCGGCATATTGGGACTCGGATACATCTTTATCTTTTTTGACATTTTCAACATAAACGTATCCTTTATACAAACCGCGTTAACGCTGGGTTGGGCAACTTCGCCAACAGCTTCAGCGATAACAAGCCTCGAAGGATTCGTTGTACTATTGAACCTTATTGGCTATGTAATAGGTGCCCTCCTCCTTAGTCCCCTCTCAGACAGATATGGTCGAAGGGAAATGCTTATAATCACTCTCCTGATCACAGGAATTGGCTCAATTTTCAACGGACTCGTAACTAACTATTGGGAGTTCGCTTTGGCCAGATTCGTAACAGGCATCGGAGTTGGCGCAGACCTAGCCATAGTCAACTCTTACATCAATGAAGTAGCTCCAAAGAATGGCAGGGCAAAATACACCTCATTCCTATTTGTGTTAGCCGGCATCGGAACAGTTCTAGCCGTTTGGCTTGGCCTAATCCTAACAACGCCAGCAACAGCATTTCCCAATGGTTTACCATTTGCTCTTGCGAACACTGGAACGTTTTTGGCTACAAACGGCTGGCGAGTAATGTATGGCATAGGTGGCCTTCTATCGCTAATTGGCGTGCTGTTAAGATTTGGTTTACCCGAATCTACTCGTTGGCTTATAACCCATGGGCGTCCCAAAGAAGCTGACAGAATTGTAAGTGAAATGGAAGCTCGTGCATTGGAATCAATGGAAGAACTTCCGCCATTACCCGAATCCCTACCCGTTGTCCAGAAACCGCAACCAGTTCCATATATGGAAATACTGAAGAATTCAATGTATCGAAATAGAACAATACTGCTCTTCCTAGTGTGGTTCTTTGGATACATGACCGTGTACATCAACGCCGCAGGGCTTTCATCGATTCTTGCAGGAGCAGGATTTGGTTTCCCAGAAAACGGCATAATCGTTGCGTTAGGAATCACAGGATTTGTAGTAGCTGGCATCATGGCATCTCTTCTAGGCGACAAAATGGAGCGTAAACTATGGCTACCCATTTCAGCAGCAATAACTTTCGTCGGCGGCTTAGCGATTGCATTTGGCCTAAATAATTTAACGCTTGCAGTTATTGGCGCTTTTCTCATTTTCGTAGGAATGGACTTTTGGGTTCCAATAACCTACACTTGGGTTACTGAAAGCTTCCCAACGCGCGCAAGGGCAACTGGTTTTGCTATGGCAGATGGCTTAGGACATTTAGGCGGAGGAATAGGACTCATAATCGTTGGTGCACTTCTGGCAACTATGAAATCAGGTTCCGTCCAGTCAATACTTGTGTTGTTCATCGTAATCGCGTCGTTTCAAATAATATCCGCAGTCATCGCTCAGTTTGGTCCACGAACCGCAAACAAAAGATTAGATGAGGTCTCACCTTAGAATCGCTATAAGGCTCCCTTTTTTTGTCCCGCTATTTTTGGGGCACAACTATTTTTTCATTCTTCGCCGAACTGCAGGATTCAAGTCTGACAATTTTTTAAGCGCTAACTCAAATGTCTCATCAGACATCAACTCTTTTTTAACGAAAACTCCAGTTCTGCCTACAGTATCCCGTTTTAGAAGCGCGTGAACCCTGTCTAGGATTGTTTCCGTAGAGACGCCGAGAAGTTTTGCAGCTGACTCTTCCCCGCCAACAATGCTGCTTTCCACGTGACCATCCGCCGTAGGTTCAATAAGCATAAGCCTCTTGTCCACGCCAGGCACCCGCACATCCGCTTTAAGCTGGCTTAGGCCTGCTTCACCACCGAACCGATAGAACTCACGTTCAACCCTTCGCATCTGCATCAGCGGAAACGAAACCATAGTTCTTTCGTCGATTTCTATATGAGCTTTCATCGCGTAAGATGGCGTTGCTTGAACAACGAAACGCGCATTGATGCGTATTTGTACTTTATCAAGGGCGGTTTCCACAAGGAAGCTGTTTTGCACTTCAGGAATGAAAACGTCGATGTCGCTGCCATCTTTCACGTCACCTCTAGCAACGCTTCCATGAACGACAGACTGGAGATGAAAAGCCTCAAGGGCAGACATAACCTCAAAAGCCTTGTTCCTAAGCGACTTTAGCAATTTCCACCGCTCTGATGTGTATTTGACTTCTCGGTACTCTGCTGTTTTTGTAGGTTTAACGGACAAGCTTTTCCAGCCCAAACAAACCTGATAGTAAGTATTGTTTATTTACCTTAGGCATCAATCAACTCTTAACTGTGAAGCTCCAATGACCCAACCTGATTGCAGCATATGCAAAAAAAGAGATGCCTTCTTCTATCGACAGTACTCAGGACAAAAGCTATGCAAACGATGTTTCACCCAATCCATCGAAACCAAAGTCCGCGGAACCATCACCCGCCACCACATGCTGCGCTTTGACGATCACTTAGCCATAGCAGTTTCAGGCGGCAAAGACAGCATCAGTCTGCTTCACATCCTCGCCAAACTAAAACTGCAACGCCCAAAAACCAAGCTGACAGCTGTAACAGTTGATGAAGGTATTGCTGGGTACCGAGATGAAGCCTTGGATGTTGCAGCGGCTAACTGCAGAAAACTAAACGTTCCCTACCACGTTGTAAGCTTCAAGGACCTTTACGGGTTCACGCTTGACGAAATGATTGAGCGTGCACGCGGCAAGGGCGAAAAAGAATTAACAGCATGCGCGTACTGCGGCGTTCTGCGTCGAAAAGCCATAAACACAGGAGCAAGGCAGGTAAACGCAACTAAGGTTGCAACAGCCCACACGCTCGACGACGAAGTGCAAACCGCGGTCATGAATATTTTTCACGGTGACATAGCACGGCTTGCAAAAGAGAAACCCGTCACTAGCCAAGTTAGCCCTTCTTTTGTGCAAAAAATCAAGCCTTTTTGTGAAATCCCAGAAAAAGAAAGTGCACTATACGCATACGTCAAAAAAATCCGTTTCCAAGATACACCTTGCCCATACGCCGGTGAAGCCTTGCGCAATGATATTCGAGCAATGATTGATCTTATGGAGCAGAAGCATGCGGGCACAAAATTCACAGTTTTCAAAGCTATAGAACGATTGCGTCCAGCGCTTGAAGCAACAGCGAAAACTGAAGGGTTCAGGACATGTGTTGAATGTGGGGAACCTTCAGCTGGAGACTTATGCAAGGGCTGCGAGATGCTGCGTCACGTTCGTTAAGTCCTGGATGGGAAGCCTTGTTCGCTTTTTAGCTTTCGAAGTATCGTCGAAGCTTCGAAGCTGTCTTTTGCAGCCGCCACTTTGACTGCTTTTTCCAAGTTAACGTGGGCGCCGCAATATGGGCAGATTTTGGTTTTTTGGGTTTTGGTTGCCATCATTAAGCCGCCGCATTTTGTGCACTTAATGATGATTGTCTGTTTCATTTCGGTTTGTCTTCCGAAAGGCTTTTCCACAAACGGGTTGATAAGGATAGCTGGGAGCATAGAGCAGCGTGAGCAACAGCGAAGAACAGACTAAGCCAAAATCTCATCTTGCAGAAATGGCGGTTACGTACTTCAAGAAAGAAGGCTACAAGATTCACCGCGAAAATGTAGTTATGGAAGGATTCAGCGGTGCAACTCGCCATTTCGACCTTGTCGTTCAGAAAGGTCGACAGGAACAGGGCGTCTGGGTTCGCGATTGGAACCGCACCATCGGCGTAAACGTAATCATCAAGTTAGACACTTCTTCAGAAGATGTTGGCTTAGGCAGTCCCATAATGATTGGCGAAAAATTCAGCGACCATGCCAAATCCTACAGCAACCGCAGAAAAATTACCTTACTAACAAAGCAGAAAATCGGCAGCTTCATGTAACAAACAACGTGCCATAGAAAAACGATGCGCTTTTCAACCTGGAATGGGTGTTTTTTTTAACGAACTTTATGGCTAAGTTTTGAGATATCATAGGGTAAGTCTTCCTCCTAATTACTCAGCAAAAGCGAGTCGTTAAATGTTAAATTCTCAATTAGTCCAAAATATTGAAAAAGAAAAAATGGGTAAAGCAGTATTACTCTTTCAAGTATTGGTCAGTTATGCCTTCCGCTTCAAGCATACCAAGCCAATCCACCACGCCGACAAAGCAGGTTTTGCGTTTCTCTAAAACATCCAAAATCTCGCTAACCACTTCCTCAACCGACTTGCCCGTTACGTCCAACTCGCAAACCCTACCCGCATGCACTTCAACCGCTTCTCCAAGGCACACATCAATTATTTCCGCTTGTAGATTCTCCCACATTTTGCTCCCTGTGTAACCGCATTTCTCCATGAACTGCTTAAGTTCCTTGGGGTTTCTGCGTAAAACAAAGACGTGGGCAACATGCTCGGTTGGGGTCACGGCGCTTGCGTAATGTCCGTCGATGATGACGTTGTCTTTGTTTGAAGCGTTTATGGTTTCTGAGAGTTTCTGCGGCATGTTTTCCTCGTCAATTATGAGCGTGTCTCTCTCTTTGTCCTCGCCTAACGTTAAGCCGTTGGCTTTGGCGTAATCTGTAAGATTAATGTATTCAGCGTCAAGAATTGCAGCTAACGCTTTAGCGGTGGTTGTTTTGCCCACACATGGCGTACCCGTGATGAGGATAACCCGTTTGTTCATGTTACAAGTTGATGTTTGAGGAAAGTTTTATCCATTCCGCTTGCCTTAGCGCTGATTAGAAGCACTCAGCCTTGCGAAGGAGCCGTTTGATTGAGCAGTTTTGTTTTTTATTTGGTTGATGTGTTAGCGCAGGAAAAATATGCGAGCAACCAGCTTGCCGCTTTAATGAATGCACACGTCTTCGTCGATTCATAACGCCCCATAGGAACCAATAGGATCAAGAAACGGCGGCCTCGCAGGCTACCTGTCGCGATACCGATACTTCGGCTCCGACAAGGTTGACATTCAGGTTGAACAAGGTTACGAAAGTAGACGTCCATCGTTGCTTCTGNNGAATATGGGAGTTGGCAGCAAAGTCTTTGATAGCTCAAGACAAATTAGACTTGCCGCTTTTGATCTGCTAAGCATTGGTGATACTCTGCCAAACTGACGTACATGTGACCAATCCCCAGCATGAAAGCAAATACAAATAACAACTCTGAGCTCAAAAAAACAGATGCCGTAAGGAAAAATATTATCGGGCTAATCACTAACGGCAAAGGCATACCCATCAACGGTTTGTACAGCAAGACCTGTCGTCTACCCTTAGAGAAATACCTCGCCCACCCAACATAATAAATCATCAAGGCGACCATCATAACAGGTATACTAAGCACTTCAGCAGGGGTTTTAACGTAAGTCTGACTGAAGAAGGGAATCACAAAAACTCCGACTTGCCCAATTCGCTCAATTGCCTCCATCAGTTTGCTTTCTCGGCTTGGATGCTTGATTTTGGTGGATGTTGTATGCGGCGGAAATTTGAAGAAGAGTATGTTTGGAACTAAAACGAAAACAGACAATAGCCAGCCAAGATACATTCTATTCACCCTCGCTAACCGTTAAGTCAGATTTGAGTGATTAACCCATCTCAACAACAAACATGAATAATCATAAACAAAAGTGAGTTTAAAAGAGCTTATCTCAGATCATTGTAAAGAATGAGAAATTCTTATTGCTTGCGAACGCGCTCTCTGCAGTGGGTTGGCGAGTTGGTGTGTGGCTTTCGGNNNNTGAAACGGCCGTCCTGCAAGTGGAAAGGGCAAACAGTCGCCGATGAAGAATCTACCGGAAGGCGCGGGTAGCCCGATTAGCCGAATGCCACAGACAACAGAAGGCGGGTTACTGCCAACACACCAGCCCCATATTAAACAGTAAGAAAAGCGAATAATCTTTCAAATTATCATTTATTGCTTAAATGTTTATTTTTTTTCTTTACTTATCTTGTTTATGCGATTAGTTTTTAACTGGATTCAACAAACGACTATGTTGACAGTGTAAGTTTGAAGATTATTTACAAAATTACTTACCTCAATGGAAAAATCTATATTGGAAAGGATTTAACAAACGCCTTTAGATATTTTGGCAGTCCAAATAGCAAACTTTTAGAATCAGATTTTACCGAAGAGGAAAAAAAGGATTTTACAATAAGACGAGAAATTCTTTGGCAATCAAATGACGCGACAAATGGAGAAGTAAGCAAAAAAGAAGTTGAATTAATTCTTAAGTACGAATCAAATAATCCAAAAATTGGCTACAACAGGTCGCCAAAATTCAAAGAAAAATAATTCTGTTTTAGACAAAAGTTCTATTGACGATTCGAAACGATACAACACCCATTTCCATGTGTACTCTTATCACGTGTTTAGCCACGAATGGAACAATCTACACTTACCAGACAAAAATTAACCTCAGCATGGATTCTATTCAGCTTGCGCGCGTTCATTCAAGCGTTAAACTGTATGTTGTTTGGGGCAACTGTCAAGTTGGCGGCATCTTAACAGTAAATATAGCGAAAAGGACACATCAACTATTTGCTACGATTAGTTATTTTTTGGGTGTCTCTTCATTTGAAATGGGTAAGAATGTCTCAATTCTTTTGTTGACGCTTTGATTCTTCTTTTGACTCTCTTTGAGTCTATATTTTTTATCAGTTTCATGAGTTAAGCTATTTACTTTAGATTTTTTCGATGTCATTTCTTTTCTACCTCTAAAAATTTTTGATTCGAAGAATTTGATTTCTTATCGGGCATGGAAACCTTGTTTCCACTAATCCTTCATCTGAGGCAGCATTGTATAAGCAGTTTTCGGTTTCGCAGCCCTCCAACTTCGTAAGTCGCTTACCGCGTAGGCTTCTTCTTTATCTTTGATTCTGCGCTGCGCTCCCTAGCTTCGCTCAGTCCGCTTCGCTTAAACAATAACAATCGGAAAGAGACGCCACAAAAGAACACTACTTCAAACCCAAGCAACAAACCCGCATGGATTGGTATTCAAAACAGGGAAAATTCAAAGTAACTTGCAATAAGGCCTGTTCCAACCTCAAGATTGAAACATCAAAATAAATAAGTTACATAACACCAAAGACAAAAATGTAAAATCAAGCTTCCAAAACCTTGTTACAGAGGAGATACAAACTAATTGATAATTCACGTAGCGGATGAGTTCTCCTTAAAAGGCAACACGTTAATCCCAAGGGCTCCCTAAATTGCCCCGTCTTCGAAATTTGGAAAAAAATGCATTAATAAAGAAAGTATAATAATTCGTAATTTGCTCCATCCTAAGCAGAAAGTCAACCTTTTTTTTTAGGCAAACACCTTGAAAATTGTTAGCAATCGTTAGCTAAACCTAGTTAGAAGTAACTGTTTTTCAATCGTTGATTTTTAGTTAACCGTTGAGGTTGGAAGAAAAACTGTGAATGTAGTGCCTTTGCCTACAGTGCTTTCAACTTCAATTTTCCCACCATGAGCTTCCTCTATTTTTTTGCAAATGGACAAACCAACACCCAAACCTTTAGCTTTAGTAGTAAAAAACGGAGTCCAGAGCTTCTTTAGATTCTATGAGGAAATTCCTGAACCAGAATCAGTAAACCTCAACAAGACAAAGCCACTGGTTTTTTTGCTGCTTATTTTCAGTGTTCCGCCATCATCCATTGCATCAAATGCGTTCTTGACTATGTTACTTAGAACACGCTGTATTTGCCCATGATCAACTAAGACTTTAGTTTCATCTTTAACTTCGTCTAATACTTTTACATTGCTTGGCGTTACCAATGAAGATAAAGTATCATTTAGAAGTGCCCTGATACTATACTCGGTTTTGTCAAGGTTCAAAACACAAGAATATTCCTAAAAATCCCTTATAATTTTGTCAGAATATTCGATGCAATCCTCAATTGTCTTAAGCTGTGCATTACCTTTCTCCTCTAACTTTGAGCTATAATTCTTTTTCAATATGTATGTTGCATTTCTTATGCCAGCTAAAGGATTTCTCAGGTCATGTCCCACCATTCTTGAAACTTCGGTCATCGCCTCAAACTTTTTGCTCAGAATGTCTTTTGCGGAATTTGCTACAATTGCTATTTCGTCTGCATCGAATTTCGAGTTACTTTTTGATAGTTCTGAATTCAAAGGCATTGATTCAATTTGGGACGCCAGCTTTGTCATGGGTCTAACAACGCCTACTTCAAGCAGAACGGAAACAGTTACTCCTAAAGTAATGGTAAGTCCAATTGCCGCAATTAAGAAAATGTCTTCCACCCAAACACCTTGCTGGTAATCTGTTCGAGGTTGACTGGTTTGCAAGACAAACAGGGGATTAGAGTCAATATCATTCAATAAAGTGTACCGTGTTACCACGCTAGGAGTAACTGCTTCGGTGGAGTTAGTTTGATGACTTGAAAATAAAGATGCTATTCTGGCACTATTTTGTTGGAATTTCGTTAATGAATCAATTGTGAACTTGCAACTTGTTATTTGCTGCAATTGTCCAATCTCTGATGAATCAAGGTATCTGCCGAACAGAATTGCACCACTTGCTGGGCCTTGATTGTTGCTCGTCAAAATAGGGGCAGTAGCCACCAGGACGGGTTCTTGATNNAGTTTACGGAATACAAAGATGAAAAATTCCAAAGTGCAGGGTCTTCAATTAGACTTTGTTGTGTCTCATCGGATGTTGCTACTTTAAGGGAATTATTGGTGTCAAAAGATTGACAATAAACCGCTACACCACTATTATTAACAATCATTAATAGGTTCAGGTCTAGCTGCACAAAAGTCGAATCCATCATATTGCTGGTAATGTAGTTTTGGTTTTGGTTTTGAGCAAAATTGTATGTATCATCCCAATCTGCACAATCAAGCAAATTCGACTTTAGTTGAGACGTCGTATAATTCAATGCATTCAACGTTTGAGCAACGCCTAGTTCGCTATCTTTGGTCTCAAGATTTGTGAAACTTGGTTGAATAACAAACAACGCCACCATTAGTAGAGCTGTAAAAAAGATAAGTGTAACTGCCGCAATAGCGATAATACTTTCCGTTCTAATTTTCATTTAATCAAATGAAGTATCGATTTCAATAAGAAGTTAATGAATTTTAAAAAAGTAGCAAAAATCTATGTTCTAAAAGTTAGACCAAGACAATAGACTTTAAGTGGAAATAGGTTCTGATTTTTGTCCATTTATTTACTTTAGTTAATTTGTTTCATTAGTTTCTTGCATGACTACGGAATTGAGCGTTGACTCGTTTGATGCGCCATATTGCATAAAATTGGTATCGGGGAAAATATTTTTTCGGCCTTTGAGGAAATGAAGCGTTAATATTAATATGCTCAATACGATGGCTGTTGCTCAGATGACGTATGCAAGTTAGTGTGAGGTTTGAAGGCTTACATGTTCTTCAAGAGAAAAAGGAACAGCTAACTCCAAATAAGATGACTTCCCTCAGTTAATTACCGCGGGCAACCGCTTTTTTAAAATCCATTAAACTCGTTATACTCTTTCATCGATATGTTAACTTCTCGGGATTATGGTTCACTTGTTTAGTCAGTTCAGTGTTGTATAAAACTTTACATGCGAAATTAATTTTGAAAAATTAAGACTTGAACACTATTCTTTCCAGCTTCTAAGATTTGCGACTTTTTCTTTTTTGATTTGTGCCAGGATGTTGTCGCGTTCAGTTTCAGGCAGCAAAGCGCAGACGCCTAATTGTTGTTCTCCTCTTTCCTTTTGTTCTTTGGTGGTTTCCTCAAAGACACATTGTTTATGTCCCTTGTTCAAAAGAACACATTTTACATTTTTGTCAAAGTTACAACATACATTAAGACCAAGCTTACCCACTTTTGTGAACCGTCCAATGCGTATTAGTCATAAAGCACGCTTATCTACCGCAAAAACTTTGCTGTTAGGCTAGCAAATTAGCAATATCCGTCGGCGGCTTTAATTCAATGCCAAAGCAACTCGTCCAAAGCAGACTTATTTAAGCTTCTTTCTTGCAAACCGCGCCTTAAATGCGAAATATGTTTTAGCTTGTATGCTATTTCTAATTATTCGTTGAGATTTATGCCAAGTGTAATGAAACGAAAACAAAAAAATACTCAAAACGAACAGAACAAAAAGAAAGAACGGGAAAAGGAAGCTAAAAAGAAACAGATGAGATCGCAACTGCCTCCTAAGGGTCAGAAACGTTAGGCCATAAACTGTGGCACATCCTTAGCTGTTTAGTTTGAAAGACTGTTTTGTTTACTCCTTTTTCAGGGTTTTAGTGAGAAATCGTTTATGTCACATTTGCTATTATCTGATGAATTCGTTATGCTATTTGGAGATTGACGATTTTGACTGTTAAGACTTTGCTTTGTGGTTGTGTTTATGAAGAAAACGAGTGGATGCTTGTCNNGTCCGAATAAAGGAATGCGAGAGGCATCATAAGGAGCGAACCAAGAAAGTGGAGTATAGGCCAAAAGCGGAATGTAATAGAAACGATACCCGCGGCGAATGAAACATTAAGCCTTCGCTAACGGATAGACTTTATAGCAAGTTCGGATATTAAGCAGATGCAAGTTATTTGCAAAGTAATGTAATAGGAAGTGAAAAACAGAATGTCATATCCAAAAGAGACTCACAAGGCAACTTGCGCTGACTGTGGAAAAGAATGTGAAGTTCCTTTCAAGCCAGACGGAAGCAGGCCAGTTTATTGCCGTGAGTGTTATGCAAAACGAAGACCACCAAGAAGATATTAAGCTCTTGAGCTAACATCTTTACTACTTTAACAATATTCTTTTTCTTTATTTAACGTTGAATTTTGCTGAATTTTAGTGCATCTTTAAGGTTAAAATCCATCAGTCTCTTAATGTTGGTATCATTAGCTGCCTGAGACAAAAAGGAAATAACCGCATTGATATTGACTGTTGTCTAGCAGTCACATATCCTTAAGAGCCTATACTTATTTTGAGTTGTTAGGTGACTTTTGTTGAAGTTCTTAGTTATAGGTAGAGGAACTGATTTTGGCGGACCCATCGATCCAGCGGTTCTCCACATGGCTTTAGAAAACTTGGTTTTGCCAAGCATTCAAATGCTTAAGGATTGGGAAGACAAAAAAGCGGTTGTGGGTGGCTTATTTGCGGCTCAACGTGCAGGAGCGATAATAATTGATTCTCCGTCTGGGGAAGAACTCAGCAAGATGCTGCAGAGTCTACCTTTCTGGGGACAAAATACCTGGGAGGTAATTCCTCTTCAATCTTTCCAATCGGGCGTTGAGGATACTAAGAGGCAAATTGAAAACGTTAAGAAAATGGTTAAAATGTCCCAAACCGCTAACTCGTCACCAATGCCTGCAGAATAGACGGAGACAAACATCCTGCCTCAGTTTTAAGATGCCTAAACTTCCGCTTAAAAAGCGGACTAATTTTCTGTTTCAAACCTAAGCTTGAGAGTACTTTTTTAAAACAATCAAAACCCATGTGATGGCCGTAGTTATGGTTGCTAATATGATAATGGATGTTACGCTGTTGAATTCCGGAACTTGGGTTGATGAGCCGGAATCAGATATTATGGATACTGTGTTGTCGCCGGAGTTGCTGACCCAGATTTCGCCTTTTGAAGAGTCATAAGCTATGCTTTGGGGGTGTTCTCCAACTTTTTCGGTTGCTACAACATTGTTGGAGCTGTCGGATATGACTGAAAGGGTGTTGTCGGCATAGTTAGTAACAAATATCTGGTCTGTGCCCGCGTCATATGCAAGGCTTACCGGTTCAATTCCAACTGGCACGTTTGTGACTACATCGTTTGTCACATCCGATATTACTGAGACAGTACTGGCTGCGGAGTTTGCAACGAAAATTTCGCTTTTGGCTGGATCGTAGGCTAAGCTGACAGGATAGGTTCCTACAATCAAGTGTCTTAGTGTTACGCTGTTTGTGCTGTCTGAGATTATTGAAGTCGTGTTATCTTCTGCGTTTGCTACAAAGACTTCGTTCTTGCCAAAGTCGTATGCAACGTTGTAGGGTGGGGTCAGAATAGGTATGGTAGAAATCACAGAGTTGGAGTCGTCTGATATGACTGAGACATTTTGGGTACCGAAATCCGTTACAAACATCTCTCCCTTGCCACCATCAAATGCTAACTCTGCAGGTTGAGCTCCATGCTCTAACGTAACCGTTGCAACTACAGTGTTATTGCTGTCCGATATGATTGCAACGCTATCGTTTTGATGGTTGGCTACAAATATTTCTCCTCTAGTAGAATCGTACGCTATCCCTAAAGGTTCAACCCCTACAGGAACGGTTGCAATTACAACCTTAGTCTTATCTGATATTACTGAGACAGTATTATCGCCAGAGTTTGCTACAAATAGCTCTCCCTTGCCCGAATCATAAGCTATACCTTGAGGTGCAACCCCCACTTTAATAGTGAAAGTTGTGCTAACAGCTGCATAAGCCACTTGTACCGTTAATAGAACAAAAAATATAGCGAAAATGCATCCTAAAAACTTACAAACCTTAGTTCTCAAAACCAGTTAGCCCCAAAATTGTTTAGCAGTTGCTTAAATAAAGTTTCTCATCTACAGAAAACTGGCTGAGCATGCTTCTGCAAGTTAATCAGCAAAAACCGGGCGGATTTCACCGCGTCTACTTTTCTTTCTTGATATCCAAATGAAAGCCGCAGATGCTATAACCGCTGCAATTACTGCGTAGACACCGAACTGGTTAATCAATTGAGGCTTTGCGGAGTCGAAGCTTACGCTTATGGTGTGGGTGCTATGGTGGTAGTTGAAGGTAACTAGCCAGCTGTCAGCCTGGGATTGTGCGTTGTAGTTGATTTGGCTATTGTCAAGTTTTACCTGAAGAGAAGAGATATCGTCTATCATTGTTTTGGGGATTGAAATCTCAGTGTAGCCTCGTGTGCCAGATGGTCCTGAAACAGTGAAACTTAGTTGCTTCTTGGAGGAATCAAACATGAAAGCCGACACAGTAGAATTTGAGGTCACTGAAAAAACGGTTTGCCCTTGGAAAGGCGCCAAAACAAAGTTGACAGTGGTGTTTGCGGGTGGATATTGACTGTTGCCAGTGAAGATCGCTTGAAGCAAATATGTGCCCGTGGCTTGAGGCATCCAATCAGCGACGAAGCCTCCGTTGTTGTCTGTTATTACTGTCGTGAGGTCTATCCATGAAGTTCCATAATTTATGCTATAAGAAAGTAGCACTGGAACTCCCGATATGGTTACGCCATCAATTGCGAGTGTTCCTGTTACCTCTACAGCAAGGGTCGTTGAACTTTTGCTTTGGCATGAAAGTGTGAAGGAAGATGCCTGGAGCTGAGTTGGTTGTGGCGATGTATCTAAAACACCTGTTTGCGTCGGGGTTGGGTTCGTTCCTTCATTTACAGGTAAGGCATTTGTTCCAGTTGTGTAGGATGCAAAAATGCATGCGGCATAGTCGGGTGTGTAAATTGGTGAAATTAAATTGTAAGGAAATGACATATTATTTACGTCTGCCTCAAGAAAAGGTACGCCAATCACGCCGGGTACGTCAGACATCATGACATAATTCCCGGGGTCGGTGCCGTTGTCATTTTCCATGAGCCAGTAAGCGCCAGCGTTAAGGCTAACGGGTTTGTCAAACGTTAAAGTGTCCCATGTCTCAATGGGTCGGTTTATATAAGTGAATAAGCCTTGGCTGGTCTGAGCTACAAGTGTACCTACTGTTCCGCTTTGATCATCGTAGATGGCATATCTGTATGTTACGTCGCTGTTTTGGTTTTCTAAGTTTCCCTGTATTAAACACGATATTGAGGTAACATTTGCTTCCACATTTAGTGTAAATCGAGAGCCTCTGGCGACATATTGGTCACCATGTCCTCCAGCTTGGGAAGAACTATTGGAGTATCCAAACGTGCCAGAGGATAAAGTAGTTGTCACTGTAATCACGGCTGGATTTGATAGAAAACTGTCGGAAAGGGTTGTGTTATTTGGTGTTCTACCATTCATGACTGTGCTGTTTGTGTCACCAATCGTTATGAGGTATACTCCCGGCGTTGAAGCATTGAAAGCCCATGAGGGAGCATTTTGACCTGGGATTTGGACCTGAGTGCCGTTAATGTACCACTGGAAATAGCCAGTGTTCAACAGGTCTTGAGGAACGGTAGCGGTCAAGATAAGCGACTCTCCCACATTTATCGTTGCTGAAGAAGGAGACAGAACAATAACATTTGAGGAGTTCTGGGCTCTTCCAAATGGAACAGCCATCGAAAACGATGAGGTGCAAAACACTAAAACCAACGCAACCACCCACAGCGCTTTCACCCTTGAATCCCCTAGGTGCTGAGAACCCCATTTGAGATAAAAAGCTGTTGCTTTTTAACCCTTAGTCAAAAAACGAAATACAATTTTAACTATTTTACAAGAAGATTAAGCAATGCCAATCTCAGAGAGGTTTCATCGAAACCTAGCTGATTCTTGTAAAAACTTAAAGCTACGTTGAACCAATAAGTCGATATGAACCGATTGTTTATTGCCTTTGGAGTGCTGCTCATAGGATTAAGCTTCTTAGTAGGCTATTACACTGGGCAGGGGTTGCAGCATAACTTTTCAATCCTAAAGATGGTGTCAAACTTTTCAAGTTTTCTAATGATAATCGGCTTTCTGGCTGTTGGCGTACTTTTGATTTACAGTGGAATCAAAGAAAATTAGGATACCTAAGCTCAGGCGCCTCAGAACCGTTTTTAGTTTCATATCACTTGGGAAACACGTTTGCGTTGAATCCCAATCTAAACGTGCAATTGTCATCATAGGCGCTAGCTTTTTTTGCTTCGTCAAATTATTCTTGTTGGAGCTTGCAACTGGGCGCTGTAAATAGCGATTTAAGCAAACGTTAAAAGCTCAATTGGGGAATATTAAAATAATGTTCAAATCGACACGTTGGAACTTAGCAGTTAGCAAACTGCTAGCAATTATTTTAGTCGTTATAGTTATCGTTGCTTCAGCAGCCATCATCTATATTTATTCAAATAATTATCTTTCGCCATCGCCTTCTGCAAGCCCTATACCGAGTGTGACCCCAACACCAACGGTTACGTCTGCTCCAACTGCTGCTCCCCTGCCCGCTGGGTTATCAACCTCTGGCATATATGTTGACCCGATTGAGGCTTGGCCGAGCCAAAATGTTACAGTATCTGTTAACTACAAGTTCTATGGAGTTGAAAATGTAAGTTACTCCTTGCCCTTTGTCGTTGATAACAATATTGTTGCGAGTGTTCCACTGCAGCTTACTCCTCAAGCTTCAGGAACCGTTTCTGGCTCATTTATTGCAAGCAACGACACTGGGAGCTATCTTATTAGCGTTGGAACTGAGCAAAGCACTTTAGTCATTGTTGCAGAAGGCATGCATACGCTACATTATTCCGCCACAAAAGATGGTATGCCCTTCACTTTGGATGGTACCCCTGAAGTATCCCCATTCGCAGAGCTCGTCAAGGTTGGTCCACACACAATTACCGTTCCGGCAACGGCACAAGTTACAAACCCCGGGTGGGGACTTGTAACCTATGCCTTCAACGCCTGGAACGATGGAAACACAAACTTAACCGAAGTCGTAGATGTTGATAGTGTAACTTACACTGGAACAACCTACATTAGATTGGGCTCTTGTCCAAGTCTTTACACTTGGAATGGCACGGACTACACTTACGCTTCAGAAGTCAATGATGGGACAGGTTGGCTGGGCTATCTGGAATACTACAATCCCGACGGTACAGCTACTTTTAGTGCCAACTACCCCTATGACTACATTAAACTTGACCAAACTCAACTTCAGCCACAAAACGGCTACTTCAACATGAAAATCGGAGAGCTAATGGACGAAATATTCTACCTTGACCAAGTCAAACTAGTAGCCGTTGATCACCCAGCAAACACCGACGTATTTTCAACCAGAAGCACATGGGTTTACAACCTTACCGATCCAGGGGCAATATTTACTGTAAGCAACAACCTTCAGGCTCCAATCTCTGCAGTGAACGGTTCCGGAGTCAATGTACTACCACAAATCAGCAAACTCGACGGAGTCTACACAACGGGCACAAGGTGGGCGTGGGATAACCTAACTCTTAATTTAGGCAACCTGACTGGTGCCCCAAACATTAACTTGATTGTTGCTGCGACGACCAATTGGCCAACCACGAAAGCCGGAGGCAGCAACTTTGAGCAGTATGCTAACCAGCCAGGCGTTATGCCTTCTCCGCCGCCGTACATGCAGGTGAAGGCCGCAAACGGGTCATGGGTTAACGTGCCTGAAGATCGAGAGTTTCCTCTGCCGTCAGTTACTGACGAGGAATTCGTGGTTAATTTGACTGGGCTGTTTCCGACAAATGATTTTGAACTGCGAATTAACACTTACCAGGATATTCAATTTGATTACATCGGCATAAGCACAGCGCCTCAGCAGAACATAACTACTTACTCTATCGCGCCTTCATCAGCTGATTTGGAACAATCTTTCACTGATGCCACAAACTCAACTGGAGCCTTCACACGATACGGTGACGTAACTGCGCTTCTGCAGTCTGCTGACAACCAGTATGTCGTTGGGAGACTAGGCGATGAGGTTACCCTCAAATTCGCCGACAATCTTCCGCCTGTTGCGCCAGGCATGGTTCGTGACTACATTTTAGTGGCTAACTGCTGGTTTAAAGGAACAGGATCACCCTACTACAACCTCACAGTTAACCCATTGCCATTCCAAGACATGACAAGCTTCCCCTACCCCGCTAACGAAACCTACCCGTACGATGCATCGAACCAGGCCTACCTACAAGCCTACAACACACGAGTTATCAACAACCCAAGTTCCCCATAACTATTCTTTTTTCCTGTTCAGCTATTCTGACTGCAAGTTCACTTTGCTTCCGCGAAGTTGTCATATCACTTTGAAGTCACAAACCCGTAAATAATTTTACACCCTCCTGTTAAGCGGTGTTTTTTGTGAATAAAATAATTGTGAACGGAGCAGAAATTTATTATAAAGATTGGGGCAATGGACAACCGGTTGTTTTCAGTCACGGTTGGCCGCTATGTTCAGACGCCTTTGAAGATCAAATGTTCTTTTTGACATCCCGCGGCTATCGATGCATAGCTCATGATCGACGTGGCCACGGACGCTCAAGTCAACCTTGGGCTGGTAACGACATGGATACCTACGCAGATGATTTATCTGAGCTCATAGAAAAACTAAACCTTAAAGACGCAATTTTGGTGGGTCACTCCACGGGTGGAGGCGAAGTTGTACGATATATTCGTCGTCATGGAACAAAACGCGTTTCTAAAGCCGTGCTAATCGGAGCTGTGGCTCCATTGATGCTTAAAACCGCTAGCAACCCAGGTGGCTTGCCAATTGAAGTCTTTGATCAGATGCGCGCAAACGTCGTCGCTGATCGCTCTAAGTTCTTCAAAGATCTTAGCATGCCTTTTTATGGTTACAATCGACCAGGTGCAATGGTTTCTGAAATGGTTCGCGAGTCATTTTGGCTTCAGGGAATGATGGCTGGGTTTCCCGCTTCATATTTCTGCATAAAAGCATTTTCGGAAACGGATATGACTGAAGATCTAATGAAAATAGATGTGCCAACTCTTATTCTGCATGGTGACGATGACCAAATAGTGCCAATCGCAGATTCAGCGTTGCTTTCGTCCAATATAATTAAAAATGCTACTCTTAAGGTCTACAAAGGGGCACCCCACGGAATGTGCACAACGCATAAAAATCAGGTAAATGAGGACCTTCTTGCGTTCTTTACAGGATCATTGACCAAGTCAGAGAAAACGCCAACGCCTGTCAACCCAATGAAGTAATTTTTAAGCCATACCTTTTTTTCTTTTTCTTAAATATTTAACTTTAAAAACAACTAAATTGAAGAGGGCACCCCAAACTTCAAATTGTAATTTTCTTTTTCAGCGATGCTCAATTCTACGGAGTCTCAACATTTCAATTTTATGAGCTAAGGTTTCGCGAGGACGTTGTAATCGAGAAAGCAACTCGTCACAGCCCATTTTAACACTCAATGAAAGAAGTTTTGGTGATAACTATAAATAGAAAAATGAAAAAACTGTTGATAGGAGAGGTTAGACTCAAAGTTTTTAAGAGGTTTGGGTCTTGCTCTTTTTGTCTTTTTTGGCTTTTCTTTTTTCGTCTCTTTCTTTTTTAGTTAACGGTTTTTCTTTTTTCGGCATTGATTATTCTCCGGTCTTTATTCTAAGAGACCTAGCCTTTAATAACTTTCGACTGTTCGCCACGAACAGACAAAAAACTAAGTGTATTCTCTAAAGGTGTGACCGCATTTTGTGCAGCGCATAAACTGGGTTGAAGCCTCATCGCCGCCCCTTGTCTGTACCTGCCAAATGTAAACGGTTGTGTTGTCACATTTCTCGCATTTCATATGGATTGTTGGCATGGTTTTTACCTTTTGATCTTCCTCGCTAATGACAACCAAGAAAGGCTGAGATTTAGGCACAAAAGATTTAACGACTTTAGCTTGCGCCCGACTGTTTTCTGGACTTTTAACATAATTACACTTTGTGCATGCAAGCACAACGGCGTCTTGGGTTTTTTTAGGTTCAAGACGGCAACCGCATTCAGGACAAAACTCCATAAATAATGAACCCCTCAATAATTGTTTTACTACAGCGCATCATTGTAATATAAGGATTATTAGCTCTCGCATAAATTTCGGGGTAAACAAAGATTTAACAGAAAAATAGTCGCTAACTAATAAAGCAGCCAATCTTTACTTTGAGACAGAAGGAAAAATATGAAAAAGCCGATTAACTCTGAAAGCGAATGGCAAACAGTTGAACATGCTCTCGCATATCTAGCAAGAGCGGACAAGTTGCCGCACCGCACGGAGGGTGAAAAAGAGCTTCTTGAACAAATTCCCACGGGTGCGAAACGTGTTTTGGATCTTGGAACGGGCGATGGGCGACTGCTGGCGCTGATTAAACTGGAGCGGCCCAACATTCAGGGCGTAGCACTGGATTTTTCCGACCCCATGCTTGAGCAAGCGCGCAAACGATTTGCGGATGACGAGCATGTTAATGTAGTTAAGCATGATTTCAGCTGTCCGCTTTCCCCAGAGTCGCTAGGCTGTTTCGACGCCGTTGTTTCTAGCCTTGCGATTCACCATCTGGAGCATCCAAGAAAAAAGAAACTTTACCAGGAAATTTTTTGTTTGCTCAATCACGGTGGGGTTTTCTGTAATCTAGAGCACGTTTCTTCGCCGACCCTGAATGCGCACCTGAAATTTCTTGTTAAAATAGCGTCGGCGCCCGACAAAGAAGACCCGTCAAACAAGCTCCTTGATGTTGAAACACAGCTTGATTGGTTAAGGCAGATAGGCTTTGTTGATGTCGATTGCTATTGGAAATGGCTGGAGTTAGCACTCCTTGCCGCATACAAGCCATAACTTCTTGCTGTATCTGCAAGAATTATGCAGGATTTTTTTAGTAAGCGAGCAATCGCTGCCGAAAGACTCAACTTTTTACTATATCTGTTAATTATTATGGATAAATTAAATTTAAACCGTAATTCTTGAGTTAATTAACGTATAAGAAGCCTTAAAAAGGTTGAATTGCATAAAATGTATTAGGATATTTTTAAAAGAAAGGATATGAATATTATGACAAGTTCTCCACCACCTCCACCTCCAAATACAGCAACCGATAAATTAGCAACCCTAAAGACTTACATCTTGATCGCCTTCATATTTTCAATTCTATTCATGATCGTTTGGATCGCTGGGCTTCTCGTCACTATAGCTGGCTTGGCATTCGCTTCATCCGTTGGACTGGGCGGTTTCGTTGTTGGGTATGTAGTTGTTTATCTAGTTTTGTTCGCAGTAAGCGTACTAGTATTTCTGCGGATTTGGAAGATGTACAAGGCAGTAAACTCAGGCGACATTGCGACGCTTAAAGCTACAAGCAACATGTTATGGGCTATCATAGCGCTAATCTTTGCAGGCGTAATTCCGGGTATAATGCTGATAATTTCTGACGCACCAATCAAGCAGCTATAAAACCACTTAGCGAACCAATAATCACTTTTTTTCTTTTTTTTAGTTATCTCTGAAATGCTTTTTAATCCTAGTTCCCTCTGACAACGCTACGACCATAAAAATAACTACAAATAACACACTTCATTGCGCCGTTAATTGAAACTGTAAACCCTGTTTTAGAAGATAATGGGGGGTTTTTCCTTAAAGCGTCAGATTATGAACCGCTAAGTTCTTCCAACCAAGCTTTAAGTTTTCTCTCGTTTAAGCCTAAGCCCAACGTTGCGTCAAGACGCTTGTTAACCTGACCCTTCTCGAAAAGAATCACAGTTGGAACTGCTTCTATGTCATAGTCAACCCAAAGCGGGTTATCATCATCTTCTAAAAGTACATGTAAACCTTCTCCAACCCTGTACTGAGCTATTGTCTTGTCAAAAACGGGAACAAATCTTACGCAGAAAGGGCACCATGAAGAATAAAATAGAACAACAAGTTTATGGTTTTTGCCTATTTCCTTGTTTAATGCTTCCGCGTTATCAACTTCAATCATAGCCAATCATAAATTATCGTTTTTAAGCCCTTGATAAAGGTGCTGTTTTTCCGATTCTTTGAATGCGCTTTTTGAAGTTGAGTGATGAAGGAGACTTTTTCGGTTAACGCCCTATCCATTAATTTACGGATTTATCTGAGGCGCTAATGAACGCTAAGAGGCGGGGAAAGGCGCAGGACCACGGGAAAAAACTTTTGGGCACGCTACGGCACGGGAAAACACGCTAAAACACGCAACCTGCCAACGTTCCAGACGCTAAACCAATGAAGCAACTCAAAACACAAACAACAAAAGTTTGCGCTCTCGAAGCGACGGTTTTGTTTGTCTGATCTAAAGCACGGATGAGTCATCGGCGATAGGGTAGAGGTAGGGGTCTGCTATTTGAAACAACTTTTACAATCAATAGGCGGAAACCAAACAAAGAAACCCACAAAAATCTCTATTTATCAAAAGTTGACTACCACGAAAACTTAAATCCACCGGTCTCTGCATCTGGGTAGATACAGATATGTCGCCGAAAAGTTACAGACGCGGCTACCCAGTTGCCGTCCTAATAGGATTAGAACCGGACCACGCCGCCATATGGCAAATTTTCAGCAACGTCGCCAAACACCAACAAACTATACCTCTGAACGGGAGCAGAAATGACTCCAAAGCAGTCTACAGCTTCCACGAAACCATAGTTAACGCCATCAGACCAACACTCAAGGAAGGCGTAAAAAGCATCATAATTGCTGCTCCACCAAGAACTAACTTCGCTCAAGACTTTCTCAGTCACATCAAATCGCATCACAACTGGCTTGTCCAAGGCGCAGGCAAAGCGGTTTTTTCAACGATAACAGGTTCAGCGGACACACCGCAGCAAGTGGCGGCTTTAACAAAAAAAGGAACCTTCAAAGAATCAATCAGCGAGACGACCGCCCAAGAAACAGAAAACCTGCTCGAGGTTCTTGAGAAAAAACTTAACAACTCAGCAAACCTCGTGTTTTTTTCCTTGCAAGAAGCCGAAAACCTAGTTTTAAACCAGCAGGCAGAAGGCAAACCAAAACCAGAGTATTTGCTGTTGACAGACGAGTACTTTTCAAGTAGCCGCCAAAAATACCGAATCCAAAGGCTAATGCAAGTTGCTGCAAACCGAGGCGTAAAAACACGAGTCATAAACGCTGAAGCCACCGCGGGAAAACGGGTCACGCAGCTTGGAGGCATAGTCTGCATCGCTCTTTAAGGAATGAAACTAAAGCAGTTTTGCTTGCTTTAGCTGTTTAACCGAAATTTTACCAGTGTGCAGAGCCGTCGCCACTAAGACGCCTGAAACACCCAGATCTCTTAATTGAACCAAATCTTCGATGCTTCGCACTCCGCCACCTACAAATGTTTCTAATGAAACTTCGTCGATTACTTTCCTTAGAAGATCGATGTTTATGCCTTCTCCACTTCCAACTCGTGAGAGATCCAAAACAATAACCTCTGCAAGACCCATTTCTTTGAATTCCCGCAGCAGGCTTATGGGCTCTTTGGCGCCGTCAAACCCCTCTTTGGCTAGAACTTTATCGCCCTTCAAGTCTAAGCTAACGATGACACGGTCAACGCCAAGGTGTTTCACCGCTTCACCAACAAAGCTTTTACTTTGCATCGTTTCCGTTCCAACAACAACCTTAGAAACACCGTTATTTAGCAGACTCTTTGCCCGATCAATGTTTGTGATGCCTGCATCCACCATTAGTTTAATGCCTGAGCTTTCGGCAACCTGTTTGAGACCACCAAAACTTGTTGTGCAGTCTATTATTGCATCCAAATCAGCTACGTACAAGTCGCTGAACCCAAGATTTCTAAATGCCTTCGCAACGGCAAGCGGTTGCGCTGAATCGCTAAGGATGCTTTGCAGTGGTTTATACTCGCTTCTTATACCCTTAACCGCGTGGACAGCTATCCCGTTTAAAATGTCGATAACCGGTATGACCTTCAATTTGTTCGCCACTTGTAAATGGCTTTTGGGAATAAAAAACTTAACCGTTGGATTGGCAAAACTTTTAAAGGTGCCTTAGGATTCGCATGTTTAGGATACTAAATTGAAACTGCTCGTAAGCCCCATGAATGAAAAAGAAGCCGCGGAAGCCATAGCCGGAGGAGCAGACATAGTCGACGTTAAAAACCCCAAAGAAGGTGCGTTAGGTGCAAATTTCCCCTGGGTAATCAAACGTATAAGAGAAATAACGCCCCGAAACATTGAGGTAAGCTGTGCTTTGGGGGATGTCCCGAACCTTCCCGGGTCCATTTCTTTGGCTGCTTTAGGTGCGGCGTCAATAGGTGTCGATTATATTAAAGTGGGGCTTTACGGATTCAAGACAGCTAGAGAAGCCGTGTTTCTGCTACAGAACGTTAACAAAGCCGCTAAAACATGCAACCCCAAAATCAAAGTAGCCGCCGCTGGTTACGCCGATGCACAAAGAATCGGCGCATTAAACCCCATGCTTATCCCAGAAATCGCATCCAAAGCCCATGTCGACTTGGCAATGCTTGACACCTCAGTAAAAGATGGCAAAAGCCTATTCGATTTCTTAGATGTGCCACAACTAACAAAATTTGTTACTGCATCTCACGATCTTGGCTTAGAAGCTGCATTGGCTGGCTCATTGCGAAAACAAGATTTACCTGTTCTGGACTGCATAGGCGCAGATATAGCTGGTGTCCGGGGTGCAGCCTGCACGAATAGGGATCGGGTTACAGGTAAAATGACCCGCGTGTTAGTGCGTGAACTGGTTGAAACTGTAAAACAGGCCCAGAAAGTGAGGGCTTAACGATTGCATGTCAAGGGCGCAAACAGAAAAACCGTTCTTGAAGAACTCAAACGGTTCAATCGACAAGACCAAAAGTATGACGAGGGCAAAATCCTATGCTCAATGTGCACTAAACCTCATCCAATCGCAAAGAAAGCATATTTAATGTTTTTAAACTCAAACCTTGGCGACCCCGGGCTTTTTCCTGGAAGCCTTCAACTTGAAAGGGAAGTCATAAATGAGTTGGCATCGCTTCTGCACGGTGAAAACTGCGTTGGCTCATTAGTTTCAGGCGGAACAGAAGCAAACATGCTGGCTCTTTTAGCCGCAAGAAACATGGCGAACGTCAAAGATCCTGAAGTTGTCCTGCCGAAATCTGCGCATTTTTCGTTTACAAAAATCTGCGGGATGCTCAAACTCAAACCAGTTTATGTCGACTTGGATGATTCTTTTAGAGTTGACTTATCAAAGGTTGAAGCGTGCATACGCGGCAATACCGTCGCCATCGTTGGAACGGCTGGAACTTCCGAGTTGGGGGTTGTTGACCCAATTGAGGGACTTTCAGATTTGGCTTTAAAGCGTGACGTTTACTTTCATGTTGATGCGGCCTTCGGAGGCTTAGTGCTTCCATTTCTGCCCAACGGCGGCAAGTTTGATTTTCAATTACCCGCAGTTAAATCCATGACAGTTGACCCTCACAAAATGGGCATGGCGGCCATTCCCACAGGAGGCGCAATTTTCCGAGATACACAGACAATAGATCATCTTAAGACCGAAACACCTTATCTCACAAACAGATTTCAGTACACCTTTGTCGGGACACGTCCCGGCGCATCCGCAGCATCCGCATGGGCAGTTTTCAGGCTTCTAGGAGTTGAAGGCTTCAAAAAAATTGTAGACAAATGCATGAAAACCACCCGATTGCTGACTAATGAACTTAAAGCTGCAAGGTGTTGCCTCGTCACTGAACCCACCCTCAACATAGCGGCTTTCCGCAGTCCAAAAGGAACCAAGCATTTGGCTCAGAGCCTATGGCAACGGGGCTGGTTTGTCTCCTATGTTCCACGTTATGATTGCATAAGGGTGGTTGTGATGCCTCATGTACAGAATCAGCATGCGCTTGCTTTCTTAGCTGACTTACGGGACATTGAAAAGATTTAAGGGGAATTCTTGTTTTTCAAATCAACTCGTAAAGGAGCATAAAACTTTGAGGCTTATGGTTTATGAGCATATTTCCGGCGGCGCTTATGCAGGGCAGCCTTTGGAGCCTGAGGTTTTATGTGAAGGATTTGCAATGCTTCGAACGGTTGTTTCAGATTTGAATGCTGCAGGGCACAAAGTAACCGTGTTACTTGACAATAGACTCTTCAAACTCAATCCTCCTCTGGCCGCGGACTGCGTTGTACCGGTATTTTCTGGTGAACAAACAAAGAGCTTTCTTGTTGACAAAGCCCAAATCAGCGATGCTACCTATATCATTGCGCCTGAAACAGGACAAACTCTCCAGTCACTCGTACAGCTGATGGAGAAGACAGGAAAAGTTTCTCTCAACAGTCAGTCCGGAGCCATACAAAACGTTGCGGACAAGGCAGTACTTTATGCAGCTTTAAAGGAGAAAGGGTTGCCAACACCAAAAACACTTGTCTTCAATGTCAACCTTAGCGCCCAGCGAATTAAGCAAACCATCAAAACTCAGCTAAACTATCCTGTGGTATTCAAACCGTCGGACGGCGTTAGCTGCGCCGGTTTATGCCTTGTAAAAGACGACACACAAGTAGAGGCTGCTCTCTCAAAGGTAAAGGCACAATCAACCCGTCAGCATTTTATTGCGCAAGAGTTTGTTAAAGGCGAAGCTGCAAGCGTTAGCTTGATTTGTGCAGACGGAAAAGCAATTGCGATCAGCCTAAACAAACAAAACGTCATTGTTGCAACACCTGATTCAACTTCAAGTTACAGCGGTGGAATTGTCCCGTTTGAACATCCCCTTAAAGAAGAAGCGTTCAAAGTAGCAACTCTGGTTGTGGAGGGTTTTTCAGGATTACGCGGGTATATTGGAGTTGACTTTGTTTTGAGCGAGAATGGACCTGTAGTTGTGGATGTTAATCCGCGGTTAACTACCTCGTACGTTGGCTTGTCTCAAGTTGCCTGCTTCAATGTTGCGGAAGCTATTGTGGAGGCTGCTGTGAAAACTAAGCTACCGCCGCAACCTAAGCTTAACGGTTTCGCTTCCTTTTTAAAACTGAAAGTCTCCAATCCCACTTTAATTGACTTTCAAGAAACCGGGAAGATAAGAGGGGTTATCTCTCCTCCTTTCATGGTGAATAGCCTTGAAGCCTGCATGTTTGTTTCTTGCTTAGGAAAAACCTTAGAAGAGTCACTTTCTTGTTGTCAACGAATTAAAGAGCATGCGCTCGACATTATTAGCAGGGGAGAAAAGTTTGGTTGATGTGTTAGGCTTAGATATTGGAGGCGCCAACACTAAAGCAGCGTTATTGCATGTTGAAAACAAGAGGCTTGAAACTGTCAAGATGGAGGTCGAGTACTTTCCAATATGGAAGGACCCCGCCCAACTTGCAAATCTCCTCTTGACGCTTAAAAAACGGTTAAACGGTGTCCACCTGGAAGGTTTAGCTGTTACCATGACTGCTGAATTATCCGATGCCTACGCTACTAAACGAGAAGGCGTACAGCAGATTTTAGCTTCTACAAAGCAAGCTTTCCCAGATGTCCCCATTCAAGTTCTAAACACTGAAGTTGAACTCGAACCTCTAAGCATTGCTCGTGAAGAGCCTTTAGGTGTTGCCGCAGCGAATTGGGCTGCAACAGGATGGCTCGTTGCCCAACGGGTCACTGATTGCGTCGTAATTGATATTGGAAGCACAAGCTCAAGCATAATTCCCATCGTCAACGGCCGAATAGTTGCCAAAGGCAGAACAGATTTGGATAAGCTCATGTGTGGCGAGCTTGTTTACACCGGCAGCCTAAGGACTAACGTCTGTGCAATAGTGTCATCTATTCCTCTTAGGGGCGGCTTTGCAGGCGTGGCATCAGAACTGTTTGCTTTGTCGGGAGATGTGCACATAATATTAGGTAACATAATGGTGGAACAGTATAGTTGCGAAACTGCGGATGGACGAGGAAAAAGCGTTGCCGAAGCCTCCGCGCGGCTAGCGAGGGTAGTTTGCGCCGACACTGAAATGCTAACTCAACAGGAAATCGTCGATATGGCAAAATATGTGAGCAACAAGCAAATCCAGCAGATTACAGAGGGCTTAAGAAAAGTCTACTCACACACGGAAACGCTCACTTCCCATAAGATTTCAGTCGTGGTTACAGGGCTTGGCAAAGATTTTCTCGGAAGGCAAGCTGCTCAGAAAATTGGCGCCGAAAAAACTATCGATTTAAACACCCTGTTTCCCAACGACGTTACAATTGCCACTCCCGCATTTGCAGTTGCTTTAATGGCTGCAAGTAATCTTCAAGGAGGTGCTCTGGAGTGGATGCGGCAGTAGTTAAAGTGGGTGGCAGCTTAGCGTTGTACCCTCAGAAGCTTAAGACGCTTTGCTTGAAGCTAAGTGAACTTTCTATGAACTGCAGGCTGGTAGTCGTGCCGGGAGGAGGCGAATTTGCGGACACCGTTCGAAATTTGGATGAGCGGTTTACCCTTTCCCCGCAGACGTCGCATAAGATGGCAATTTTGGGTATGGACCAATTCGGTTTTTTACTCGCAGATTTACTGCCTAATTCATCTATCGTTCACAACTTTGAGTTGCAGGAAATTTTCGATTCAGGTAAGCTGCCAATTTTTTTGCCTTCAAACTATTTTTTTGTGGAGGACCCGCTTGAAAACTCTTGGGCAGTAACATCTGATTCCATCGCCGCTTTTATTGCAGGAAAATTATGCGTACCCAAACTTGTTTTAGCAACTGACGTCGATGGAATTTATACGTGCGACCCCAAAAAACATTCAGGCGCAAAACTAATTCGCCGGTTATCTGCAGGTGATCTTTTGAGAATGGAAGGGCAGACAAACGTAGATGTGTTTCTGCCTAAACTGCTTCTGCAACTGCACCTAGACTGCTTTGTGGTAAACGGGCTGTTCACTGAAAGAATTGAAGCCGTCTTAAACGNNGCAGTCTGTACACTCATTAGCAAAAACTGATAGAGTGCCCAGATCCTTTCTTTGTAAAAGCCATTTACCCCTTTTTTTCCCTAAGGACGGGTAGTTAACATAGCAATAAAACGTTAGAAGAAATAAGAAAGAAAAAAAGAAAAATGGAAAAATTTTTTTAGATCTTTTTCTTGTCTAAAACTTGGCGGAATGTTTTACCGCAGCAATCATAGAGCGCGATGGTGAGTTCTGTTCTTTTTCCTTTTTTGTCGGGTTTGCCGGCCATTTTCCATGTTTTCTTTGGAGTTTTAACTTCTTTTCCACATGTAGGGCATTTTGCCATTATTATCACCGTATGCAATGGTATCACATGAATCAACATAAAACACTTTCTATCATCCGCTCCAAACGGGTTAAAAAAGAGGGTATTTACCCTGAAATTCAAACAAAAAATCTTGATTTATTTTACACCATTTAACTTTCAAATGCCATGAGTGCGTCAGAGCAAAATTCAGTTCTATTGGATGCAAGAAATATTAGCGGCGGCTTTTACATAGTGTTAGAGCGAAGATGGCAATTGTGGGTTTAGATTTGGCAGGAGTTGAAACTCGGCCTACAGGTTTCTGCAAACTCACAGGCTACAAAGCTGAAACTTGCATTGTTTTCACTGACGAGCAAATCATGGCTAAAATCAGGGACGTAAACTCTCGCTTAGTTGCCATTGATGCTCCGCTGAGCCTGCCGCCTGGAAGAGCATCGATAGAGGAGCGAACCGGCAGTCACCTTAGACCATGCGACAGGGAGCTGCTTAAGAGAGGCATAAGGTTTTTTCCAATTACGATAGGTCCCATGAGGAAGCTTACGAAAAGAGGCATGAACCTGCGTGTAGTTCTTGAAGCTGAACACTTCGTTGCAGTTGAGGCTTACCCAGGAGGTGCCCAAGACGTTTTGGGGATTCCACGAAAACAGAAAGGACTCAATAAACTGTTAACGGGTTTGGAAGATTTGGGTATTGAAGGGCTCACCAGCCAAATGAGTGATCATGAGCTTGACGCCGTCACAATCGCCTATGTAGGGAAACTTTTTTTGGAGCACAAAGCTGTGGTTTATGGAGACGATGTTGACGGTATAGTTATGCCTCAAGGCGAATTTAACCCTAAAAACAAAATTTTGCCAGATAAAGAACCTCGCAAAAACAAGTCACGCCTAGCGAGGGTTGAGACTGGAACTGTTGCGCGAAAAGCAGAAAAAAATAGTTAAACCAGTAATAGAGGAAAAAACTAAAAGGGTTAGACCGAATACTGTTCTTTTTATTCTGTGTGATTTTGAGGTGTGTTGCTTCGGTTAAGTTTGTAGGGCCACCAATTAGCTTTCTGCGCTAGTCCCATCAGTGAAGGCACAAATAGCAAAATAATGACGGAGACGTCGATGAGGATAGCGCCTGAGACTGCAAGGGCAATTTCCTGAAGAATCGCAATTCCAGTTATCATCAGTGAAGCGAAGACTGTTGCAAGCACAAGACCAAGGCAAAGGATAGTTACCCAGACTTTGTCGATAGCTGTCACGATGGCTTCGTTATCGGTTTTGCCGTTTAGGACCTCTTCGCGGATACGGGTGATGAAGAAGATGTCATAGTCTATACCGACACCCAGCATGGTTACAACTACGAATAATGGAGCAAAGTTGAGGATTGGAAGGTTAAGCAGCCCGTAGAATATCAGGGAGATAAGGGCCAGAGAGAACACGACGCTGCAGAGGATAGTGACTATTAGACGAATAGGAGTGAAAGCGGAACGAAGCTGAACAAATAATATCGCGTAGACGGCTGCTGCAAGGATCGCCACTACTTCCGGAATCAGACTGGACATAAAGTTTTGGCTATCTATAGTTGACTGTGTTGAACCGCCATAGTAAACTTTTATGCCGTTAAGTGACAGCTGGCTGATGCTTTTCTCTATGCCCTGCAGCGAGCTTATCGCGTTTGGTGTAAAGGCTGATTCTGCAAGGCTAACGGTGAGCAATGCAGTCTTGTTGTCTTGTCCAATGGTTGAAAACATTTGGCTTTCATACTGCATCTGAAGAGGAAGAGCCATGTCTTCTATGCCTGAATAGTTGAATATGCTGCCATAAGGTCTGGTTAACCCAGTAACTTCAACGACTCCGTTCGAGTTTGCTACTGTGGCTGTGATTTGGTCAATCTCATTTAGCAGGGTTTGGTTGAACTGGTTGTTTCCATAGGTTATCGGCGTGGTTGTTGTTATTACAATGTTGGTTGGGTCTTCGGTTCCGCTTCCAAATCCGGTTGATATTGCAGTGAGTCCTTGGTTGCTTTGGAAGTTTGGAATGAGTTTGAGGAAATCCATGCTAGTTGGTGTACTGTATACAACAACAAAAGCGCTCAAAGCAAATATGCTGATGATTACTATAATGGGTATTTTGCGTTTCAGTGTGCTGTGAGCAAGTCGTCGCAGTATGCTGTTGTTTGGGTCAGATTTTGATTTGCGGGCTCTGTGAAGACCTGGCCAGAATATTTTGTCGCCCAAGGCGATTTCAAGGGCTGGCAAAAGGGTAAGTGATGCTAAGAGCAAAATTGAAACTCCCAGTGCAATTGCAGTTCCTACATCGCTGAAAATTGGGACGTTAACGACTGCCATAACGATGTAGGCGACGATAACGGTGATGCCTGCAGTTAAGACTGCTTGTCCTGCCCACTTGAGGGAGATTCCGACGCTTTCCTCAATTGTTTTTCCTTTAAGCCGTTCTTCTCGCGTGCGTTTAAGCTGCAAGACCGAGTAATCTACGGCTAACCCTAACATCAACAGGATAGTCAGTGTTGGTGTAAGGAAGGTTAAGGTTCCTTTGCCTATTCCTACAACTGCTTCGTAGATAGCGGCGAGGGCAACTGATACTGAAATGCCTCCGAGAAGCACTGGAATCAAGGCGGCGACCGGCGCTAAGAATAGAAGCCCAACAATAAGCAGCGAGATAGCTACACAAGGTCCAACGGTTACTTCAAGCGCTGGCAAAAACGCGTTAGCAACGTCCTTAGTTAGTACCGCTCCCCCTGTAACGTAAACTGATCCAAAGCTCTGCAGCCCAGAACTGCCTACGTCTGTCTGAACCTGTTTAATTGTAGCGTCTGTAGGCATTGATGAGAAGCCGAAGACTATGAGCATGGTGTCGTTGCCTTTGTTAACAAAGTTCCCCGTCAAAGCGTTCGTTCCGACATATGGGTAATTAGCGTAGGACTGTGTGGTAATTTCGTTGTTTATGGATTTGTTGATATCTGTGACTGTTGCGTTAGGGGAAAGCCCTGAGAGTAAGCTGCTGAGTTCTGGAGCATTTATCGTGAAGAGCGGAGACTGTGCAAAGGTACTCTGCGTTGCGTTTGCGATGAGGCCGCAAGCAAGATCCCATGTTTGGTTGTTGCCTGACAAGCCTGAGTTAATGGTTGCTATGTTTGATTGGAGGCTTGCTGTTTGATTGAGAATTTCTGGCAACGAAGAGCTAAGCAGGCTGGCTTCGAGCGAGTAGAGACTTGACTCACCCGTATAGTTGATAACGCTTGAATCCTTGTATAATGTATTGTTAAGTGCAAGCACATTTTGCCGCAGGGCATCAGAGTACACCTGTGTATTTTGTATAACAACTAAAATGTTGTTGTCGCTGCTGTTTCCTCCTTGCGATGGAAACTCTGTTTGTATGATGTTCTGTGCCTTGTCCGACATGGTGTTGGCTGGTCCACCAAATCCGCCGGTTAAGTCGTATGAAACGCTTGAAAAGAACCGTGGTATGAGGACCAGAGAAATCATCACTGCAATCACCCAGATAATTATGACTAATCGGGAATGTTTGCGAATGAAATGGTTAAGTGAATCAAAAAGGGACCTTGGCAACTAAAATCAATTCTCCTATAAAACAGCTCTTGCAAAGTATCTGCTAGTCGTACTAGTCATAGCAATTGCGGTTTGCTTCGTCTCCCTTAAGGTTTTCCCAGAATTTTTTAAGATTCAACATTTATTTTTTTGAGCTATCTTTTTGTGGCGATTTTTTGTCTCAAATCATAGACCCTCTTCAACCTTAGGATCGGCCAAGTTTGGATTCTGTCGGTTTGGAACTAGTATTTACCTGATGGCTTGAGTGGTAAATACTAGACCTCTATCCAACTATCGTCAGCTAAGATATGGCTACGTTGGGTTTGCCTATTTGAATATAGAAAATCGTTACAAATAGTAGACCCCTACCCCTCCTACTTATCTTGTTTCTGGTTTTTGAGCCTAAATTAGGTGGTGGAGTTGTATTTGTGTTGAACGAAGCGTACAGGTCGTGTGTTTATTAGGCATATTTATTAGGTATAATTATTTGAAATATACAATATCTCAATATACAATATTTAATTTAAAAGGGGAATAAAATGAAAATCAGACAAAAACTCCTCCTCTCCTACCTCGTAATAATCGCGCTTTTCATAGCTGCAGGCGCAACAATTACCTACAACACCACAATCATGAGTAACCTCCAAAGCAACGTACAACAACAAGTAAACATCAACAACAACGCCTATGCATACCAACAAGGCCTAGACCAGAAACAGTTCGGCACACTGATGTACAGCACAGACCAGGTTTCTCAGGGTCAACAAATCATGGTCTCCAGCGCAGAGCTTCAAGTTAAAACCCAAACTTTTCTAGCCAGCGCCCTCGCATCCGATCCAACCCTTCTATCTGAATTCCAAAACGTAGTTTCTACTGACAGCAATCAAATCAACCCAACAATCAAAGCCATAGCAGAAACATATGCGGACCCCAGCCTTAACTCAAGCGACAAATACACACAAATCTGGGATCAAATGACCACCCTCATGAATGACACGTCCCAGGCCGATGCACAGCTTGCCTCGGTGAGAAGCGCAACACAAACAAACGTACAAAACGCAGCAGCAGAATCACAGAACTACGCTAACATGAGCATAACAATCGCAGTCATATTTATCGTGGCCATAATTGCCGCATCAATAGCCTTGTCAGTGGTAATGGGAAGACGAATCACCAACCCCCTCAAAAAACTAGCAAACATCGCACAAAAAGTAAGTCAAGGAAACCTTGACCAAAGATACTACCTCAAACAAAACATAGATGTAAAAACTGGTGATGAAATAGACGAGTTGGCAGATGCCTTCAAGAAAATGATAAATGCATTCAGAATGCAAGAAGCCCTGCTAAAGGAAGACGAGGGTACGGAAGGTAAAGAATAGACCATGACCTTAGAAGAAGACTGCTTATCCATACTAGCAAAACAAATGGGTCCAGCTGCCAAAGTTTTTTTAACCCGCCAATGCCAGCGGCACCTACAGAAAAACGCATCTAATCTTCAAAAAGAAGACCTTCCCGAACTCGCCAAATGGTGCTTTGCCGGAGCACAGTCCACGCTTGGAATACCAGCCGCAGAAACCATAAAACGAGGAATCCTCGAGATAAAATAAAAGTCAAGTTTCCACGGAGAAAACAGTAAAATGGAAGATAACTTGAGTAATCTAGCGTTAGTGAACGCGTTAAATGAAATAAAAAAAGCTGATAGCAACGTTACCAAGCTTTTTATTTTCCAGGATGACAAGGTGCTCGCGAAAGACGAAAAGGTGGGTGAAGAAGAAGCTTATAAAACGGTTAAAGCCTTTCAAACGTTAAAAGAACATGCCGACACTGTAGACGGCGTAGAAACAATTACGCTTAAAGGGGCGCAGGAAAGATTAGATATAACGCAAATTAACGGTTATTATTTAACCATAATCACGCCCAGCGGAGCTGACGATGAAAGCATAACTAATTTAACTCATGTTTTAGCACCAAATATACTTCAAAAAACGTTCGAGTTGCCTCAAAGTTCCAAGCAAATGACGGAAATAGTGGTGTCCGAAGTTGTTGCCTCCGAAGAAGTTTCAGCTGAAGTTATACAACCCGAAATTGAACAAGAAGCGCTTCAAGAAATTCAACAAAGCATCGAACAAATGGCCTCGGAAGCTGAAATAGAAACTGAGCCCACCCCCAGCTTGACACAACAGACAGTTGAAGAACTGCATTCTCCGAGCACTGAATATGCAGAGTTTACTGTCGATACTAAGGGTGGCTTGGGTTTAATTTCTGGTTCTGCTGACACCGTGCGCTTGGATGCAATTACTGTTGGCCGTTGGACAGAACGCTATGGCGAGGGCAAAATCAGCAAAATAATGATAAATGAACCAAACAGTGGACAAAAAACCGAATGCACTTTCGAGCAAATCACCGATGACAAATACGATCATGAAGGGTTAGCTTTACTACCTGAACCGATACTTCGCGCTCTAAAAATTAAAAAAGGTGCCAAAATTCTCGTAAAACCATTACTATCTGATGAAGCTCCTGAAGACAATGTTACGGAAGAAAAAAATCAAGAGGATACTCAAACACATGCTTGCCGAGAACGATTTGTAAATGACGGCACCACATGTCAAATGATGGTTGCAGACATATCAGGTTTTAATGCCCTAAGAGAACCCTATACCGTACGCTTCGATCAAGGACTACTTGAAAGATGGCGCGAATTCTACGGTGAAGAAGAAATTGAAGAAGTCACCATCTCGGACACCTTCTTAGGAAAAACCCTCCAATGCAAATTCAAGATTGTTAAAGATGAGAAATTTCAAGGAAAAGGGTTAATTCAGATGCCGAAGGCCATTCGCCAAGAATTAGAAGTAAAAGAGGGGTCATTAGTAATTGTTAAACCGTTAGTTAAATGAGCCTTGAAAAAAGAAAGCCCACCATGAAAAACAGGAAAGGAAAACCGATTTCCTATATTTTTATTTAAGCCATTCCTTGATTTCGGGCTTTTTCCTTTTACCCTTGCCTTGTTTAGCTTTCGGATGCCCAATAATGAAGGGAACCATCATTTGATAGTTGTCTGGAACGCCTATTTTCTTGAGGACTTGTGGTTTGCTGTTTAGAAGCTCTAAAAAACCCATGTAGCAAGTTCCAAGTCCAAGTTCATAAGCCTTAAGGAACATGTTTTGGGTTGTCAAAACACTATCAAGTAAGTTTACATGGTCCCACTGTGGATCTTTTTTCGTGCAAACAAGAACCAGAGTTGGCGCATTGTAGCATATTACGTCTTCGCTGGTGGAAAATTGTTTTGACATCGAAGGAAACACTTGTTAAACTAGAGTTTTGGTCTCGTCTGAAACCAATTTAATAAGCTGTTTATTTTCAATAATTATAAACGTCCAAGGCTCCCTCGCCATTCCAGTCGGCGCCCAGGTTCCTGCTTCCAAAACCGCCTGCATCTGCTCTTTAGAAACTGGTTCATCCGTATAGGCTCTAACGCTTCTTCTTCCCTTAATACAAAGATCAAGCTCCAAAGTTTGCACCTTACAGTTGATAATGGTTAGTTCTCGATATAAAATTACTTAAAAGGATACCAAAGGCCCATTGTAAAGGGTTACCAGTGTAGTATTAACTTGAAAATTCCAAGGGCTATTCCCATTGATACTAAGGCGCTAAGTGTTGTGGCCCCGATGAGCGTAGGAAAAAATTTGCTTGACTGAATTCCTAGTAGACGACAAATTATTGCTACCTGTATGGGTGAGAGCACAAACACACCAGCTACTATGCCCAACAAAGCATATTTGTTAATGATTTTTTGACCTCTAACTGTTCTTCTTTCAAACCAACTTTTCAAGCCTTTTCTCCACGCTAACAATCTATCGACAACAAACATGGAAGCAAAAACAGTTAAAATATTTATAGTAAGAGTAACCGCAAAAACCCACAATGGGTTGAACCCAACCGCGACGCCATACAGCATACCCCCTCCGCTTTCAAAAACGATGGATATGAGAATGTAGAGGTAGATCTGGTACATCCATGCACCACTTTATAAGTTATTCTTAGAGCTAATATTGCTTCTTCTAAAAAAAATAGATTTAACTTGATTGGAATAAATTGTCAAAAAAATGGCCTTCAAAAGTGTCTCGACACATCTTGTTTGTTTTATAGTTATCTAAAAAGCCGTCTTCTTCATATTTGCTCTATGTAACGATATTAATATGCATCAGGATAGAATACGATTGTTTATAACCATTAATCCACAAACACTTCTTCCGGCTAATACGTTAGGTTTACGATCTCGTGTCAAGACTAATTGACATAGTCTTAGCCTTAATCAGAGCAAAAAAGAGTAATTCCGGAGTAAACAATGAAAAGAAACCTAATCAAAACATTAACCTTAACAATGCTTTTTCTTAGCCTTGCTTTTATATTAACGCCAATCCAAACAGCCAAAGCAACACCAACTAATAGTGTAACTTGGTATGTCTCACAATATCTCGACTCAACCCTCGTGAACGATTTCGTAACCATGAAACAAAACTATGGAAACCCCACAGCCCTCGTCTGCTTATTCTGGACTGACGACAACCCCCGACACGTTGGAAACCTTGTCCCATTTATAACCTCAAAGCAAATAACAACTTTACATAATGCTGGCATCCAAGTATTCCAACACATCGACACCCATTCAATAACAAACTGGGACACAGCAAATTATGATCTTGTTCTTAAGTGGATAGGCCAAACACCATCCAATGTTGATGGCTTCTTCCTTGACGTCTATATAAATAGCGTAAACTCAACATGGGTGACCTTCTACCAAAATCTAATTTCCTACATTCATAGCATGGGAAAACTTGTATGGTTTAATCTTAGCGGTTCAGCAATCTCGAGCTTCGCTCAACCCAATATCTACACAATTATGAATGAAACCGACGTAATTTGCATCGAAAACTCTTGGCAATACTGGCAAGACATCCCCCAATCAATAATAAATCGATACCTCGGTAAATGGTCGGCTAGCCTGGTAGGTGGCCCTTATACAGACTCCCAGGTACCCATGCCCGTTTCCACAGCTGTATCAACAACTCAAACCCTTTGGCAAGAATCTATAAACAACGTCTGGGGAAACAACTACTACGTCGAAGGCTACGACATCAACCAACACATTTCAGAAATCAACAGTTACCTATCCCAACTACTTACAACAGGACCTAATTTCGACCCAAACCCAACATCAACAACTGCCCCAACCTCTAATGCAACTTTCCAACCGTTAAACAATAGCGAACTCATTACTGGCCTTGTCGCAATAGGAATGCTATTTGCGAGTGCATTCACAATTGTTAGCATAGTTCGAAATCGCCCCAAAAAGCTCAGAAAACTCAGATTTTAACGTTTTCTTTTTTTTAGACAGAAAGGTTTGGTGCCGAGGGCAGGGTTTGAACATGCGACGACTCGGTCTTCAGCCGAGCGCTCTCCCAGGCTGAGCTACCTCGGCACACATTTGGATACCTTTTTCGAGCGAGGCTATTAAGTTCTTGTCACGGATACTTATTTACGTTTTCGTAGAAGTATCAGGTTGGTTTTCTTGGGAAATGACATTGGCGTTTGCTTTTTTCAGTTCATGATTAAAGTTAAATGTGTTTTCGATTGCCAATGTTAAACGATCAATGCCTATCAGGATGAAACTTAATGACAAAATAAATAAAATTCAAGTAGAAATCATATCTAACACGGACAAGTTGAGAAGCAATTATCATACTGGCGAAAGCAGTAATGATAAACCCAATTAGTGTAATCAAAACTCGTACCCCAGAGTTTAGGGCAGCGGTTGCCGTTCAGAAAAGGCTTAATGGACCAAGTTTATGAGGTTTGTGACATGTGTTAGAACGTATCCTGCCATCGCGCTTGTTAGGAAACATACAAAGATTAAGGTTCCTTCATGCCTTTCGACAAAGTTATCTATTTTTCTCTGCATATTTTTTGTACCTCTTACTTAGTTTGTGCGTGAGAGGGGAAAGGTTTTATGAAAGGATACTCTGTATTTTGAATTCAGCATCCTCTCTTGGGCCGTTAGTCTAGCTGGCTAGGACGTCGCCCTCACGCGGCGAAGATCACCGGTTCAAATCCGGTACGGCCCACCAAAACGCCTTGAACTTTTTGAGCAGGCGGATCAAACGTCGGGATAAACGCGTTTCCAATGCTTCTAATAATATACGATTAAGTCGTTTGCCCATTTTAAGAATTTCGGGTCCTTAGACACATAAGGATGAGGGGCAACATAAATGCGAATTTGGATAGATCCAATTTAACTTCGTTGGCTGCTTGAAGTATAAGGAAAACCTTCAATAGTTTGAAAAACACTAGTAGTTTTGATTTTTATGCACAGAAAATTTGTTTTTGCACTAGCGGCTGTCTTTTTAGTTGTAGCATTAGTCGTACCTCCAACCCTTGTTTTAATTCAGACAAATAACTCAATATACAAATACATTAACCCGATGATCAACCCCGCACAAGGAACAACTAACGTCACAATAATAGTTACATCACAAGAACGCCAAAACTACAACAACGCAATCACTTACGCGGCAATAATTGAAGTTATTTTCATACTTCTATTCGCTAGCACGATATACTATGGAATAAACCATACTCACCCTAAACACAAACCTGGAAAACTAGATCTCTAAAATATCTCCCTTGCCGTGAAGGATCTTTTTGAATATCTTTTTCCCTCATGGTTCAAGGGCAAAATCTTTTTTGCACTAAACCTCAATTAGGGGGAGTTTTCAGGTTAGCCTTAAAGTGCATGGTTACAAAGCTTTGCTGTTGTGTTTGCACAGTCACATTATTTTTTATTAGCAGTTAACATCAATTCTTTAAGAATACAACCAATATTTTGGGAGGTGTAATTTATGCCTGAAACANNTAGAAGTTAAAGACTGGAACTTTGCGGTCGGAAAAGCTGAAAAGGACTATACGGTTGAGGTTAACCTTAAACTTGCTATCCGTTCAAAAAAGCCTTAAATAGACCACTATCTCCTAACTGCAAAATTAACCTATTTTCTTTTAGATTAATTCAGAAGGATCACTTTTAATCAACCAATTTAAATGTAGACCAAAACAGATAAAAACTTGGCTTTGCATCCATCAAGGCTACACGTAAGAGGAAAAACATTATGCCTTCTGAGATAACTGACGTAGATAAGTTTGTGGCTTTGAGCGCCAAAGCAAAGCATTGCTCAGTAATTAGACTAAAAGACACCGTTAAATTGAAACTCCGCACCGCCAGCCAGCTCTACACCTTAAAGATCGAACCCCTTAGAGCTGACGAAATCATAAAGAGACTGCAGTGCGAAATTCAAGAAGAAGAAAAATAAGCTCTCGTGCAACGCACTTTCTGTTTTTCAGCCTTTCTATACATTAATAATCTCATCATTTTACATACTTTTTTCAATCCTGTATACAAAAGCATCAACAAGACTTCTTGATTTTCTTTAAACCGTTTTTTTCAGATTCGTAATCCTTGAAAAAACTTCGAACTATGGCGAACCTTATATAATCATCAAACTCAACTAATGAAATAATGGGCATATGTGTCTTTCTGAATACCAAAAAGTGCCTAAAACAAACTAAATCGAGTTTGAAACTGCTCTGAAGACCTGTTTTCCTCTAAATATTTGTTCTATGAATTGAGTTTTAGGCCTTGTCGGAGGTCTTTTTGGTTGCTTGGTGTGACTCTTTAGGTGTGTTTTGCTTTTTTTGCTGCAAAATTATTTCTTTCAGAAGTTTAAGTCGGCGAAAAAATGTCGAATGTTATTTTTTTACATCTAAAAGTTAAAAAAACCATCAGCTTCAAAGGTAAAATTAAATGTACCTGTCAACTAGTCCATTACAGTTTTTTCTGCGAGGTGATACGGTTTGCGAAAACTTGTTTTTTCATTTTTCTGTAATTTCAGGAAGTGTATATCAGCAAGTTTTGCATAAGCGTTTTAAGCAATAAAAAGATGGGGGGCTGTAAGGCGGAGCATTGTGAGAGATTATCAACTGAGAGAATGCTTGGACCGTTTAAGGAACTGTGTTCAGGCGATGCTTTCGTATACGACTTTGAGAAGTGTAGCGATGTTTTGAGCTCAATATGCAAATTTTTGCTTGTTTCATTTAAACTTTGGTGAGTATTCGAAGTGAGTATTGAGTGCAATCTGATAATTTCGCTACTAAAATTGCCCAAAAATGAACCCGCTTTAATTGAAAATGTTAATCGAGACGCAAGACTACCGTCAAAGTTCACGAGAAAGTTGCTAGAAATAATGCAAAATGAAGGTTTAGTTTATCTGAAAGCGGACTGTGTTGAAGTATACAGTAGCAGCCGGCTCGAGCTAGCCGTTAAAGCAGCTACCTTAGGTGCTGACATGCAACATGTAGGCCGTTTGCTTTGTTGGCAAGAATTTGAAGAAATGGCAGCTTATTCATTAAAAAACAATGGTTACTCAGTCCTTAACAATGTGCACTTTAAACAGGGAGGTCGCCGATGGGAAATGGATGTTGTCGGATGTAAAAAACCGCTTGTCCTGTGCATCGACTGCAAACATTGGCAACATACAATTGCCCCTTCAGCTCTTCAAAAAATAGTTGATGCACAAGTCCAAAGAACAAGAGCTATGGCTGGATCATTGCCAAACGCCAAGCTTAAACTTGATTGCACCAAATGGAAAGAGGCAAAGTTTATTCCTGCGATATTATCACTTGTGCCAAGTTCCTTCAAATTCATAGACGAAATCCCTATTGTGCCTATACTATCGCTACAAGATTTCATTGTCCAATTGCCCGTTTACATGGACTCCGTAAAGTTTTTCTCTAGAAGTTTTGTTTCTTTAGGTCATGATTTTTAAGATTGACGTTTTCGCGAGCTTAACTGCGGGATACAGGCTTAGAGCAAACATGGCAAATAAGGCTAATGAGAGCCAAATGATGATCTGGAGCATGGTAAAACCTGTGACTACAGGGTTCTGAATGAGCATAATTACGGTTATTATGGTGCCAAATAATATTCCAATTCCGAAACTTGAAAGAAGCAAAATTAAGCTTTGAATCGCCAAGGAAAAAACCACAAATTTAGGTCTAGCTCCGATAGCTCTTAAGACAGCAAATTCCTGATGCTGTTCATCTACCATAATTATCATATAGCTGACAAGGCAGAATGCGGCAGAAGCCAAACTGAAGAGCGGTACAAGCATTATCGTTTGCCAGGTTGACGATAGAAAGTTAGTGTCTTTTTGGATTGCGTTGTTCAGAGGAAAGACATTGAGGTTTGGATCAATCGACTGAATCATTGTTTTGATTTGTGTAATATTTGATGAGCTACTATCTTTAAGCTGAACTAGTAGCAGGTTGGGGCTGTCGATGCCTGTTATGTTCATCAACGTTTCTATTGGTACGTAAGTAACTAATCCGTTATTAATGGGGTCAATGCAGACACCTACAATGTTGAAAGTTGTATCTTCAAACGATATACCTTCAACAAGTGGATTAGATTGGTTAATGTTCAAATCTGGGTCTACCGAATACATCGATTGGGCAATTGAATCGCCTACAACAGCTTCCAAAGAGTTGTTTGCACTCAAAAACTGACCTTCAAGGCTCCAGTTTCCATCAAGAGTGGAGGGGTTAACACCGATTACTATCGAGTCGCCCTGCCGGTTGCTTCCTACTGATAGAGTTGCTTGAGTATCGTAGTCAACAGTAAAATTCGAAACTTCACTAACATGTTCATCTAAAACCAGTCTTTGATCAACTAAGCCCACGTTTGGAGATGAATTCAATTGGGCAATGACTGATTGTGGAATGGCAAGGCTTGAAGTAGAATAAATAAAATTGTTGTTAATTTGAGCTCCTGAGAACTTGGTAAGTAACTGGATATATTGATTACCCAAGCCGCTGGCAGCTATGACAACTGTGTTCGGATTAACGCTGTTTTGAACCCAAGATATTGTTGTGTCACGGGTTATAAGGCCTCCAGCGACGGACACCGTGAGCAGTATAAAGACAATTGAAAGTAAAATAACAAGACGAATGTTTGCTGATTGCCGCCGCGAAAGGCTTCTTAAAGAAATTCGCCAGGTTAATCCGCCCCTTGACATGGGTTTACGTTTATTTGCAACAATTAAGCCGTTGTAATCTATGGGTGAAAGAGCTTTTGCGGGAGACATTTTGGAGGCTTTAAGGATGGGTCTAAGCCCAAAAACTGCGGCAAGTACAAAGAATGCGGCAAAAACTGCTGGTCCAAACCATAGATTAGGCAAGGTGTAACTCGAGAAAACTATGTTAGTTGCCACGTAATCGAATAAAAAACCAAAAACTATACCCAAAGTACACCCAGCAAGTGTTGTTGTTAAAAGTTCGTTCGTGAAGTATCCAGCAACAAGACTGTTTGGGCATCCGGCTGCTTTGATTAAACCGAAATCTCTAGTTCTTTGAGCCATCATTAAGAAAGAAATAAAACTAGTTAATACGGCACCTATGGCAAAAACAAGTACGCCAATGAAGATGGTGAATATTGAAAATACGCTGGTGATTCCCATGGTCAATGTGCCCGCGGTTGACGTTGCGTTAAATCCTATGCGGCTAGCAAAAAGCAGAAGAAATAGTGTGGATGCTACACTAAGCGTTAAAGTAGTTACTGTTAAACCAGTTTGAAGCTTTCGTCTACGTAAATCGTTGCTTGAAAAATTACTCATTTGCACTCGCCAATTTGCCATCGTCGAGGAATAAAATTTGATCAGCTAACCCACTTATTTGCTCGTCATGAGTTGAAACAATAATTGTTTTCCCCTGACTTTTCAGGAGCTGAAGAACTTGAATAATTTTTTGCCCGTTTTTTGGATCCAAGTTCCCTGTTGGCTCATCTGCAAGGATCAACTCAGGGTTATTTGCTAAAGCGCGTGCAAAAGCTACACGTTGCTGCTCGCCACCGCTTAGTTGAGCGGCAAAATGGTTTGCACGATGCTGTAAACCAACCATATCCAGTAATTCATCGACTCTTTTTTCTATTTCTTCAAAAGGTTTCTGCTTCCACTCCATGGGAAAAGCAATATTCTCAGCCACCGTCAACGTTGAAACCAAGTTGTACGCCTGAAAAACAAACCCCACATTGTTGCAACGGAAATCCGAGAGGGAATTCTCATCTTGAACTGTCAGATCCTGGTCATCAACAAATATTTTGCCGCTTGTTGGTCTGTCAATGCCGCCAATGATGTTGAGCAAGGTTGTCTTTCCTGAACCTGAGGGACCGCAAAGTGCAATGAATTTTCCTTTTGGAATTGACAAAGTTACGTCTTTTAACACTTCAATCTTTTCTTCGCCTAACAGGTAGACCTTTTTTAGATCTTGAGCGCACACCTTGCATCCTTCTTTGTTTGACAGCTTTGATTCCTTCTTGTTTAAGAAAAATGGTTAGAGCAGGTCTCTATAATATAGATTGAGGTACATTGCCTTACATCGCTAGGTATACGTGGTGTCGATGTTCAAGTTTCCCCGGTCTCGCTTGAGGATGCGGACCTTGTCAGGAAGCTTATTTTTTTCCCAATCACCCCAACTGATTTCTTTGAACAGCCATCTTTTGCCTAAATGTGCAGCTACAACTGCATGCTTGTACTCGTTTTCAGCTGGGATGAATTCATGGAGAAACCTGAAGAGCTTGTCGATTTGTTGTTTGGGAAAGTAAGCATAGTATGTGGCATTTTTAACTTCGAACGCGTAGCTGTGTTTGCCTTTTCGCGCCATGATATCGGGGAGTGGGTTGAGACTGGGGTTGCTAACTGGAACCCTTACGGCGTAGTAGCCTTTTTTGTGAAGAAGTTTGACTAATACGGTTTCGCTGTAGAAGCCTCGTTTGCGCCAACGACGAAGTTTTATGCGATCGATTTCTTTGCTCATTAGGTTTCCTTCTGACTGGTTGCTACTTTAGGGTGTTTTAGAGATAAAACTTGTTGTCCAAACCCACTTTTAAAATGAGTTGGTTGATGCTTTTGTATACCCAAAGTTTGTGTCGGTGAGCCTGGCGTATGCTCGTGAACGTTTTTAAATATTGTAATACCAACAACACTAAAGCCACGGCTTTAGACAATTACTTCATGCAACAGTCGAAAAAATAGCCAGTTTAGCCTACACTAAGCGCTAGAAAAGCGAGAGCCGACCATATCGGAAAACAAAAAGAAGCACACTCGAAAATGCAAATTCGTCTTTTAGGCAGATCGAGACCAAGCAAGTGCAGCTCTAATTGGCAGGCGTATACAAAAGCATCGCCCAAACACACCCGAACGCATATTTCAATCTCCTCCCCGTCGCACAACTTGCGGGGATGCCACAAGTCTAAAAGTAAAGTCTGGCTGAATGTCTATTTGCGCGAGA